>CAZHMN010000105.1:0-8113 GCA_964533705.1 uncultured bacterium
AGGTTCTGATTTGCAACGGCATTGAAGATCGTTATCGGGAGATGCTCGAGGCGGAAGGATGCCAGGTCGTTGACGGCGTAATCGGGTCGGCGACCGATGCCCTGTTCGGTTATCTGGCGGGGCGCATTAAACCCTACCCCCGCAACGAAACTCTGAAACCCGGCCAGGTGCAACCGCACACGGCCGACCTGGTAACCTGGACTGAAAATCTTTTTCGATCACTGGGGTGGGAAATTCGCCGTTCCACGCAAGCCAGTCTATTGCCGGTGGATCTGGTCGCCAAACGCGCCTGTCCGCTTTGTGGAAAGCAGGTTAGCGCAGCAATCTGCTGCGGTGCTCATGCCTATCGAATCAACGAAGAAATTTTGGAACTGAAACGCATCACCGCGACAGGATACAACGTTCGGGTTTACGTCCATCACGCCGTGCCGGGTATAGAGCGTATTTGCAGTGATTTCGAAATCGAACTTCTGGACCCCAATGACTTCATCGGATCGAAGAAAGATCCAAAACGGTACGGCGCTCTGCCCCCCTTAAAGGGTACTGTGCTGGGTCATGAAAAACTAAACCTCAGCTAAATCCTCCGAGAACCACCATGCGAGTTCCAATCATTACCGAGGAAGAGAGAGAGAAGGCTTTTGCGTTTCCCAAGCCCCAGGAAGTCGTCGAGAAGCAGAAGCTTCCCGTACGCTATCACGTCGAGGATTTTGACGTTGATGACCGACCGCGGCGGTTTTTGGAAGCCTTCGCCGCCATTCTAAAACATACCAATTATCGCCTGGCCATGGAGCACTATGTCCGTGTCAGCGCCAAGTGTTCGCGCTGTACCACGAATTGCCAGATTTACCTGGCCACGGGCGACGAGAAAGATATTCCCTGCAAACGTTCCGAACTGCTCCTGTCGGTTTACCGCCGCCATTTTACAGTTTCGGGCATTCTGCGAGGGCGCCTCACCGGCGATCCCGGCTTGACCGATGAGCAGATCCAGGAGATGGCCAAATCGTTCTGGGACTGCACCGCCTGCCGCCGCTGTTACTTTGAATGCCCTATGGGCATTGATCACGGTCTGGTAACGCATCTGGGGAGATACATTTTATCCGAAATCGGCATCGCCCCCCGAGCGCTGGTCGTCAGCACGCGAGAACAGTTGATCGGCGCCACCGGCAACACTTCTGCGATTCCTGTCCCCGCGCTTCTGGATACTCTCGAATTCCTCTCCGAAGATATGGAGGAGGAGAAGGGGATTGATATTCCCTTTCCCATTGACCAGGAAGGGGCTGAATACCTCTTCGTACCCGCAGTATCGGATTTCCTGATGGAAGCGGATACTTTGATGGGAAACGCCGCCGTCTTTCGAGCTACCGGGGACAGTTGGACCATCGGTACGGGATATTTCGACGGTATCAATTACGGCCTTTTCTACAGCGATCACGTTCTGGAGAAAGCCCTCCAAAAAATCAAGGCCGAAGCCGAACGCTTGAAAGTGAAAAAGATTCTGATCGGAGAATGCGGACACGCCTCGAGAAGCGCCAAATTTTTCTACCCCACTTTTTGCGGCGGCAAAAATGCCCTCCCGGTGATGAACATCATGGAATACACACATCAGATGCTGAAGGAGGGGCGCTTAAAGCTGGATCCCAATGTCGTCACTGAGAAGGTGACCTATCACGATCCCTGCAATATTTCGCGACCGGGATGGATCGTGAACCAGCCGCGTGAAATCTTGAAAGCGTTCTGCAAGAATTACGTTGAAATGACGCCTTCCGGCCGGAACAACATCTGTTGCGGCGGGGGTGGTGGTACAGTTTCCATTGATGAGATCCGGCCCTACCGAACCACGGTCGGCGGCAGGGCTAAAGCGGAACAGATCAGGGCGACTGGAGCCAAGTATTGCGTGGCGCCCTGCGCCAACTGTAAAAAACAGTTGCGCGAGTTAATGGAGGACAATAACATTGACTGCGAAATCGTGGGACTCCATGACTTGTTGTACAAGGCGATTATTTTTGACGAAGTCAAAAAACCGGAAAAAGTAACGGAAAAAGAAGAGAAATAATGATAATCAACTGACTTTCACGGAGGAATTAGACGTTGGAAGCATGGATCCAGTTCGGGCAAGGCCCGCTGTTCAGGTTCTGCTTCGTTATAATGCTTTTGGGGCTGCTTCGCATCTTCATCCTGACGGTAATCGGGATGGTAGAAGCCTTGAATCGGAATCCTGACAAGATCGTCCCCTATAAGGAACTGATCAAACAAACCATCGCCTGGCTGTTTCCCATCAAACGCTTGTGGACGAAGCGGCCTATCTACGGAGCCGTATCCTTCCTCTTCCACATCGGGCTGATTCTGGTGCCGCTCTTTTACGCCACCCACGTGCTGCTCTGGAAAAATTCAGTCGGATTCGCCTGGCCTTCGATACCCAAGAGTATGGCTGACAATCTGACGCTGATCGTAATCCTTGCGGGAATCACCCTGTTTCTGATGAGAGTTTTTTACCGGCCGGGGCGCGCTTTGAGTCGCAAGCAGGATTATGTCTGGCCTTTACTCTTGGTGATTCCCTTCATCACCGGTTACGTCTGCGCCAACGCCGCCGTCAGCCCGACTTTCTATCAGTTGATGATGCTGATTCACGTCCTTTCGGCGGATTTGATTATGGTCATGATTCCCTTCACCAAAATCGCACACTGCATGCTGCTGCCCCTTTCACAATTGGTGACCGGCATCAGTTGGAAATTCCCCCCGGGGGCCGGGGACAGGGTCATCGAAACGCTCGGATACGAAGATCGGCCCACCTGGGTTGAGAAGCCGAGATTGAGTCGCCCGCTCGAATCGGTAGTAAAAGAGGAGGAGGTTCCTGCACAATGAAAGCGATACTGACCGATACGACCTTGTGCATCGGCTGCCGGGAATGCGTTATGGCCTGCAAAAAAACTTATAATCTTGGAGAGGAGGTCCCCCGGCGCTGGAGCTCTGATGACGGTCTTTCCTCACGCAACTGGACCTCGATCATAGAGAAACCGGACGGCAAGTTTATTCGCAAGCAATGCCGCCATTGTCTGCAGCCGGCCTGCGTCTCAGCCTGCCCGGTCGGAGCACTGACGAAAACGCCGGAAGGCGCGGTCATTTACGATAGTAAAAAATGCATGGGCTGCCGCTACTGTATGATGGCCTGCCCTTACGGTATCCCCAGGTACGACTGGGATCAGCCTGTGCCATACGTCAGGAAGTGCATCCTCTGCTATGACCGTATCCGCCAGGGCGGTCAACCGGCCTGCACGGAGGCCTGCCCGACGCAGGCGACGATCTTCGGTGATCGCGACGAGCTTTTGGCTGAAGCGCACCACCGCATTAAAGACAATCCTGATCGGTACATCAATCGAGTCTGGGGGGAAAAAGAGATCGGCGGAACGCAGGTGCTCTACATTTCCGATATTGATCTATCATGTCTGACCTATGGACGGGCGCTGGGAGAGAAACCCCTGCCGTCCCGCACCGCGCCGGCGATGCACGCCGTGCCCTATGCCTTCGTCGGCGTGTCGGCGACGATGGCCGGGATCAGCTGGATTATCGGCCGTCGGATGAAATTACAGGATAAACCAGAGCAAAAGCCTACCGTGGGCACAAGTGAGGAAGAAAACGATGAATAGGGTTTACACATTCAAGACCATTCTCTGGATGATTTTGGGATTGGGAGCGGCGGTAGCTACGGCGCGATTTATCTTCGGTTTGGGCGCAACGACCAACCTCTCGGACACGACTCCCTGGGGATTGTGGATCGGTTTTGACGTCATGGGGGGCGTTGCCCTGGCTGCAGGAGGTTTCATATTAACCGCCACGGTTTATATTTTCAGGCTCGAGAAATTCCACGGCATCGTCCGACCGGCGGTATTGACGGCGTTCCTGGGCTACGTCGCGGTGGCTGTTGGATTGCTCTTCGATCTCGGTCTTCCCTGGAACATCTGGCACATGATCATCTTCTGGAATCCTCATTCGCCGCTTTTCGAAGTCGGCTGGTGCGTGATGCTCTACTTGACCGTGTTGCTTCTGGAGTTTTTCCCGGTTCCGGCCGAAGAGTTCGGCAAGTTGGCCAAAATACGCAATTTTCTCTTGAGACTGCGCCTGCCCCTGGTGATTGCGGGTATCGCCCTGTCAACTCTGCACCAATCGTCGCTGGGGTCTCTTTTCCTGATTATGCCTTACAACGTGCATCCCTTGTGGTATTCACCCCTTCTGCCGGTCTTGTTCTTCATTTCAGCCGTCTCGTTGGGAATAATGATGGTCTCCTTCGAGAGCAAATTCACCTCATGGCTTTACCATCGTCAACCTGAAACCAACCTGCTGGCAAAACTCGGCGGGGCTGCCCGCTGGGTGTTCTTGATCTACCTGGCCGTGCGTTTTATTGATCTGGCCGTAAGGGGTCAGCTGGGTCACCTGAGCGGCGGAGAATGGCAGGTGAGGATGTTCTGGGTGGAGATCGCCATTGCGGCGGTCATCCCCATGGTCCTCTTGTTCATACCCAGGATCAGAACTTCTCCGGCCTGGCAATGGGTCATCGCCTTATCCGGCATTACGGGTATTGTGTTGAACCGGATCAACGTTGGTGGTCTGGTTCACATCAACCGGGGCGAAACGCTCTATTTCCCTTCCTGGACCGAAATTACGATCAGCGCCAGCGTCGTCGCTGCTGCTGCGCTGGTTTTCCTGTTTATGGTGGAACGTTTCAAGGTCTGGGAAAAAAGGCCGGCTGATCCCAATGCGGATCCCAAGAAGATTCCGGAATTCGACTTTGCCAGCAAAGCCTCCCTGGGCACACCGGCGGTCGCTTCGCGAACCAGGTATTCTCTCGGGTTCATTATCGCGGCCGCCATAGGTTTTGCTTTGCTGTCGAATAAGAGCTTAAGCAGTGCAGGTACCGAATCCCTGCCTGTGGAAGAGGCTCGCGGTTGGAACACCATGTGGATTGACGGCGATTTCGACGGCGATGGGGTTGATTTTCCCCATGCGCAACATATTGAAAAGAACGGCAGGGACGCTTCATGCGCGCTCTGCCACCATTATAATCTGCCTCAGGATAGATGTTCCGGCTGTTATTCCTGCCACCGGGATATGTACCAGCTATCCGACGCTTTCAGGCATGACTGGCATGCTTCATCTGAAGGTGGAGCGTTGCGCTGCTTCGATTGCCATCAGCAAGGTTTAACCAAGAGTGCGGAGACGGCGAAATCCTGTGAAGAATGTCATAAAAACTTAATGGCTGAGGGAGCCACGATAACCGTGCAGGATTACACCGCAATTGGCTACGTTGATGCCATGCACCGGTTGTGCATCGGCTGTCATGCTCAAAAAGCACCTGAACTGCAAAAAGTGGATCTTTCGCGCTGTACAACCTGCCATAAAGGAGAGCGGGCCATCATCCCATCCGGCGTTCAAGTCCGGCGCAACAGAGGTGCTGAAGAGAAGGATAACGTCATTCTGCCGATCTTGGGTCAACACTCTGATCTGCCGTAGTGTGCCTTTAGACTGGATATTATCTTGAAAACGACTCGGGAAATAAAATCTCCTGAAGATCTGGAATCCCTCCTGAGGGAACAGCTCTTCGATATTGTCCCCTTCGGAGTTGCGGTGATTGATCCCAAGATGAACGTCATCACCGCGAATCGCAATTTCGAGGAATATTTCGGCAGGTGGAAAAACCGGCGTTGTTATGAAGTATGCAAGGGTCTTGAGGAGCGATGTCCCCAATGCGACGCCATCCGCACCTTCAAGGACGGCAAGAGCCGCGTTTTCGACGAGACCGGAATTGATCACCGCGGTCGCACTTGCCACTACGTGGTGCATGTGGCGCCGCTTTTAAATGAGAATGGAAAGGTACAGTACGTCGTCGAGATGACGACCGACATGACCGAAACCCGCATTCGCCAGAGGGAATACAATCTCCTCTTCGAGCGAGTTCCCTGCTTTATTACGGTTATAGATCGGGACTTTAAAATTGTCCGCGCTAATGAGAAATTCCGAAAAACGTTCGGTGAAGCAGCGGGAAAGTACTGTTATGATGCTTATAAAGATCGCCGGACGCCCTGTCCGGATTGTCCGGCCGCGTTGACGTTTAGGGATGGTGAAGAGCGCACTGCCACCCAGGTCGGTATATCGAGGGAGGGTCAAGAAACGCACTATGTTGTGACCACGGCGCCGCTGGGCCGAAGTCCCGGTGAGGTCGCCCATGTAATCGAGATTTCGGCGGATATATCACAGGTTAAAGCGCTTGAAAAGGAAAAACTCGATGCTGAACGGTTGGCAGCCGTAGGGCAGACGGTCGCGGGACTGGCGCATACCATCAAGAATATGTTGATGGGTTTGGAAGGCGGCATGTATATGATGGACAGCGGCCTAAAGCGGGCCGATGCGGAGCGCATTTCCGAAGGCTGGGACGTCTTGCAGCGCAATTTCAACAAGACGGTTACCTTAGTCAAGGATTTCCTGAGTTTCGCCAAGGGGCGTCTCCCCGAACTTAGCATGACTGATCCGAAAAAACTGTGTCGGGATATCGTCCAACTGTATCGCGACGCAGCCAAACAGCAAGGCGTCGAACTGAAACTGGATGTAGATTCAAAAGTCAAACCCGCTCCACTCGATCCCGATGGCCTGGAAGCCTGCCTGACCAACCTGATTTCAAATGCCATTGACGCCGCTGTGACTCGCGATAAACCGGGCGCCGAGGTCATCGTACGGACGCGTGAAGAGAATGGGGTACTGGTCTTTGAGGTATCGGATAACGGTTGTGGAATGGACTGGGAGGTGAAGCAAAAGGTCTTTACCACCTTCTTTACAACCAAGGCCAGTAAAGGCACGGGATTGGGATTGCTCACCACTCGCAAGATCGTTCAGGAACATGGGGGTACGATTGAAGTTGAATCAGAGGTCGGCGTCGGATCAACCTTCAGAATCAAACTGCCCCGCCATCGTCTTGAATTAATTGCATCTGAAGCGGCGCAGAAGGAAAAGAATTGATAGAAATCTTTGGGCATAGGATTGAGCGAGGATAAGGTCAAATGAACCTCACCAACAAATGCGTTCTCGTTGTGGATGATGAGAAGGACGTTCGCAATTACCTGAAAACGGCACTTCAGGATGCCGGTTTTCGAGTTGTCACCGCATGTGACGGTTTTGAAGCCATGGAAAAGGTCGAGAGCGAGGCGCCCGACTTGATTTCCCTGGATCTGGTGATGCCCAAACGATCCGGAGCCATGTTCCACCGGGAATTGAAGAAAAGCAAAAAGTGGGCGAAAATCCCCGTGTTGGTTGTTACCGGGCATGCTCACGACGATTTGGGCAAGGCCGATCTGGAGGAACTCACCATGTCCGGACCGGGGATCTACTTGGAAAAACCGGTGAGTCCGGAAGCTTACGTCAAAGCCGTATGCCAGCTTCTGAATGTCGAACCACCTTCCGTGTCTGAGCCGAAAGAAGAAAAACTGCGCGAAGAAGTGCTGGATAAGTTAAAATCGGCTGATCCGGAGGCTTTGCAGAGAGCCTTAGAGGCGCTGCGGAAGAAAGAATCCTAACGCTTCCGGGGGAGAAAAGATGAGCCCAAAGAAAGTGGCGAAGATTCTCATCGTTGACGATGAACCAGATGTTGTGGCCTACCTCGCCGCCTTCCTCGAAGACAACGGCTTTAAGGCCGTCTCAGCCCTGAACGGCCGCGAGGGATTCGAGAAGGCGAAGGAAGAGAAACCTGACCTGATCTCCTTGGACATTACCATGCCCGAAGAGTCTGGCCTGAGGATGTATCAAAACCTCCAGGAGGCGGCAGCTACTCGGGCGATTCCAGTGGTTATCGTCACCGGGACGCCGGGCAAATTTGATCGCATTCTGAATGAAAGAATGCAGGTGACATCCCCCGCCGCCTGCTTTGAAAAGCCGATTGATCGGGAGGCGTTTATCAATAAAATCAGAGAAGTGTTAGAAAATCGCCCCTGAGGTAGTAGACAACTTATCCAGCGTTTGCTTCCGCAAAATTTCGGCTGAAATTCTGGAGAGGAACGAAAAATTTACAGACATTGACAAAATGATACTGCTAAAATAATCGCCGCCGCGTAGGGGTCGGTCTTGAACCGAC
>CAZHMN010000106.1:0-7999 GCA_964533705.1 uncultured bacterium
ATTGCTGATGCTCACGCCGCACTCGTATCCTTCAGTGACCTCGCGAACGTCGTCTTTAAATCGCCTTAGAGAGCTCAATTCGCCCTCATAAATCTGCTGGCCGTCTCTGACCAGTCGAACCAGGCTGCCGCGCTCAATCTTGCCCGACTGCACGTAACAACCGGCGATTGTACCGATCTTGGGAACTTTGAAGGTCTGGCGAACTTCCAGCGTGCCGATGTTGTTCTCGCTGATTTGCGGTGCCAACATGCCTTCCAGTGCCGCCTTGACGTCGTTAATTACGTCATAAATGATGCGGTAAACTCGAATCTCTACGTTTTCCCGTGCGGCCAGCTCGCGCGATTTCAGATTGGGATGAACCATGAAGCCGATGATCGAAGCGGCTGATGCAGCAGCTAAGTTTACGTCGGTTTCAGTGATGCTGCCAACGCCCCGGTGAACGATGTTCACCCCAACCTCGTCCGAATTCAGCTTCATCAGAGCGTCGCACACTGCTTCGACCGAGCCGTTAACGTCTCCCTTGATGATCAAGGGCAGCTCGCGGGATTCACCCTTCCTGATGCGTTCGGACAGACCTTCGAGGCTCAGTGCGCGGATCTGCCTGAAAGCCTGCTCCCGCTGTAAGGCTTGTCGCTTCAGGGAAATGGACTTTGCTTCCTTATCCGTTTCCAGGCAAATGAACGATTCACCGGCCTGAGGCGCTCCGTCGAAGCCCAAGATTTGCACGGGGAATCCCGGACCGACCTTTTTTAGCTTGTTGCCGCTTTCATCAAACATCGCCCTGATCCGCCCCGAATATGCACCAGCGACGAAGTTATCCCCGATTCTCGCCGTTCCATTCTGGATGAGAACCGTGGCCAACGGACCTCGTCCCCGATCGAGACGCGATTCGATGATGATTCCGCGCGCTTTCCTTTTGGGATTGGCTTTGAGGTCTAACACCTCTGCCGCCAAAACGATCTCTTCCAAAAGGTTTTCCACGCCATCGCCTTTTTTGGCGGAAATCAAGGCGCACTGATATTTACCACCCCATTCCTCAACCAGAATGTCTTTCTCGGAGAGTTCACGCCTGATCCTGTCAGGATCCGCTGTGGGTTTATCGATTTTATTGATGGCGATGATAATAGGCACGCCGGCGGCTTTGGCGTGGTTGATGGCCTCAACCGTTTGTGGCATGACATGGTCGTCGGCAGCGATGACTAAGACGACGATGTCGGTCACCTGGGCACCTCGTGCCCGCATGGCAGTGAACGCCTCGTGACCGGGAGTATCCAGGAAAGTGATAAACTGGTTTTGAAAAGCGAAAGAATAAGCGCCGATATGCTGGGTGATTCCACCCGATTCGCCGGCGATAATGTTCGAATGCCTGAGGTAATCGAGAAGCGACGTCTTACCGTGATCAACGTGCCCCATCACGGTCACGACGGGTGGCCTGGGAACCAGATCTTCGGGGTGATCTTTCTCTTCTTTTTCCTCTTCTTCCTCACTGACCACTTCAGTCCCGTCGAATTCGCTCTGGAATTCAATGTCATAACCATATTCACCGGCCAGCAGTTCGATCGTATCCTTATCCAATCGTTGATTGATCGTAACCACAAGACCCATATCGAGGCATTTTCTGATCAATTCAGCGACCGGCACGTCCAGGAGCAAGGCCAACTCGTTCGTCGAGATGAACTCCATGACCTTCAGGACGTTCTCCTCAACCAGAGCTTCTCCAGCATGTTGTACCTTACGGCGCCGCCGGCGCGGTTTTTTCTCTTCCATCGAGGCTAAGGTCTGCTTGATGGATGCATCTACGACCTTCTGGTCAACTCTGTGCTTTTTGCCGCGGCGACGTTTCTTGCCGCGTTTGGGTGGTGCCGCTTGTACTACAGGTTTGACTGGGACTTTCTTCTCGCGCCTGCGCTCCTTCGCCGCTCTTTTGGCTCTCTCGATCGCCTTCTTAATCGTCTGTTCTTCAGCGGTTTCTTCCTTCTTGCGTTTTAAGCGTCTTTTCTTGGCGGGCGCAGTGAGAGCCTCTTCGGGCGTAAGCCCCATTTCTTCAGCATCTCTGACGCGGGCCAATTCCCTGGCGCGGGCCACAGTTTTTTCTTGCTTGGCCTCAGCCAGCATCGCTTCGAAGGTCCCGGGTTCGTGTGCTGATTTTTTTGCCTTTTTCTTGGGTTTCTCTTCCTTCTTTTTTTCCGCTGCCTCTACTTCCTCGGTTTCGGCTGCGTGAGTCGTCTCAGCGACTTCAACTTCTCCAGCCGGTTCTGCATCCGAAATAGTTTCTTTTTCTTCCGGAGCTTTCGCTTCAGCAACGGCGGCTTCCGGTTCTTCAGCCGGTTCCTCTATTTTTTCCTCGGGAACAACCTCTTCTTCAGTGACCTCCTCGGTTTCCCCTTCTGCTACTTCAGGTTTAAGTTCTTCTTCGGCTGGGATTTCCCCTTCTGCAGCTTTCTTGGGTTCCTCAACTTCAGCTTCGCTCTGAGCCTCTTCCGTTAAGCTAATCTCTGAAGTTGCGGCGAGGATTTTTTCCAGTTCTTCTTCGCGAACCCGTTCAGTCTTTTTCTTATGAACTTCGACTTTTTCCTGCTTTTCCTGCTCTTGAAGCGCCAACCAGCGGGGTCGATCGAATTTCTTCAGCACCTCCAGGTAGAGTTCGTCGCTGATGGGACTCATATGCCCTTTGGGCGTGTCGTGTCCCATGTTGTTGAGGAACTCCATAATTGTGGTACTGGCCAGATTGAGTTCCTTGGCGATTTTGTAGATCTTGAACTGGGGCAATCGAACCTCTCGGATTCGCAGAGAATCCTATTCTATTCCTCGTAATAGACCGTAAGCAGGTCTAATATCTTTTCCGCGGTAGCTTCACCGATGCCGTGGATCTCCAGCAGTTTTTCTTTCCCGCCGTCCAGAATTTGCTCCGCATTGGTAAATCCGGCAGCTTTGAGCTTCTCTATGAGTGATGGGGATAAACCTTCAATATCTTCCAAGGGCAGTTCTTCTTCCTCATAAAAATCGGATTCCTTGATGGGCTCGATAACGACGCCGACCAATTCAGAGGCCAATCTGATGTTCTGACCCCTGCGCCCGATAGCCATGGACATTTGCTCATCAGGAACGACGGCGATGACGCGCTTATTCTCTTCGTCGGGGATCAGTTCCAGAGGAGTGACCGGCGATAAAGCTCGATGAATCAATAAACTGCGGTCTTCCGTCCAGTGAATAATGTCAATTTTTTCATTGTTGAGTTCCCGGACGATAGCTTGAATCCGCACCCCTTTTAAGCCCACACAAGCTCCCACCGGATCGACGCGTTTATCATTCGATTCAACCGCGATCTTGGTGCGGTCACCCGGCTCCCGCACAATTTTCCGAATCTCCACGATGCCGTCATAGATTTCCGGCACCTCGAGTTCAAAAAGCCGTTTGACGAAACTGATGTCCGAGCGGCTCACGACGATTTGAGGCTCTTTGGGGGTTCGGGTTACCGACTTAATAATGGCGCGAACGGTATCGCCTCTCCGGTATCGCTCGTTGTAAATGGCCTCCTCACGAGGCATAATAACCTCAGTTTTGTCCACATTGATGCGAATCTCGTTGCGGTTGATCTGGTGGACGTCGCCCAGGATAATTTCTCCAATCCGGTCGGAGAATTCACGGTAGATGTTATCCTTTTCGACTTCCTTGATTTTCTGCGACAGGTTCTGCTTTGCAGCAGTAATCAAACGACGCCCAAAGGTTCTGTAATCAACGATTTCAACGAAATCCTCACCTACTTCAAAGTCGGAATCCACCTTCTGTGCATCGCTGATTGCAATCTGGGTGACGGGATCTTCAACGGCGCCATCTTCGACGATTTCCTTTTCGCAGTAAATCTCAATGTCACCTTTCTCCAGATTGAAAATCACGTCGAAGTTGTCCGAGCTGCCGTATTTTTTCTTCAGAATGGATAGAAATACGCTCTCGATGATCTCCTGAAACGTGTGTTTCTCGATGCGCTTCTCACGTAATAGCTGAGAAATGGCGTCCACAATTTCATGATTCATGACGCAATTCCTCTGATGATCATGTTCAACTCCATGATAGCCCTCTTAGGACGGTTAAGCTTAGATGCGCCTTCTTCGATTAAGAAGTCCCTTCATTTAATCCAGGCGACTATTTACCAGGCTGACTTTTGATTAACGTAGGGAGCACGTAAATATCACTGATATCCTTCAGTGGGAACCTGCGGGAAATATCGTTTTCCCGCACCTGGATTTCAACTTCATCAGTTTGGATCAACTCACCGCGATAGGTCCGCTTTACTCCGGATTCTTCGTAGTGAACTTCTACTGTACGGCCGATGTTTTTCTGTAATTGCCAATTTTTCAGGGGACGCGCCAGACCCGGTGACGATACTTCCAGCCGATAATCCGGAAATTCGTGGGGGTAGCTGTCCAACAGATCGCTGATCGCCCGGGATAAATCGGCACATTCATCAATGGTGATATTGTGATCTTCCGCATCAGCGACGACGCGCAACATCTGGCGGCCGCGCATAGGAGTCCAGTTAGCACTGAGGAGATGGAAACCCGCAGCCTCCACCAAGAGTTGAATTCGCCTTTCGAGCTCAACTGAATCCAAGCCAAAATTCCAATTAAACAAAAAAGTGGGGCATTTTGACCCACTTCTCCGAAATAAATATAAGGATTTTAAGGTCTAAAATCAAGTAAAAAAGTTTAATTTTTTTAAAATATTACACTGAAGGCTTTTTCCCGAATAGCATTGGTGATGGGTAAATGTCCTCTCCGCTTGCGTGGCTGTCAGCGAATCTACCCCCGGAGTGAATTTCGCTCCGAATTAAAGTTCGTTTATGTCATGTTGTGGCACTACTCTCTTGCTCTCGGTTTCGGCCTCCTGTGAAAAGGGAGTGTCTGCGTAGCGCGTTTTCACCAGATTGTACTGTTCCTGAGCGCGTTCCGGTTCCCCCGCCAGTCTGAAGCAGCGGGCGGCATCCAGATGATACCGCGGTGCAATGAAAAGGTCCTTGCGCGCGGCGGCAGCGGCCAGATAGGCCTCGGCAGCTTCTCGAAAACGACCCAGGTTCTCCAGGCAGGCGGCCTTCCCTGCCAGCGCCGCGGGATAAAGGTATTTTTCCTTTCTTCCTTTCTTGAGGTAGGTCTCATAGGCTTCCAGCGCTTCTTCCGTCTGGCCCGCAACGAGCTTCGTCTGAGCTGCATATAGTAAGGCTTCGTTGCCCGCCGCGGTGCCGGCGTAGCGGTCGGCGATCTGGGCGAATTGATCGGAAACCGCAGCCGGATCTGCCTGCTGGCTTACCATTAAAGCTACCCCTAATTCATACGAAGCTTGATACTCGGCGTTGGACTTGGATCGTATCCAAAAAACCGCGAGAACGATGATCAGCACGGCCGCGCCGCCGATTTTAAGGATATTGCCGCTGTGTGTTTCGAAGTAATCGCGCGCCTGGAAGTAGGTCGTAACCAGTTTATCTTCTTTTAATTCTCTCTTTTTTACGCGTTGGACGGGTTTAATGCCTTTAGCCATGCGATCCTCAGCTATTCTATATCCTAATTTAATATAAGGATGTTTTTATGCTATTTCAAGCAAAACTCTCTCTACCTGATTTTGAGTGTAAAAATTACCTGACATACCCCAGCTTCTTGATTTTGACCTGCTTCCCAGCTTGCAGGCGGATGAAATAGATGCCTGAACTCAGGTTCTGCGGAATGAAATTCAGGGAATGCTCCCCCGCCGTTTGCCAGCCGCTGAACAAAGAATAGACCTTTCGGCCCTGTATGTCAAAAAGCGATAAATCCGTCCAACCGGCTGCCGGAAGATAATACTCGATGCGAGTACCGTTATTAAACGGATTCGGATGAGCATCGCTAAGCTGATAGGTGAAATCCCACCCTTCAGTAATTCCACCCGGTTCTACGGCCACAGTATCCTCTTTTTCGAACGTGAAGAAATCCGAACTGTAGATCAGGTCGGCATTGGCGCCGACGTAGCCGTTGAATGTGTAATCTCCCGCTGGGAATTCTCTCGGGATTTGCACCGAAAGGAGCTGGCTTAAGGGTCCGGGCTGCAGGTTCAGCGATAGACTATCCACTGGCCCGTAGAGCGAACCGTCCGGCATCGTGATCATCGTCCAGATGCTCACCGGCAGCGACTCAGATTCATTGTTCTCCACCCGCAGCACGTATTGAAACTCGCCGCCTTGTGCCGGAATAATTATGGGTGGATTGTACGGCAGCAGAGATATCTCCACATCGTAAATCAGTCCCAGGCATTCCATAAGGTACAGGCCGCCGGCCTCGCATCCGACGAGAAGATCTGGATCGCCGTCGCCGTCAAGATCACCGAGGCAGGGGTGGGCGTAGTCTCCGAAATCCCAGCTTTGGTAAGTCGAGCTCTCCAGCGACCACGATGGGAAGTAGGGTCCTCCCTGATTTCGGTAAAAGGCGAGGAATCCCGTCAGATATCCGCTGCCGATCAGCAGGTCTGCATCACCGTCGTCGTCCAGATCGGCAAAGGCGGGAGCGGAATAGTTTCCCACGTCAATGCCGGGGTAATCTCCCAGATCCAGCCAGACCGGCTCGGCTGGAGTGCCGTCATTGCGGATATGGCGTATCGTTCCCTCGTATGAACCGACGAACAAATCCATATCTCCATCGGCGTCCTCATCCACAAATACCGGGACAGAATTATCCCCCACGTCTATATCGGCGTAATTGTAAATGGGATTTCGCCAAACTGGAACCTGGGGTGTACCGTCGTTCTGAAAGTAGGTCAGCGTGCCGTCATCCGATCCGATCAACATGTCCAGGTCACCATCATCGTCCAGGTCGCTGAAATCCAATGCTTCCTTACCCGGAAGATTGATCCCTTCATAGCTCCAGTTGATTAGATGCCAGGCCGCGGAATCCGGGCTGCCCACGTTTTCCAGGAAAACGATGCCCGGGGGAGTTTGCCGCCCGATGAAAAGATCTAAATCGCCGTCGGCGTCAATGTCAGCCAGAGTGGGGGTAGTATAGTACTTGGCCACGTCGAAGTAAGCAAGATACGATAGAGCGAACTCCCAGTGAGGATTCGTCGCACTTCCCACGTTGAGGAGCAGGTTTAAGCTTCCCTCTGATTTCCCGGAGATCAGATCCAGGTCACCGTCAGAATCCAGATCCCAGAAGGTCGGCGTGCCGTTGTGTCCTACGTCGTAGACAACGCCCAGATTGGTGTAAACGGGATTATCCGGCGGCCCGTCGTTGTGAAAGTAAAAAATCTCCCCATCAACTCCCGCCATAAAAATGTCCCCCAGATCGTCTCCATCCACATCGAACACACACACCGAGGATTTATCCCCCACGTCGAAGTCACGGTAAAAATTGGTCTGAAAGCTCCAGGCAGGTGATCCGGGTGAGCCGACATTCAAGTAATGGGCTGCTCCACCGTCGTTGTGTCCGATCAAAAGATCGTCATCACCGTCGTCATCCAGATCGCTGAAGAAGGGAATAGCGTGGTAATTGACCAGCAGGGGAGCAATGTAGTTCTCGGTGACCAACGACCAAGTGGGATTGGTGGGCGTCCCCTCGTTGCGGAAATACCAGACGTCGCCGTCCTCATCTCCGATAAAAAGGTCCAGATCACCATCCAGATCAATGTCCCAGAAAGCCGGGGCGTTCTGCTTGCCGACGTCAATGGAATCCAATGCGGTCGTGACGCAGTACCAGTTCGGGGGGTAGCCTCCCAAATTCAGAAAAACGTTTAAATAGCCGTCGTGCTCGCCGACATACAGATCACCGTCGCCGTCAGCATCCAGATCGGCGAAAACGGGCTTGGTGTATTCCATGCCTCCGTGATAAACCGCCATTTCAATCCCGTCCAGGTATCCCTGAATCTGTCGCTGCCAGCATATATCCTGTCCGGTGGCACGTATGGCGGAGAATAGTATGAAACCGACAGCAACGCAGTAGATAGTGGAACGCACAGGGCGGTTGAACGAATAGAGAACCCTATA
>CAZHMN010000107.1:0-2063 GCA_964533705.1 uncultured bacterium
CCCCCCGGCACGCACCAGATCAGCTTCGATGGGTCGGGATTGACCTCCGGCATCTATATCTATCGTCTTAGCGCTGGGGATTCTTTCGCATCGGGTAAGATGGTATTGATAAAGTAAAGATCGTTATGCAAGAAACAGAAAAGGCCGCAAATGCGGCCTTTTCTTTCACCGATAATCCGGGTCATTGTGACCCGGATGGAAGTATTACTTCACTAAAATCAGCTTTTTCACCTGTCCAGCTCCACCGTCAATTGTCATTCTGGCGAAGTACACACCGGCGGGATGATTCTTTCCTGACCAACTCACCGAGTAAGTACCTATATCCTCAACCCGATCAACCAGCGTCGCTACCTTGCGCCCCATGGCATCAAAGACGGCTATTTTGAGGTGAACTCTTTCGGCCACCTCATAATGCAGGTTCGTCACAGGATTGAACGGATTGGGGGAAACCCCCAGCAATTTGGTTGTCTCCGGCAGATTGACGGCCGTAGTTTCAGTCAACAACCAGTCATTCAAACTGAACATTCCATCTCCGTCGCCGAGTTTAGAAAATTCGAAAGAATCTGCATCAACGACGGTCATGGATTCGTAGGAACCCACGAAGGAGCGGTAGGTGTATGCTCCCCCGGGTGCTCGGTCAGGTACGTTTTGCACGAAATCCCTGGTGCGTGTCGCTCCCGCTGTCAGCCCGATATCGGGCATGACCATCACCATCATCTGTGCACCGCTGGGTAGAATGACGTCCGTCCACACGTCGGTCACAACCGGCATAGAGCCGTTGTTGGTCAAATCTATCCTGTATGAGAATGTTCCTCCTTCCCGTGGGATGACGATAGGCGGGTTCTCCGGCGTTATGGTGATATCCAGATTGGGCGGCAAGACAGGGGCTACGTAGCCGTAATAATAGATGTCGTAGTTCTGGGTGCCAGCGTACTGTTCGAAGACCATGCTTCCGTTCCCCCAGGCATCAACGACGATGGATGGGTAGTACTTATCACCGGTCTGCAGGTATTCCACGGTCCAGGTGCCGCTCTGATTCGTCGCATAGAGGATGTTTCCGGTAAAGAAGTTGCCCGACGTTTCCTGGAAGAGGATATGCGCGGTACCATCATCTTCCACGGCCAATTTAGCATCACCGGCGCTGTAAGGGCCGGTCACTTCAACCGGTGTTTCCCACGCAGCCGCACCGGCCGTCTTGAAAGAGAAGAAACCGTCGTTCGGGAAACCGAAGCCGTAATTACCATGATAGGCGATGTACAGGTCGTCGTTGGCTGTGGCTCTGATTTTGCCGGGATAACAATGCATTCCCGGGTTGGACATGGTGGCTATTTCCCAGGCTGTTCCACCCAGAGATGCATTCTCAGCAACGTCAACCCGGTACATCATGTAGTTACCGCCCCGGTAGCAAATCGCAACACTGCCGTCCGAGCGCACGCAGATGTTTGGATGAGCACCACTGCCATAATCGCCCAGTTGTGAATCTTCGATCACCTGGAAGTAGAATTGATTGCTTGACGGCCCATCCCAGTAGCCGTAACACATTTTGTAAATCCCACCGGGCATTCCGATTACCGCCACGTGGGCATTGCCGTCAGCGTCCACGGCCAGAGCTGGATCAATAACCATCCCAACTCCTGGCGTGGGCAAGTCGTAATAGGACCAGGAGCCGCCGCTGCAGTAAGCAAGCTTCAACCCTCCGGATTCGAGGTAAACCACATAGGGTTCACCTGTGGCCTCGTTCACCGCCAAGTAGGGCTTAGTGGGATTCAAGCCCGGATCAACCACTTGAACCGGATCGGACCAGTCCCCGCCGTTCGGTTTCGTCACATAGTAGAAATCGTGGTTTCCTGAGACGGTTCGGTCATAGAGCACGTGTAAATCACCGAAGTTGTCCAGAGCCAGGACACCGTCTCCCAATTGGTCATTTTCAGGGCCGACGCTGATTGAATCCAAGACCGCCGATCCCCATTGTGCCTTCGCCAACCCTACCAGCGAGGCGATTGTGATACTGACGATGATGCAGCATAAAACGATTCTTGAGTATCGCATCGCAACACCTCATT
>CAZHMN010000107.1:2163-7970 GCA_964533705.1 uncultured bacterium
GGGATGGGAGAGCCGATTCGCCCTTCTCGGATTATCCGCCGAATCTGCAGCCGGCGCCCATTGATAATGAGAGCTGTCGGCTTATCGTCCCGACTACCGCCTGAATAAAACTCGACTCGATTTCCCCGCACGTTTTTCTACGCTCTAAATCCACTCCAAAATAATATACGCAGAGATTCACGTCAAGTCAAGAGAAATCAATTTTGCGAAAATAATCGTGCTGGACAGCGGCCCCGAGCATCAGCTTCAAATTGCAGGTTACAAGTTGGATCGAGTTGGATATATTCGATGTTAACGGGCGCAATGTAGGGGCAACCCCCTGTGGTTGCCCTGGATGGGGTAGCCACAGAGCCGTAGGGGCACGGCATGCCGTGCCCCTATAAAACACCTGGTATCCTCCTTCACCCACCAGATCAGCTTCGACGCATCGGGATTGCCGTCGGGTGTATATATCGTAAACCTTAAGGCAGGCGATTTCGCCGCTTCTACAAAAATAATCTTGTTGAAGTAAACGTCAAAACAGATAAACTCGCCAGAGTGTGCTTCGGTGGAGAGCTGGTGAACGAGCTAGTCGTGGCTCGTTCGCTTTTTTGTAAGATTTGCTTTAAAAAAATGATCTCGGCCCTTTTAAGTCCTTGACTTTTATTTTAAAATTTACTATATTAAATGTTGGATTAATCCTGATTTCATAAATCAACTTGCGTCGTGATTGAATAATTAACTGAGAGGAGCTGCCATGAGACGCTTGCTTGCCGCTTTATCCATTGCTGTTATGGCATTGTTGTTCTTTGGAACCAGCCTTTGGGCTGATGAAGGCCCTTACATGCTGGTGCGCGTGGACGTCAATCCCGAAGTCAAAATTGTGCCCCTGCTCGAACTGGGACTGGACATCGTGGATGGCGTCAGGGATCAATACCTGGACGTTGTCTGCTTTCCGGACGATTTAAGCAGAATTCGCGCCCTCGGCTATCAGGCTGAAGTCATAATACCCGACATGGTTCAGTACTACGCCGCTCTTTCGCCCACTGAAGACATGGGCGGCTTCCGCACATATTCTGAGGCGGTCACCGAACTCTTTCAAATTCATGACGATCACCCTGATATCACCACCGAAGTTTTCTCGATCGGTCAATCTATCGAGGGTCGCGAATTGTATGTCATCAAAGTCTCCGATAATCCTGAGCTGGATGAAGACGAAGGGGAGATCTTCTTCAATGGCCTGATTCACGCCCGTGAACCGATCGGTATGGCCATCTGCTTCGAACTGCTGAATCAACTGACCGACCGCTACGGGATTGATCCGGACATCACCTATTTTGTTGACAACCGTGAAATCTGGTTCCTGCCGGTCTTCAACCCGGATGGTTATGTTTACAATGAACAGATTGCCCCTTCGGGCGGTGGGATGTGGCGCAAGAACCGTCGAGATAACGGAGGTGGTTCCTACGGTGTAGACCTGAATCGAAACTGGGGTTTTAACTGGGGATACAACAACATCGGTTCATCGGGAAGTCCCGGCTCCGAAACCTACCGCGGGACCGCTCCGTTTTCCGAGCCTGAGACTGAAGCCGTTCGCCAGTTTTGCAACGAGCACTCCTTCGCCATCGTTCTGAATTTCCATTCCTACGGGGACGAAATGCTATATTCCTGGTCAATACCCTATGCGCCCTGGGGCTATACTCCAGATAACGCTACCTTCCAGATGCTCTCGCTGACCATGCAACAGTGGAATGGATATGTATACGGAACGGCCTGGGAAGTCCTCTACGAGGTCAATGGTGACGCCAACGATTGGCAGTACGGCGAACAGGGTGAAAAACCCAAATCGTACGCCTGGGTCTTCGAAGTCGGCCCCAGCTTCTGGCCTTCTCCCAGCTCGATTCCGGGGTTGATCGCCGAGAATATGGATCCCTGCTATTTCCTGATCGACCAGGCCGAAAACTACATGCCCACGGCGGTCAGTCTGGCCTATATTGACGGTGTAATAGATGACCAGGTGGGCGGCAACGGCAATGGTGGCCTGGATCCGGGCGAATCGGCGCTTTTCACACCGACTCTCCGCAACAACGGCTGGGAAACGGGGACGGGCATTCAGGCAACTCTTTTTACGCCCGATCCCTATATCAATGTGACAGTAAGTAATGCCACCTTCCCTAACCTGGATCCGCACGCCTCGGCGCCGTCCAATACCCCCTACGCGCTGGAGGTATCCGCCGGTTGTCCACTGGAGCATACTGTCAATTTCGGGTTGATCTGGACCTGTAACGAGGGGTTTACGGATACCGCCAACTTTACCTTAATTGTGGGAGATCCGCTGTATCAGCCGATGGGGCCGGACGCCTACGGTTATATGGCCTATGACGTTTACGATGAGAACGGCCCCGAATTCAACTGGATCGAGGTTGATCCCACCTATGGTGGTCCGGGGACGCTCATTAACTTCACCGCGGATGATCAGACGGTACAGATAGGTTTGCCCTTTACCTTCACCTACTATGGACAGGATTACAATGAAATATCGGTTTGTTCTAACGGCTGGATCGCCATGGGGACAACTACCGAAACGGATTATTCAAATTCCTCTATCCCCGATGCTGACGGCCCTCCGGCCATGATCGCCCCCTTCTGGGAAGACCTATCGCCGCAGGACGTGGGGCAGGTGGCTTATTATTACAATGCCACCGAACATTACTTCATCGTCGAATTCGACAGCGTGCGGCAGTATCTCCCCACCTCGGCTCTGGAGACCTTCGAAGTAGTGTTGTACGATCCTGCCTATTATACGACGCTGACCGGCGACGGGCAGATACTCTTCCAGTACAACCAGGTTTCCGATCCTTCTCAAAACACGGTCGGTATCGAGAATCAGTCCGAAACGATCGGATTGGAAGTGCTCTACGACGGCGATCTGGATAGCCATATGCCTCCGCTGGAACCCGGAATTGCGATCCTCTTCACCACCGCTACGACCACCGCCCAGGTAGAGGTGACCCTGACGCCTTATGGAGCACCCATTCAGATTCCGGCGGCGGGCGGTTCGTTTGACTTTAATATTGCGATAGCCAATAACGAAGCGACTCCTGCCACTTTTGGCGCCTGGATTATGGCGCAATTGCCCAACGGTTCCTGGTTCGGCCCCGTCCTCGGACCGGTCAATATCACGCTGCCGGGTGGAATCACCTTGAACCGTGATCGCACGCAGAGCGTGCCGGGCAATGCGCCTGCGGGAGACTACGTCTATGAAGCGAGCGTCGGTGTTTATCCTAATGTCGTTTGGGACAGCGACAGCTTCACCTTTGAGAAACTGACGACTGGAGACGGTGCTTTCGTCGGTGATTGGGCTAATACCGGAGAGTCATTGGCGGGATGGGTGGATACGAAGGATGATGCCGCGATCCCCGATCGGGTTACCCTCTCGCAGAACTATCCCAATCCCTTCAATCCGGTGACTTCGATAACCTACGGTCTGCCGGAGAACGGTTTCGTCAGCCTGAAGGTCTACGATCTGCTGGGGCGTGAAGTCACCGTCCTGATTGACGGCTACCGCAACGCCGGCGTTCATCAGGTCAGTTGGGATGCAACCGGCATGGCCTCCGGCATCTACTTCTACGTGCTGCGAGCGGGTGATTACACGGCAGGAAACAAATGCCTCCTGGTCAAATAAAGGGAGAGCTCATAATAACAGGTGAACAATCTCTGGGCGGGGTCTTCCCCCGCCCTTTTTGCTCACCCGTTTATAAAATGCTTGGAATCACAGGGGCAATTTTGTATATTTCCCCAGATGGCACCCTCAACGACACCGACAATTGTAAGCAAGGATAAAGCCTTCGCCGAAGCTGTTGATATCGTCACCGCGTTGCAAAAGGCCGGTTTTAAAGGCTATTTCGTCGGCGGTTGCGTGCGCGATTTGCTGTTCGGTTTAACACCCCAGGATTATGACATCGCCACGGACGCCAAACCCGAAGACGTGCAGCGCATCTTCCCGCGGGCGAGAGGTTTCGGAAAGCGCTTCGGAGTATCCATTTTGCCGACAAAGTCCGGTGACTGCGAAGTAGCCGCTTTTCGAGAGGATGGTTTTTACTACGACCACCGCCGCCCCGCCTGGGTGAATTACGCCGGCCTGGCTGAAGATGCCCAGCGGCGCGACTTCACCATCAACGCGCTCTACTATGATCCGGTCTCCGAACAGATCATTGACCTGGTTGATGGACAGGCCGATCTTCAGGAACGCATTTTACGGATTATTGGAAATCCTTTCGAGCGTTTTGATGAAGATTGGCTCAGACTCCTGCGAGCCGTTCGTTTTGCCGCCCGGTTCGCCTTGCGCTTCGATCCCCGCACCTGGGATGCCCTGCGAACCTTGTCCCCCATGGTCATGGGTGTGAGTCCCGAACGTCGCACCGAAGAAGTGCGATTGATGCTGCAAGGCCCCAACGCTGGCCGTGCGGTGGGATTGCTGTATAAAAGTGGTCTCTGGCAAACCCTGTGGCCTAACTTGCCATTTACCACTAACCGAGTTCGTAGGATAGTCGAATCGCTGAAGAAAACCAGCACGAAAGCCTCCGTCTGGAAAGCCTTTTTCACCGGCATTAGCGGCGACGAATTGGCTGACATTTGCAATGATCTGAGGTTAACCCGCCCGGAAAAGAAATCACTCGGGCTTAAATGAGCAACGCGGGGTATGGTTTGGAAGATTTTGCAGTGAAATTTAAATGTCCCAATATGAAAAAGAACTGAGTGCCTTGATAGAAGCGGCTCGGGAGGCGCGCCGCTTTGCCCGGGCGAAATACTCCGGCTTCGCGGTCGGAGCCGCACTTGAGACTGATGATGGGCGCATCTTCACCGGCGCCAACGTGGAATCTTCCTCTTATGGTCTCACAGTGTGCGCTGAACGGGTGGCTCTGCTTAAAGCCCTCTCGGAAGGTGCGGATAAATTCACCCGACTGGTGATCGTGACCGGTGCGAATCCGCCCGCTCTTCCCTGCGGAGCTTGCCGCCAGTTGCTCTGGGATTACGCCCGAGGAATTGAGATCATCCTGGTGGGCAAAGAGGGCGAGCCCCTGCGGTTGACTCTGGAAGAACTCTATCCCCATCCCTTCGGTGATGAAAACCTTTAGCTCAATTTTCCGTAGATGAATTTGAAATCAAACCCTGCCAAACGCGGCATCCTGATCGGCATCGCCGGAGGAACCGGATCGGGAAAGACCACGGCCGCCCGCAATATTCTAAACGGCATCGGATCGGAAGACGTGGCCATCGTCACCCAGGATTCCTATTATTACGACCTCTCGCATCTCTCCCGCGAGGAGCTGCTCCGCCACAACTTCGACCATCCCGATGCCATCGAATGGAAGATGCTGGTGGAACACATGAAGGTGCTTCTCAGCGGTGGAACCGTCCAGCAGCACGTTTACGATTATTCCCGACACGTTCGCACCGGGGAATTCCGCACTGTTGGGCCACATGCGGTCATCGTCCTGGAAGGAATTCTCATCCTGTATTATCCAGAGCTACGGGAGATGATGGACATCAAAATCTACGTGGACACGGCGGATGACATTCGTTTGATGCGACGGTTGAGGCGCGACATCCAGGAGAGAGGCCGAACCGTTGAGATGGTGCTCCAACAATACGAAACCACCGTGCGCCCCATGCACGAACAGTTCGTGGAACCATCCAAGCGCCACGCCGACATCATCATCCCCGAAGGCGGCGAAAAGATGGTGGCCATTGACTTGATTCAAACGAAGATCAGGCAATTGTTGCAAGAGCGGGACTTGATATAATGCTATTGAATGCAGATGCTG
>CAZHMN010000108.1:0-7872 GCA_964533705.1 uncultured bacterium
GCAGGTATGGTCAAGCTGGATGTGTTTGACATAAATGGCCGCACCGTAGGGGCACGGCATGCCGTGCCCCTACAAAAAGGGTGGTATCCCCCCGGCACCCACCAGATCACCTTCGATGGATCGGGATTGACATCGGGTATCTACCTCGCTCGCCTGCAGGCAGGATCGTATCAGGCGACCGAGAAGCTGGTGTTGTTGAAATAGTTTACTATCCCCCTCCCATACCCCCCACGAAACCTAAGTTGATCCAGTAAAAAGACAAAATCATTATTGAGATTTACACATTCCCGTCATTTTCGCCTTGACTTGAAGTGTAAATTTGCCTATCTTTTAAATCTTAAACTTCATAGATGTTCAATTCGGAGGAAGATCCTTTGTCGGCGGACAAAATTCGTAATTTAGCCCTGATCGGGCATTCAGCATCCGGAAAGACCTCTCTGGCTGAAGCCATGCTCTTCGCCATGGGAGCCGTGGATCGCTTGGGAAAAATCGAAGATGGCAACACGGCATCCGACTATCAAAAAGACGAGATAGAACGCCAGATTTCCATATCGGCAACGCCTCTTTACGGCACGCACAAGGGTAATAAGCTCAACATCATAGACACTCCCGGTTTCTCCGACTTCGCTTCGGAAATGCAGGGCGCATTCAAGGTGGTCGAAACGGCTCTTGTCGTTGTAGATGCTCTCACAGGCCCTGAAGTCGGAACGGAACTGGCCTGGAAAGCAGCAGAAAAACACAACCTCCCCAGGACGCTCTTCATCAACCGTCTCGACAAGGAGCACACTTCCTTCGATAAAACCGTTGATGCCCTCAAAGATCTATTCGGTTCCGGAATCGTCCCCCTCCAGTTTCCTGTAAACGAAGGGCCCGGATTAAATCGCATCGTTGATCTGGTGCTGGGTAAAAGCCTGGTTTACAAGGCCGGTAATCCTAAGGCCACAGTAGAGGAGATTCCTTCTGATCTGAGTTCAAAAGTGGAGGAACTTCGCACCGCCCTCGCTGAATCTGTGGCCGAGAATGACGAGGAACTGCTCGATATCTTCTGTGAGGCAGGCGAATTGACCGCAGAGCAGCTGCAGGCCGGCCTCGAGAAAGGTTTCGCCAACGGTAATATCTATCCCGTCTTATGTGGCGCTGCCACTTTACCCGTGGGAGTTGACCGCCTTCTGGATTTGATCGTGGAAATGTTTCCCAGCGCCGCCACGCGGAGCGAAATCAAAGGGAAGCACCCCGATACTCAGAAAGAAACAGCCCGTTCCACAGAAGACGCTTCACCGACCGCCTATATCTTTAAAACGGTCAGCGAACAGCACCTGGGCGAACTGTCCTTTCTGAGGGTCTTCTCCGGAGAAGTAAAATCCGGCAGCGACGTCTATAACGCCACTCAGAAGAGAAACGAAAAAATCGGCCAGCTCTACGCCATCAGCGGTAAATCGCGTAAAAACGTTGATTCCGTAGAAACCGGCGACATCGGGGCGGTCGTCAAGCTGAAGAACACTCATACCGGCGATACCCTTTGCGAAACTCGCAATCCCATCGTTTTACCCACCGTCGAATTTCCCGATCCCGTCTATCGGATCGCCGTCATCCCCAGAGCCAAAGGGGATGAGGAGAAACTATCCACCGGGCTGTCAGCACTGCATGAGGAAGATCCTTCATTTTTCGCCTCCTATGATCCGGAACTGAAGCAAACCATCGTGGCGGGTCAAGGCGAGATGCACCTGAACGTCATTCTGGCTCGCTTGAAGGATAAATTCGGCGTCGAAGTAAACACCGCCGAGCCCAGGATTCCCTATCGTGAGACCATCCGCAAGAATGCCGAAGGCCAGGGTAAGTATAAGAAGCAAACGGGCGGTCGGGGTCAGTACGGCGACGTCTGGCTGAGACTCGAACCGTTGCCCCGCGGCAGCAAAGATTCCCTGGAATTTGTTGACGCCATTGTGGGCGGTGTGGTGCCTTCCAAGTTTATTCCCGCGGTTGAAAAAGGGATCCGCGGTGCGATGGAAGAGGGCGCCATCGCCGGTTATCCCGTTGTTGATGTCAAAGTTACCCTCTACGATGGTTCTTTCCATGCAGTGGATTCCTCGGAAATGGCTTTCAAAATCGCCGCTTCCATGGGCTTCAAAAAGGTTTTTAAAGCCTGCGATCCGGTCATTCTCGAGCCGATTTATGACGTCGAAGTGACCGTCCCCGAAGACTACATGGGCGACGTCATGGGCGATATTTCCAGCCGTAGAGGTAAAATCCAGGGCATGGATTCCGAGGGTAAATTCCAGATCATCCGCGCCAAGGTTCCTCTGGCCGAACTGCATACCTACTCGATCCAGATTCGTTCCATGACTTCCGGCCGAGGCCTCTTCCGCATGAAGTTCAGCCACTACGAGCAGGTGCCCGGCGACGTACAGGCGAAACTGGTGGCGGATTACGAAGCGAGGAAGGAAGAGGGTGCGCTGTAATCCCTTCGTGATCTTTTAACGGCCACCATCACGCATTTATTTAAAGCGAACATCGCTTGAAAACATGGATACTTGTCGCCAATGTATTCTCCCCGCCGGCTCGGCCGGCGTTTCTTTGGATGATGATGGCGTCTGCAATCACTGCAGAGAACATCAGCCCATCACCTATCACGGCGAAGAGGCACTGAAAAGAATCCTCGATTCCGTCCGCAGCGATACAAATAAATATGACTGCATGGTCAACGTCAGCGGGGGTAGGGATAGCACCTACACGGCACTGTCGCTGGTGAAGGATTACAACATGAAGGTACTGGCCGTCAATTACGCCAATCCCTTCACCGACCCGCAGGCGACGAAAAATATAGCCAACATGGTTCGCATTCTAGGAATTGATTTTGTACAGTTTAAACTGAAGAACAACATCCACGAACGGATTCTGAAGAACAACATATTGGCCTGGTTTAAAAACCCAACTCCCGCCATGGTGCCGGCCATCTGCATTGGTTGCAAGATCATCTGGCCCACCATGCTGAAGATCGCCCGCAAAAACGGCATCCGTTGCATCGCCAACGGCGGAAATCCTTATGAATATACATCGTTCAAGAAAGAACTCTTGGGTGTTTCGCAGAACTCAAACCTTAAATCCACCTATCTTAGCAATATCAAGGGATTGGCCAGAGAGGCCATAAATAATATATCGTACCTGAATCCCAGATTTCTCCCGACTACGATCAAGGGTTTTCTCTTTGGTAACCCCTATGCTCTGGGGTCGCGGCTGATAAATAGAAACCTGACCTATATAGACTATTTTCACTACATCCCCTGGGAAGAGAAAAAAGTCTTGGAGCGCATTCAAAACGAGCTGGACTGGGATTATCCTCGCGAGCTGAAGTCCACCTGGCGCTTCGACTGCCAGATTGCTCACTTAAAGGATTACATGTACTTGAAAACCCTCGGAGTAACGGAAAAGGACGACTTCTACTCCAAGATGATTCGTCAGGGGCAGATTACGCGAGAGGTTGCCTTGAGCAGAATCGAAGAGGAAAACACACTTCCGATGGAAATGATTCACCATCTATTTTCCAAGCTTGACATTCATAATATCGATCTCGACGAAGAACTTAAAATGCGGTCATGACTAAGAAAAACCATCCGGATCCCGAGAAGCTTCGCTCTGAAGAAAAAGCGGCTCAGGCAAACATAAAAGAAGGACGGCTCTGGGCGCCCTGGCGCATGAAGTACATCCAGGCCGCAGCCTGGGGGGAAGATGAGGAGTGCTTCCTGTGCGTTAATCCGACCATGGTGGACAACGAAAAAAATCTACTTCTACATCGAGGTCGGTATTGTTTCGTCATCATGAACTTATACCCCTACAACAATGGCCACATCATGGTGGCGCCTTACCGCCATATCGGCGATTTCATGGATCTCACCTCAGAAGAGATGACGGAAACAATGGAATTAACCAGACTCTCCATCGAGGCATTATCCGCCACCATGCATCCCCACGGGTATAACATCGGTCTGAATTTAGGGCGCGTCGCCGGAGCTGGAATTGAAGAACACCTCCACCTCCACATCGTCCCCCGCTGGGACGGAGACACCAACTTCATGCCCGTTCTCGCCGAAACGAAAGTCGTATCAGAAAGTCTTCACGAATCCTGGCGAAGACTGAGACAGGCATTTGAGGGAATAAGTAAAAAAAAGTAACGAATACCCCAGAAAAATTTTGAAGAGCAATTCAGTGTAAACCCAACTGTTCTAGCTTTATGATCGAGATCATCCAGGGCGACGTCACCGAATCTGACTGCCAGGCCATCGTCAACGCCGCCAACAACCAACTGAAATTAGGAGCCGGTGTGGCGGGCGCAATTCGGCGCAAAGGTGGCCCCTTCATCCAGGAAGAGTGCGACCGCATCGGCCCGATTCAGGTCGGCGAGGCGGCTATAACTGGAGGCGGAAACCTGAAGGCCAAGTACGTCATCCACGCCGCCAGCATGGGATTCTCTCATCCCACGACGGCCCAAACCCTTCGATCCTCCACCGAACACTCCCTGAGAATTTGCGCTGAAAAGAAAATCGAGAGCGTCGCCTTTCCGGCATTGGGGACGGGAGTATCCGGCTTTCCGGTGGATGAATGCGCCCGGATCATGCTAACGGTGGCTAAGGAACATGTAGAGAAGAACGACTATCCCAGACGAATTCAATTCGTGCTCTGGGATGATCAAACTTATAGAATCTTCAAGGATATATCAGCAAGTTTATAGAGGCTTAAAACCTCAAACAGGAGAAATCGTTGTGGCTGAAGACATCATCAAACTCACCACTCCCTTAACCGACGAAGACGTTGAGTCGCTAAAAGCCGGGGATCGCGTCAGTATCACAGGCGTGATCTACTCTGCTCGGGATGCGGCGCATAAACGCCTGGTCGAGCTGATCGAAAAGGGGGAGGAGCTACCCATCAACATCAAAGGCCAGATCATCTACTTCATGGGCCCTTCACCGGCCAAACCGGGGCACGCCATCGGCTCGGCAGGGCCGACGACCTCTTACCGCATGGACGCCTATAGTCCCACCCTTCATCAGCACGGTTTAAAAGGCACCATTGGCAAAGGCGCTCGCGGACCCGAGGTGGTCGAAGCTATGAAGAAGTACAAGGGAGTCTACTTTACGGCGACGGGCGGGGCTGCTGCTCTGATTTCCAAGTCCATCAAAAAAGCGGAAATCGTCGCTTACGAAGACCTGGGCGCCGAAGCCATCCGCCGCCTGGAGGTCGAAGATTTCCGCTGCATCGTGGCACAGGACTGCCACGGAGGAAATTACTACGAAATCGGCGTCGAACAATATCGGCGCGCCTAGCCGCTAGCTCTTCAGCGTAATGGAAGCGTCCTAGAACGCATTGTTCAAGCCCATGAGGGAAGATACGCTTCAAAAGATCTGGATAGGCCTATGCATCGCCTACCCTTTGATCACTCTCATTTCAATCGCTGCGACCAACCTCCTTCTGGCTTTGATCGTCCTGGGTTGGTTTTTCTTTTACAGGAGAATCCCCACCTCACCCCCCAAACCGATTCTCATCCTTATCGTCATCTATTTGGTCTGGACCCTGATCGCGGTCGCACTTTCACCCTACTCAAGTAATTGGCAAAACTGGTTCGAAGAGCGATCAACGCTTCTTGCTGTCTTCCCCGGATTGGTGATCGGATCGAACTATGCCTGGCTGCGAAAATCCTTCCGATGGGTATCGGTGCTGCTGGTTTTCTTGGCGATTTATGCCGTTTACCAATACTTTTCCGGCTGGGACGTGCTGCGAGGCAGAGCGCTGGATGATTTGCTCACCCGCTATCATGCAACAGGCTTTCAGGACTTGCATCTGACCTTTGCTGGTATGATTGGACTGGCTATGCCCGTTGCAGCGGTGCTTTACTCGGATAAGGTGTTAAAATCGAGCGTTCTGGTTCTGAGTGGAGCTGTTTCGGTTACCACAGCAATGGCCCGGACAATCATGCTGGGTCTGATCGGCTGCGGAGCTTTATTCCTGTTCTTGGGGTCGCGCAAGCTGCGCATTGCCGGACTGCTCCTGATTGCAGCGATGATCATCCTGCCCAACGGGATATTCAATGCATCGGGGGAACGCTTAAAGCGAGGTCTAAAGATTTCCGAAGCTCCTGTCGAACAGCAGGGCGACCCCACACGCATCTACCTCTGGAAAAGCGCCTTAAACATCATCAGCCATTATCCCTGGCTGGGGGTGGGCGAAGGCAACTGGCTTCCCGCCTTCGAATGCTACGGAGTCGCCTATGATAATTACAGTACCACCGCAGGTGCACATAACGACTTTCTGAACTCGATGGTGGAAAACGGCATTCCCGGGGGCGCTATTTTAATCGCGCTCTGGATTGCTATCGTTGCATACACAGTGCGCAGTGCCTTGCAGGTGAAGGGATCCGAGCGCGATTTGCGGCTGGGCTTTCTGAGTGCATTCCTGATCATCCTTTTCGGCGGTATATTTCAGGGATACCAGACGGACGCGGAAAACGCGCTCCTGCTCTGGTTTCTGGTGGGGGTGACGATGCAGCTAACATCGAAAAAGCAACTTCTCGATGTGGTGCCTTCCTCCTAACTCGAATACTGTGATCGGAGGCCTTTGATGTTGCATTTTGGGAGGTGATCATACAATTGTGGAGTTAACTGCGCGGCCTTTTAAAAAAGGAAATACTGTGATCGAAAAACGAAGCTCTGTTGATGAAACACGGAAACGAGTGGCTGTGCGGACATTCTAATTAGTGTAATCCTCGACATCGGCACAGCACCTTTAACGATAATCTTCATAAATCAGGAAATTCAAATATTGCACCACTCTGAATAAACCCAACAGGAGAACCCATGCGCTACAAATGGAAAACCGGCATGTGGGCTTTTGTCCTGCACCGGGTCACAGGACTGGCTCTATCGGTTTATCTGATCATGCACCTCTACGTGGTCAGCAGTCTGCATAGCGCCGATAACTTCGATAAGACTATGGCCTTTTTAGGCCAACCGATATTCCGCATCCTCGAGATCGGCCTGCTGGCCGCGGTGATTTATCACGCCTTAAACGGCGCACGCGTCTTCCTTATTGATTTCACCAACGCCACAAAAAAACACGCCGTCATCTGGTGGACGTTGGCGGCCATCGGTTTGGTTATTTTCGTGTTCGGCGCCTATCCCATGCTCCACCACGCCGGAGTGCTTTAGAAAAGATATAGCGGGGGCAAGCCCCCGCACTACCACTAAACGCAATTCAACTAAGGGACATAAACCATGGAAAGAGGAATCGGCAGCGGCGGGGCTTTCGCCTGGTTCTTTCAGAGAATATCAGGCGCATTTCTGCTGGCGGCCCTGCTGGTCCATTTCTGGGTTTTGCACTACGCCAATGATGGCGAAGTCACTTTTTTAATCGTCGCCCAGCGTCTGGCTTCGCCACTTTGGAAAACAATAGACCTGACCTTCCTGCTGCTGGCCATTATCCACGGTTTCAACGGCTTCATCATGGTCATTCACGATTACGTCCATCATCATAACATAAGACTAGCACTCGTTTCGCTCGTCTGGATCGTCGGCATCATCATCGGGATTTTAGGCACTATTACCATTCTCACCTTCAAAGTCCCGGCAGGAGCTGTCATATGATCTTTCACCAGCATGAAGTCGTCATCATCGGCGCAGGACTGGCGGGATCGAGAGCGGCTCTGGAGGTGGCCAGGGTGGCCGACTGCGCCGTCATTTCGAAGATTTTCCCCTCGCGTTCGCACTCCGGAGCGGCGCAGGGCGGCATGGGCGCATCTCTCGGCAATCTCGACGACGATAACTGGGAGTTCCACATGTTCGACACCGTCAAGGGATCGGACTACCTGGCCGACCAGGACGCCGC
>CAZHMN010000109.1:0-7726 GCA_964533705.1 uncultured bacterium
GTAGCGGGGGAAGGATTTGAACCTTCGACCTTTGGGTTATGAGCCCAACGAGCTACCAGACTGCTCCACCCCGCGATCAGTTAGAATATAATAAATGATTTCGGGGGTTTCAAGTTCTTTTCACGGGAATTGCTTTGACGAGTATTTGAAAAGGCACCCGCTTTACTTCTCAGAGTTCTTTGAAATATTCACCATAGTGTCATTCCCGCGCAAGCGGGAATCTATCTAACCGCTTGATTTATTTAGACTCCCGCTTTCGCGGGAGTGACAGTTTTGGAGATCATATGCAATATTTCAAAGCTCTCTTACTTCTCATGCGGGTCTAATGACTTGATCAGTTCTACTTCAAGGGTGATCATGACCTTGTTGTCCACAACCAGCCCGCCTGTTTCCAGCGCTTTACTCCAGGTTAATCCGAAGTCGCGCCGGTCAATCTTAGTGGTCGCTGTGGCTCCCATGCGCATGTTACCCATAGGTCCCTTCACCGGCGCAGTGGGTCCTTCCACGTTCAGGATGACTTCCTTCGTAACACCATGGAGGGTCAAATCCCCGGTGACCTTGAGACCGCCGTCAGCCTTATGAATTTTCTTGGAAACAAAAGTCATCTTCGGATATTTCTCAACGTCGAAGAAGTCGGCGCTCCTGAGATGATCATCGCGCTGTTGGTTCCCCGTGTTAATGGAGGCGACGTCAATGGTAACCTCTACTTTCGACTTGGTGACGTCGTTTTCATCATAATCCACATGACCGGTAAAAGAGTCGAATGAACCACGAACGTTTGTGATCATAAGGTGCTTGATTTTGAATTCGATGCTGGAGTGAGCTTTATCCAGATCCCAGGTGGAGGCTATGGACAAGGACGTGAATGCAAAGACGACGGTCAACAGAGCGGTATATGATTTTCGCAACATGGTAAATTTCCTTTCGAACGGTATTTTTAAATCTTGAGGTATTCTTAGGAAGGATTACGAGGAGTGATTCAGAAGAGTTGGGCGGAAGATTATTTCAGATTTCTTAGGGGGCGGTGCGCGCCGAGGATCACGGTACCATATCCTACCGCCTTTCTGTTATAGATCTGATTGCAGATTGTAATAAAATCAAGCGGTTTCAATCTATATGTGAAACAGCAGATCGGAGATATTTGACCGGATGATGGCCAGTTAACGATCAGTTGAACGCATGGGTCGCCCGTTACTGTGAATTGACCCCTTTCACCAGCATTGCGACTTGCTGTGCTATCTTGTAATTGTATTCGAAGGCGAGCTTCTGGTAATTGATCAGGTCAACGATCGTCCCGATCAAACAGAGGCCTCCCGTGAACAGGTAAAGTAACCCCATTCCGATTTGCCCTAAAATAAACCGCTGTACGCCGGCTATGATAACGAAACCGAGGCACGTCGTCAATAGAATGAGCATGGGATCTCTGCGCCTGGGCCGGTAGGCAGTGGCAAAGAGCCGAGCTTGTTCGTCGTCCATGTCTTCGATGAGTTTTTGAACGAAGACCATTTCGTCCCCTTGCAGGTCGGGCATGATATGGATGATTTTCGCCATGAGTGGATTCCTTAAGGTTTATCGCGACTTCGCTGGTAATGTTCGTCTAAAGGATTTTATTATTAATGTGGCAATACGGCCCGTCAGGATGAAGAGAGCGGGCAAGCCCATAGGATGCGCCTCGAGAGAACGGTTAAAATCGCCGTGTAGAAGGTATGAAATTGAATGCCCCAACCCGCAGCCGGGGCAGTGATCGAAACCGAATATCTTGAAAATACATAGATTGTAATGTTGGTTGGCATTCGGATCGCTAAACGCCAAAAAGAGTAGAGCACCGATCCAAACAATCGCTTCTAAATTGAAGGACAACGCGTGTCGTAATGCTTTCATCATAGGGGCGTCACTCCATCCGAATTTAGCCTTCGATCTTCTCGAGCACGACTACCCGAATTCGGGTGCGTGTGGCTTTGGCGATTTCGAAGCGATAGTCACCGATTTCGATAATTTCGCCTTTAGAAGGGATTCTACCCAGAGAAGCGATAAGGTAGCCACTTAACGTCTCGTAATCCCCCTCGGGAATGGCTGTGTCCAGATGATCGTTAATTTCATCCACCTCCATCCGCCCGGAAATAAGCCAACGGTTATCGCCCAGCTTCTGAATGCTCAACCTCGCCGGGTCGTATTCGTCTTCGATTTCGCCCGTGAGTTCTTCGATTAGATCCTCCAGCGTCACCAGACCAGCGGTCCCTCCCCATTCATCCAGGATGATAGCGATCTGCTGGCGTTCGGTTTTCAAATCTCTGAAGATTTGCCAGGCCTTTTTCTGAGTCGGGAAGAAGGGAATTGAGCGAATAATTTCATCCAAACTGGCTGGTTTATCAATCAGGTCCCGAATATACGCCACGCCGATGATATCGTCTATATCTCCCCGGTAGATAGGAATCTTCGAATACCCCGAAGAAAACGCTGTTTTTTTCAAATCATCTATAGAGGCGTCCTGATCGAGGGCAACGATCTCGGTCCGGGGCGTCATGACGTCCCGGCCTCGAAGAGAGCGAAATTGCATAATTCTGGTGATCAGGGATTCGTGATGGGATTTGATCGCTCCCGTTTCGACGCCTTTTCGGATCAGTATTTCCAGATCCTTGCGCGTGAAGAATTCACGAACGTCTGAGCGGCCCACACCGAATAAAGTTAAGATCAATGAACTGACCCAATCGCTGATCAGCACAACCGGATAGAATAGAATCCGGAAGAAGCGAAGAACCGGGGCCACCCAGAGAGAAGCTGGATCAGCCAAATCCCGCCCCAACGCTTTGGGGATAATTTCGCCCGTAACCAGGATAATAATCGCGCTGATGGCCGAAATCCAGGCGGGGGGCACACCACGATTCAGCAGATAGACCGTCAGGATGGACGTAAAAGCGATATTTGCAAGATTAGTGCCGACCAGGGTGGTGAGGATAAAGCGGGAGGGTTTTTTCAAGAACCAATGGGCATCCCTGGCACCCATCCGCCCCCGGCGTATAAATCCCTCCAGGCGGATTCGATTGACGGAGAGGAAAACGGTTTCGGTACCGCTAAAATAAGCGCTCAGCAGAAGGAAGAGAATGATCAGCCAGAATTCCATTCAGGCGCCGATTTTGAAAATCTCAGGGCCGAAACGATCGTGCAGAACCTCACGGCATGCTGCCGATCGGCTGGGGGGAACTGCCAATTTGACTTTGGCTTTATCCTCATAAGAAATAGATGAAATCTTGGCGCCAAACTGAGAGGTGATTACCTTTAGCGAATTGACATCCTCGGGGGGGAGAACGAGGCGCAAGTAATTTACGTTCTGCACCCTTCTCCGGCCCGCTTCCCGTAGTGCCAGGCGAGCGCATTCCGAGAAAGCGCGCGCCAACCCGCCTTTGCCCAGTTTGGTGCCACCGAAATAGCGTACCACCACAATTTGGGCGTTATATAGGTCCGCTCCCTGGATTTCCGCCAGGATTGACCGGCCCGAAGTACCGTGGGGCTCGCCGTCGTCGGATGAGCGCTCCTGACCGGTAGCCAACCGGTAAGCGAACGGCTGATGAGTAGCGTCATAGTACTTTCGCCGGAGCGCTGTTCTCAACTGATCGGCCTCTTTCTCATTCTCCACGGCTTGGGCAAAACCGAAGAAGCGAGAACCTTTTACCCGCAGTTCGGAAGTACCAGGGCGCGTGATTGTAGAATATTCGTCTGGTGCGGAGGACATGATTTGGGATCTGGAATTAAAAGTCGTTGTTTCAACGAAAAATATCAAAACAAGAAAAAATGCTTTGTATTTCGGGATTGATAGGTTTATCTTAAATTTGCTACAGCGCCAATGTGCGCAACATTGGCCCGACGGCACTCAGCTTCGGCGGAGTGCCGTTTCTTATTCTATCATCTCCTCATCTGCCCCACGCCCGGAGGGAACTTGCAGGATTGGTACTTTTCCACGTTGCTGTTGTCCACCGTGCAGATCAAGCCGCCGAATTTATAACACTGCTCCTGCGGTTCCGGAAAGCGCGCTTTAGTGCAATTCATACAGATCAATTCCGGCAGTTCAGGATTGCTGCCGTCTGTTGTTGCGGTGTGCCCCATTATTTCTCCTGGCGATCAGGCGTATGTTGCCTTCGCCCACTAGTTTCTCCAGGCGGTTTATCAGGTGGTCATCGAGCTTGAGCTGAAAGTTCTCGGCTATGTAGCGGCGCTCTCCGTTGCCGCCTCCGGCGAGCCGTATGTAGAGTGGGATTGAGCCAGGATGCTGCATGCAGAGGCGTTCGATTTTCTCCGCCAGATCGGGTCTGCACTTCTCCCGATTGATGATAATTTCAATGGCCTGCGTGAGCCTTGACCTGGCCGTTTCCAGTGGATAAGCCTCTTCCGCGATCACTTTAACGGGCTCATCCTCACGAGTTGAACACCGCCCTTCGACGGCCAACGCGGCATCCTTGCGCACAATGCTATTTAACCTCTCAAGAGCATCGGCGAAGAAGATGACTTCCAGCGATCCGTTGAAATCCACCAATGTGACGAAAGCCATGGGACGGCCTTTTTTGTCCGTCAGTTTGCGGATGTCACTGACGTAGCCCACCAGGCGGATGGCTTGCGAATCCGCGGCCTGATCCATTTCGCTGAAAGAAAGATCTGAAAAACTGGCGACTTCTAAGCGGTAGGCTTCCAGAGGGTGCGTTGTGAGAAAAAACCCCAGGGCTTCCTTTTCCAGCATCTGTGCTTCCGATTCCGACCAGGGCTCCACCTGGGGCAGCGCCAGGCGGGCGGGCGGGGGGAATTCGGAGCCGTTGGCGCCGAACAGGGATTCCTGCCCGCGATTTTTCTCATCCCGGATCTGTTGGCCGTAATGCAAAACGTCGTCCAGGACCGCCTTCATCTGGGCGCGGTGGCCTTCCAGTGAATCACAGGCGCCGGCATGGATTAGACTTTCCAGCACCTTGCGATTGACTTTCTGCCCGTCAACCCGTTCCATGATGTCATACAGCGAGTGATAGGGACCCAGTTCTCTGCGCCCCTTTACAATCTGTTCGATAGCACCCAGGCCAACGTTTTTCACTGCGCCCAAACCGAAGCGGATGCCGCCATCCTCCACCTTAAAGTAGGCTTCGCTGCGGTTCACGTCGGGCGGGTAGATGGGGATTTTAAGCCGCCGGCATTCATCTACCAACAGAACGATGCGATCCGAGTCATTCATTTCCGAAGTCAAGGACGCCGCCATGAACTCAGAGGGATAATGCGCTTTTAAATAGGCGGTCTGATAGGCCACCAGAGCGTAACCCGCTGAATGGCTTTTGTTGAAACCGTAAGATGCGAATCGCTCCACATAGTCGTAGATAGCTGCGGCGCACTTTTCGTCCAATCCCTTTTCCTGCGCTCCCTTGATGAATTCGTTTTTTAGCCGCTTCATCTCGGCGATCTTCTTCTTGCCCATAGCGCGCCGCAGGATGTCCGCTTTCCCCGGCGTAAATCCGGCTATGTCCGAGGCGATGCGGATGACTTGCTCCTGATAGACGATAATTCCGTAGGTTTCATCCAGTATGGGGCGCAGCAGTTCATGCAGGTATTCGATTTTCTCCCGACCATGCCTGCGGGCAATGTAGCTACCGATCATCTCCATGGGGCCGGGCCGGTATAGGGCGTTCATGGCGATGAGATCCTCCAACCGCTGCGGCTGCAGTCTGGCGAGGTTCTCCTTCATTCCTGAGCTTTCAAACTGGAAGATACCGACGGTGCATTTCTCGGAGAAAAGTTCGAAGGTATCGGGATCGTCCAGCGGGATGGTGTTAATGTCAACCTCAATATCATTTTCCCGCAGGGCAGAGAGCGTATCGTTGATGACCGTCAGGGTGCGCAATCCCAAAAAATCCATTTTCAGCAGGCCTACCGCGTCCAACCATTTCATGTCCCACTGAGTGGTGGTTTCGCCCGTTTCTGCGGCTTTGAAGAGCGGCACGTAATCCATCAGGTCACCGGGGGCGATGACCACACCTGCGGCATGCGTCGAAGCATTGCGGTTGACGCCTTCCAGCACCTTGCTGATGCTGATCAGTTTCTGATAGGTTGGGTTCGATTCCACCAGAGAGCGGAACTCCGGCGCTTCGTCCAAGGCGCGATCCAGAGTCATGCCCAGTGTGGGGGGGATCAATTTGGCCAGACGATCCACTTCACCATAGGGAATGCCCATCACCCGGCCGACGTCCCGCACCACGGCTTTGGCCAGCATCTTGCCGAAGGTGATGATCTGCGTAACCGAGTTGGCGCCGTACTTGGAGCGCACGTAGTCAATCACCTCGGCGCGGCGGTTGTCGGCGAAGTCGATGTCAATGTCCGGGGGAGAGACGCGTTCGGGATTTAGGAATCGCTCGAAGAGCAGGCCGTATCTTAAGGGGTCAATGTTGGTGATGCCCAAACAGTATGAGACCAGACTGCCGGCTGCCGAACCTCGGCCCGGCCCCACGGGTATCTTTTGCGAGCGGGCGAAATCAATGAAATCCTTCACAATCAAGAAATAGCCGGCGAAACCCAGCTTTTGGATTACCTTTATTTCGTGATCGAGCCGGGATATTGCCTCTTCTGTTGGATCGGGAAACCTCTGTCTTAATCCCCCCCTGGCGACTTTTTCAAAGTAGCCGTTGATGTCCAACCCCTTCTCTTCTTCCGGGATGGGAAATTCCGGGAAATGCTGCCGATTGAATTCCAGATTGAGGTTACAGCGCTCGGCGATCTCTTCGGTGGTCTTCAGGGCGTCCGGCAAATCCCGGAAGAGAGCTTCCATTTCTTCGGGGCTGCGCAGGTGATAACCCGCTCCCGAGAACTTCATGCGCTGCGTTTCCGCCAGAGTTTTGCCGGATTGGATGCAGAGGAGGGCGTCATGAGCTTCGGCGTGATCCCTTGAGAGGTAGTGTACGTCGTTAGTGGCCACCAGCTTCACACCGATCTTCCGCCCGAGCGATTGTATCGCGTCAGCGGCGATGGCTTCCTCGTTCAGGCCGTGGTTCTGCACTTCCAGGTAGAGGTCTTCACCGAAGAGATCCTTAAAGCGCACCGCGACTTGATACGCTTCGTCGCTCCGGTTCTGGATCAGGAGTTGCGGTACCTGCCCTTTCAGGCAGGATGTCAAACAGATCAATCCCTCGTGGTATTTTTCCAGTAGCTCCCAATCAATGCGGGGGCGGTAATAAAAACCCTCCAGGTAAGCCAAAGACGAGAGTTTAATCAGATTACGGTAACCAACACTGTCCTTGGCCAGCAGAACCAGATGAAAAGAAGCCTCCTTGATGCCCGATACAGTGGTACGATTCCGACGGTCCCCCGGAGCCATGTAAACTTCGATGCCGATGATGGGCTTGATCTCGGCTTTCTGGGCTTCCCGGTAGAATTCAATAGCGCCGAATAGGTTGCCGTGATCGGTTAGGGCCAGGGCGTTCATGCCCATTTCTTTGGTCAGACGCACCAGATCCTTGACCTTGGCGCTCCCGTCTAATAACGAGTAATCGGAGTGAGTGTGTAAATGGACGAAGCTCATGCGTTTCAAATGGACGGGAAGAGGGGTAAGTCTTTAGTTGATGTAATTTATAAAGTTACATTCAGCAGGCATTGCCACTACTAATATAGAGAAGACGGAATCAATAGTCAAGTAAAAAGGAGGCGGGAGTGAGAAAGGGTTTGGAAAGGACCCGTTGCGGCTGGCAGATTTTGTTAAACTGGAGGT
>CAZHMN010000110.1:0-7691 GCA_964533705.1 uncultured bacterium
GATCAAATAATGTAAGATTTTACCGACTATAGAACCACTCAAAAAGTTGCTCCAGAGTCATTCCCGCGAAAGCGGGAATCCATAAATCATGACAGCTTCTCATATAGATCACACCAGTCAGGATTCACACTCTCGATAAGTTCTATCTTCCACTTTCTCAGCCATCGCTTCAGTCTTTTTTCTCTCTGTATAGCACTATAAGAGTCATCGAATTGTTCGTAATAGACCAACCTGTGGATTTTATACTTCCTTGTGAATCCGTCAATATGATTGTTCTTGTGTTCGTGGATCCTCCTGATTAAATCGTTGGTGATACCGACGTATAATGTTCCTTTTCTTTTACTCGCAAGGATATAAACATAGTATGTTTTCATTTCCTCTTGATAGGTTTTTTGAATTGTTTCTCAACATCTGGATTCCCGCTTCCGCGGGAATGACAAAGGTGGTTATACTTTCGTCTTAATTTTGACTCATCGCGGGAATGACGGCGAAGGACCATGCCTTTATTCCTATCCCCGACTCTTTCGCGGGAATGACAGGGTGTGATTGCATTCTCGTTTTGGTCCCGACGCTTTCGCGGAAATGACTATGAGCAGTTTGCTTATATACCTATCACCGGTGCTTCCGCGGGAATGAGAATCTCCCTATATGCCTTTATTTCAACCCCAACGCCTTTGAAATTATCCTTAACGCATGCATCGTTCTGATTTCAAAGCCCCGCCGCCGGATCAGGCCGTGCAGGTGCATGAGGCAGGAATCGTCCACGCCGGTTAGATATCCCGCGCCGGTCTGTTGGATAGCGGATAGCTTATCCAAACCAATAGCAGTTGATAGCTCGGGAAACTTAATCGAAAACGTCCCCCCGAAACCGCAGCATTCCTCCGATCCCGGCGGGATGACCAATTCCAGGCCGTTGATGCTGGAGAGCAGCTCCTTGGGTTCGCGGTCAACGCCCAGCTCACGGCGGGCGTGACAGGATTCGTGAAGGGCGACTTTTCCGCTGAAGTTGCCGCCGATCTCCTTAATCCCCAACTGGTGGTAGATGAACTGGGTGCCCTCGAAGACGCGCTGGCGCACGCTTTCCCAGCGCCGCCTGGCTTTATCCGACAGTTCGAGCTGCCCGTAAAACACCTTGACCATGCTGACGCACGATCCCGACGGAGCCACGATCCAATCGTAGGGTTCGAAGAGGCGCAGGAAACGCTCGGCTAAGGGAATAGTCTCCTGGCGATAACCGGTGTTGAAGGCCGGCTGGCCGCAGCAGGTTTGGTGCGGGACGTTCACGGGTTTCATGCCGAAATGGCGTAGCAGTCTGGCCAACGCCAGGCCCGTTTCGGGGAAAACCTGCTCGGTGTAGCAGGGAATATAAAGTGCGATCTTGCTGCCGGGGGGGATTTGATCTGACATGACAGTGATTCATCTGAAATGGTAAACTGCAAATTAAACATAAAATTGCATAAATGTAAACCGAAAAATAAGGAATTAACGTTTGAATGAGCGTGTGGAAAACAGGTTGCATGTCATTCCCGCGCAAGCCCGTGAGAACCCTTAGTGGCGGGAATCCAACTAAGCATTTGATTTTTAGACTCCCGCTTTCGCGGGAGTGACAGCCACGTGGGACGCTTACTTTGTTTTTCAATGCTCTCTGAATAAACCGGGAGAAAATAAAAAAGGGGCTAACAATACGAATTGCCAGCCCAATTATCTCCCTGAATACTGAACAGTTAGAGGTGTGCTTTCTTACATGAAATCCGCCTCGGCGGTTTCATCCACCTGCGATATGGTATCAACGACCACTCCGGCGCGCTTGAAGAGATCAACCACCTGCTCACGGTTGTCCGCGCTCCAGCAGCAGGCCACTCTTCCGCTTTCCTTGTCCACGTAGGCTCTCTCCATCTTGAGCGATTCATCACCCACCGACCGGCGGGTTTTTAAAACCTTCGCTCAATTGCGCTTAACGTCCTCCTCGGGCATGGGAGGCATGAAGATGAGGAACTTTGGCATTGTGAACCTCCTTAGTTGGTACTAAGCTACCTCTTTCACTAAGTTCCCGCCAGATAATCCGTGGCGTATTTGATCTGTTCCTCGTTTAGAGTATCAATGGAAATCCCCATGGTCGCCAGCTTGACTTTGGCGATTTCCTGATCCTGTTCTTCGGGGATGCTGTAAACTTTATTCTCCATCTTTTCGCCTTCGCGCACCAGGCGAAGCTGGGACAGGAACTGGTTGGCGAAGGACATGTCCATTACTTCTGAGGGGTGGCCTTCGGCGGCGGCCAGATTCACCAGACGTCCCTTAGCTAACAGGAAGATATGTTTGCCGTTTTTTAAGGTGTACTCTTCGCAGTTGGGGCGGACGGTGCGCTTGGACTTCGACAGAGCCTCCAGGTCTTTGATGTTGATTTCGCAATCGTAATGACCCGTATTGCAGATGATGGCCCCATCCTTCATCTTCTCGAAGTGGCGCTTGACTAATACGTCCTTCATGCCGGTGGCGGTGATGAAAATGTCGCCGATTGAGGCGGCCTCGTCCATTTTCATAACCCGGAAACCTTCCAGGGTGGCTTTTAAGGCCTGGATGGGGTTGACCTCTGTGGCGATGACGTTGGCTCCCAATCCGTCGGCTCTTATGGCGCAGCCCCGTCCGCAGTGTCCGAAACCCGCCACCACGAAAGTCTTGCCCGCCAACAGCACCGATGTCGCTCGCAGAATGCCGTCAATGGAAGACTGTCCGGTACCGTAAACGTTGTCGAAATCCCACTTCGTTTCGGCGTCGTTCACGGCGATGAGCGGGTACTTCAATTTGCCGTCATCCGCCATCGCCCGGAGGCGGTTCACGCCGGTGGTGGTTTCTTCCGTGCCTCCGAGGACATGGGGAATGAGATCCTTGTGCTTGGTGTGCAGCGACATAATCAGGTCGGCGCCGTCGTCGAGCGTCAACGTGGGTTTAAAGTCCAGCGTCCGGTCAATGCACCAGTAGAACTCCTCAACGCTCATCCCGTGCCAGGCGTAAACGGAAATGCCCGCCTTGGCCAGTGCGGCGGCGGTTTCATCCTGGGTTGAAAGGGGGTTGCATCCCGACCAGGATACGTCCGCACCCGCCGCCCGCAGGGTCTCAACGAGCACTGCGGTTTCTTTGGTGACATGCAGACAACCGGCAATACGCTGTCCCTTTAGGGGCTTGGTTTTTGAATACTTTTTCCGAAGTGCCATCAGGACCGGCATTTTCGATTCGGCCCATTCAATTTTCATTCGGCCAGCCTCGGCCATAGATATGTCCTTGACTTTGTAGTTCAAGCCTTACTCCTTTTATTTTTCCGCCGCCACTGCCATACCGGGCGACGGGAGTTGTGATCCTCGTAATATGACAGTTATTTGATTGATTTAGCCCTTCTTCAGGTCACTGACCATGTCCAGCCTCTCCCAGCTGAAGTCATAGTCTTCGCGGCCGAAGTGACCGTAAGCCGCCGTTCTCCTGTAAATCGGCCGGCGTAGTTGCAGGCGATCAATGATGCCGGCGGGAGTCAGATCGAAGTATTTCTTGATTAACTTGAGGATGTTCTCATCGGATTCGTGGCCCGTTCCATTGGTATTGACCATGATGGAAACCGGTTCCGCCACTCCGATGGCATAAGCCAACTGCAATTCGCAGCGATCGGCTAGTCCGGCAGCGACGATATTTTTTGCCACCCATCTGGCTGCGTAAGCCGCACTGCGATCCACTTTGGTGGGGTCCTTTCCGGAAAAACAACCTCCGCCGTGGGCTCCGACGCCACCGTAAGTGTCCACCACGATCTTCCGCCCGGTAAGCCCTGCATCGCCCTGGGGACCGCCGACGACGAAACGCCCCGTCGGATTAATATGATAAACGATATGCTCTTCGTCAATTAAATCCTTGGGGATTACGGGAAGAATCACGTGCTTGATGATTTCTTCTTTGATCTTCTCATTGCTGACCTCAGGGCTGTGTTGCGCCGATATGACCACCGTTTCGACGCGCACCGGTTTGCCGTCCACGTAGCGCACCGACACTTGCGATTTTCCGTCCGGGCGCAGGAAGTCCACGATCTTTTTCTTGCGAACTTCCGCCAGGCGCATGGTGAGTTTGTGAGCCAGCGTAATGGAGGTGGGCATAAAGTTTGGACTTTCGTTGGTCGCATAACCGAACATCATGCCCTGATCGCCCGCGCCGGCCCGATCGACACCCATGGCGATGTCAGAAGATTGCTGATCAATGGACGTCAACACCGCGCAGGTTTCGCTATCGAATCCATAGTCCGCCCGTGTATATCCGATCTCCCTAATCGTGTTGCGGGCAATAGTCGGTATGTCCACGTAGGTGCTGGTCGTTATTTCTCCGCTCACCAGACATAGTCCTGTGGTGACTAACGTTTCGCAGGCCACTCGTCCGAAGGGATCTTCTTCAAATACGGCATCCAGCACCGCGTCACTGATCTGATCGGCGATCTTGTCAGGATGGCCCTCCGTCACCGATTCAGATGTAAAGATGAATTCCGCCATTCAATCCTCGCTTCATAATTATCTTTATTGTTTATGATCTATGTTATTATCTTCGATAGTGAGTCTATAATCCCGACAGTCTGACCCCGACGCGGAATCCCAGACCGGAGAAATCGAGTTCCTCGCTGATGGGGAAGCCCAGATCGCTGGAACCTTTATTCCGGGATACCCTGCAGCCGTTATAGAAGATCTCGGCCAGAACCCCTGAGGCGCTCCCGAAGGGATATTCACCCCCCAGCATCACCTGCCAGCCGAAGCCGCCGTATAGCCGGTTATCTTTGTCGCCGGTAATATAATTTGCTTCCCTGCTGAAGACGATTTCGTATCCCCCCGCCAATCCCACATAGGGAATTACAACCGCTTGCGGTAGAACCCGTATATTCAACTGGATCATGATGGGGAGGGCGTACAGGGAGTAGTCAATTTCTCTCTGAACTTGCTTAGGATCAATCAAGCCACCTGCTGTATCCTCTACTGTGGTTTCCTGCGTAAATTTCCGCAGGAATAGATCCGCTCCCAGACCGAAATCCACCCGTTCATCTACCTGCCTTCCGGTACTGATTCCGACGATCAGGCCCGCTTTGGCGTCTTGGGGATTAAACGATCCCACTTTCACCGTAACGAAAGACTGCGCTAGCCCGACTTCGCTCAGCAAGGCCGACAAAACCAGGAGAACAAGACCAAATTTTACGACTTTTTGCATGGTTTCCTCGAATCAAAATGTTACTTCGGAGTGATCCGACACGTTCAGACTTTTGAGCGTGCCTCTTACCAATGCTTCCCTGCCGACGATGGAACGATCCAACTGAGCCTTTTGGACGCTGGCTTTCGCATCAATGATGGAATCCTGAATAATAGAACCTTCTATAACGGCTTCCTCGCCGATGGTGGCGTAAGGGCCGATAATGGAATTCTCGATGTGGGCACTGGGCGCGATGTAAACCGGTGAATGGATGATGTTGTTTTTGCGAAAAGAAGAGAGCACACCATCCGCCACTAAAGGTCTTACGACCGAATGCTGCTGGTTCAAAAGGTGGCGGTTCGAATCTAACAGCGTATCGGCCGTCCCGCAGTCGTACCACCCCTGAACCTCGAAGGTGGTCATCTTCTCGCCTTTCTTTACCATCCGTCGGAGGGCATCCGTGATTTGATATTCACCCTTGACGGTAACGTTATCCTTTATGATACCCTGGATGCATTCTTTGAGGAGTGCGCCGTTCCTAATGTAATAAAGCCCAACAATGGCGCGATTGCTGGGGGGATTGGGCGATTTTTCGATCAAATCGGTGATAAATCCGTTCTCCTCGATGACGACTCCAAAACGGCGTGCATCCTCCACTTCCCTGACCCCCAAGGAACTATGAGGGCTTTGCAGGACACTCTTCAGGTCAACGTCGAAAATCGTATCACCGAGGATGATCATAACTTCCCCGTCATCCTCTTCGAGACCCAAGTTGACCGCGTGTCCCAGACCCAGTATTTCGCCCTGCTCCACGAAATCCAAGCGCAGGTTCGAGTAGTGATCTCGCGCCCAGCTTTCGAACAGATCCTTCAGGTAACCGACGATGAAGACCACGTGATCAATGCGTGTACCCGGGAGGGAGTCAAGGATGTGGGCAATGATGGGTCGTCCGGCGACGTTCAACAGGACTTTGGGCTGGGTATGGGTATGGGGTCTTAGTCGCGTGCCCACACCCGCAACGGGAATAATCGCCTTCATATTGCGATGATAGGTGAATCGAAAGCTTGCTAATTAGTCAATGTAATTTAGAAGTTTAAATATAATGAATTTCCTCTCGCTTTGCAAATGCTAATTCCTCTTTTTGAAGCTCATTGGTGGGAGGTTTTTTCTTTTAAAGCGGTAATGATTGGAATGGTCAGCGGATCAACCGCCTTTAGTTTGGCCAAATGGTAGCTGATCCAATCCGTCTTGTGAACCAGCGAGAAAAGCTTGGTGAGGTCATCATCCCCCTGCGCGCTGACCACAACCCCTTCTATGCCTGCGCCCTGAAAGGTAGTGCGTACGTTCTTTAGCAGAGCGCGCCATTCCTCCGGACCATCGGGATCCTCTAAATAAACTGCAATGGGATTAAGCGTATCTGCCAGTTTTATGTCCACCGTCTCCACCAGATTATGCAGTGCCTCGGGAATTTCGAAGAGAATGGAAACGGCTTTGGCGTTTTCAGCCAGTTGCGCCTGAAATCGGCGAGCGATGCTGCAAGTGAATCCCGCTCCCACGAGAATGGGGAGGTGAGCTATTAAACGGCGGGCTACGCCCGCTCCGGCTCCTGCCCTGTCACCCCATTCCACGCGCAAGGATTCGAGGAGCCGGCGCGTCGCATCCAGCGCCAAATCCGCGCTGGGGATTACGTTTAGCTTTTGCAGGACGTGGATCAATGGCAGACTGGTATATCCGAGAGCGGCGCGGGGCGCCATGCCGCCGGCAATGAGTAAGTGGGGCAGGTTGCGTTCTTGAGCGAGTGCCGCCAGGCTCCCCCCCGAGGAAATACTTATCCCGGATGCACCCTTTTCCAATGCACGGCGGTAGGATGTCAGAGTTTCCTTTGTCTCTCCAGAGTAACTGATGGCCACCGCCAGATGACCTTTTCCTAACCAGGATGGCGGCTGGTCTCCGCGGGAAACCACAACAGGGCAGTTGAGCTGTTGGCGATAGAGGTCGCTAACCAGCGTGGCCCCGATGGCGCTGCCGCCGATCCCCAGAAAAGCAATGCTCTCCGGCCTCTCCAGGCCATCAAGATCCCAGTCTTCACCGAGCTTTGCTGCATGCTCAATCTGCCCGGGAAATTCGTCCAGCCATTCCCACATTTTGTCGTGCATGATGTTTCTCGTTGAAGATTGATTATCATTCCGTGTAAGTTGAGTCTTAATAAATAATATTTCAACGAAAATATCAAGGGAGAAAGTAAAAATGATTGACCGCGGGAGTCGCTTTTCTGAGTTCGGTAAAAGAGACGGCTAAGCAAGGGTAAAATATCTATACGATTACAGTCTGCGAGAGTGGGGAGTTTCAGCTATGAGTGAAAGAGTGCATTTAGACTTGATTTGAGTAAAATAAATTTATTATATTAAGACAATGCACCTATAGCTCAACTAGGTAGAGCAACGGACTCTTAATCCGCAGGTTGGGGGTTCGATTCCCTCTGGGTGCAC
>CAZHMN010000111.1:0-3331 GCA_964533705.1 uncultured bacterium
AACCTGAACTTTTTCGGCCAGTCTCATTTTCAGACACTGAAACGCACTTTTCAGGTGCTGAATCCGGCTTTTCAGTTCCAGCTATTTGGTCGCCGTTCTCAGATTCTGAAAGTTGGGTTTTAGCGTCTGAATTATCATTAACCACGCCCTTTTTATCACTTTCAGCCCCAGTAGTAGCCTTTTCAGGTTCTGATAGGCCGGTTTCAGACGCTGAACATTTTTGATTGTAGTGTTGTTTATTCCTGGACCGTTTCTGGATCATCGGCTGGCCTTCCCAATCAATGATCTCCCCTGTTTCCGGCGCCACATATCCAGCCTCCGTCAGAGCGTTGATCAGATCCTGGGATGGTCCCATCCAGTGGCATTTGGCGGCGATTAAATCCGGATCGGTGCCGTTGATACGCCCCTCGGGTATGGATCGGGCTGCGAAGGACCAAAAACTCGTCAGCAGACCCGCACAGGTCAACTCTTCTAGTTTCAGCGCCCTTCGCAGCCGCCAGAAACGAATCTCATCCATGAAATCGCTATCGACCTTAAACCAGGGTAGGGGACGACCCATTAATTTTCCTCAGGCATTAGAACCTCTGATTTTGCTTTTTCGAGCTCTTCTTTCGCATAATGTAGAGAGTAAAGCACTCTACACAATTTGGGCTTTTCCAATCCTTTCTGATTCGCCTTCACCATAGCCTTCTCGATGTAGGTTTTGGCCGATTTCACGCAATCTTCGAATGTCAGACTCATGATTCCTCAGTAGATTTGTAATTATTGATCATAACCTCGCCGTCTTCGATGACGATTCCGACGTCGCCGGATTCATCGACGCATTCGATCCAGACCTGGTAATCCTTCTCTTTGGCCATGTTTTGAATGATTGTCAGACTGTCCGAATCCAGCAGCGAACCGTTCTTGATCAGAATGACCCGAAGATCTGGATTCATGGCCATGGCCACGGCCAGGGATACTCGAAGCGCCTCGGAATCGGAAAGTTGGCTGAATGGGATCCCGTTGTAGATCACGTATTCATCGCCGATCTCAAGTCCATGGATAGGATAGCTGGCCTGCTGCAGAGATTTCCGCTTTTTCTCCTCGTGGTTTTTCAGCGCATCCGTCAAATCTGCGCTCTGAGCTTTATGGAAGTCTATACTTTTTTGAAGCTGCTGATAATTCCCGGCCTCTCGTATACAACGGTTGGTATCCTCAATGCTCTTGATCCGATTCTGGATTTCTGGTATATCGGGATCCTGTAGGCCGTCTATTTCCTTCTGCCGGACTTCGACTCGTTCGTTGAGATCTTCCAGACTGCATTGCAGGCGTTCCAGCTCTAATAGTTTCTCCTTAATCTCGTGCTGCAATTCTGCTTGCTTGGCCCGCAGCGACTCCAGTTCCATGCGCTTGCGGTTGTTCTCCGTCAATTGATCGGATCGCTTCTGTAATTCAAGCATCAGGTCCGATAGATTGACCTCTTCGGCCGGCAGACCGGGCTGCGGCGGCGTCAGGGCTTTCAATTGACCCTCCAGATCCCTTAGACGCCGGTTGGTCTCTGTTCGGTCGTCGTATATCTTCTGGCGCTTTTTCTCCCATTCCTGCAGATTGATCGGAACGTCGATCAGCTCGGACAAGACGTTGACCTGATCCTTCGGATTCATTCTGGCGAATTCTAAAGGATCGAAGCCCAGCTTTCCCAGGAAACCATTGAGAAATTCTTGAGGGGTTTTACCCAGGTGTCCATCTTTAGAGCTGATCTTCAGCTTCATTTTATCCGGGGCACTGAAGACGCGTTTTACAACAAATTCATCACAGTCGACGATGATCTGAGCTTGTTCAGCACCGTGCCGGATCGGTTCTTCCGGTGCGTATTTGGTCCCACGGATAGCCATTATGATGGCGTCCAGGACGGAGCTCTTGCCCTGTCCATTACGGCCGGTGATCTGCACGAGCCCCGAGGGCGGTGTGATGTCCACCGCCCGTATTCCCTTGACGTTTTCCGCCTGAAGGCGCACGATTCTGTGTTGCATGATTTCCCCCTAAGCTGCGCGGCGACTGCCGGATTTCTTGGGCTGGTATTTGCCCCAAATCTTGATGGCTTTCATCGCATTTTCAATCAGGTTGGATTTCGCTCCGAATGGAACAATCCCCATTTCTTCCATCTCGATCACCATCTTGTTGAAGCTTTCCCCATCCAGGACTGCGCTCGTATGCTTCTGGAATTCGTCTACTAGGTTGACCCGGGTAGGGGCATTCAATAATTCGGATAGCTTCTTCCCAGCCCAATCTTGCATGGACAACCATTCGACGTCAGCCCTGGGCCAGAACGTACCTAGTAGCAGCCGGATCTCGTTTTCGCTGCGGTTATAGGGACTAGATGCGGCTTTCTTGAGAATCTTCTCCCATTTTTCTTGGCCGCTTTGATCCTTTCCCTTTCCAGTTTCAGCAGAACCGTTCCTGGCGGATTTTTCTGGCCGACCGGTGCCGCCCGGCAAAGCCCAATCGGGGAATTCTTTGTTGATAATGCGTTCGATTTCGCCGGGGATGGGCTCATGGGATTTACCCTTTTGATCAATGGATACCCACCATGGAGGCAGATAGTAGAGATAATGACCTATCCCCCAGCGTGCTGCAGCACGCTTAACCGAATTGCTGATGCCTCCCTTGAAGGGCGCATACTCCGAATCGCCGGCACCGTCGCTCTTGCTGATCCAGATGTTCCGGAAGGGATCATAGACGGAGATTTCGCACAGCGTGCCGTTATCCTGGCTGGTGCGCACCAGGCGGATCTGCCAGTTTTCGATTCCCAGAACGTCATTGAAGCGCTCCTGGACCGCCCGGCTATCCACATAGGCTACTAGCAAACCGTAAGTCTTATCCTTGTTAGTGCTGGTGATACGGAACTGCAGATCTTCGATGGGGAACGGGTCCTGCAGCTGCTTTGCTACGTTGATCCACCACAATCGGGCTTCGTCTTTGATTTCTCCGGTTTCCGGATTCACATTTTCGGTTGACATGATTATTCCTCCTTCACTTGGTGGTTACCAGCGTGGCGATTGATTCTCGCCAGGCCAGCAGTTATTCAAAAATCTCTGTTGATCTCCTTTCCTGATTTGGATTGGGTGTTTTATGAATTCTGAGAAGGTTTTCATACTTGCCCTACGAAATTCAGGTCGTCCAGTACGTTTATCGAAACGGTTAAGGACTAGAAATGCGACAGAAGATAGATCGGGATATACTTCATTCGGATCGGAATTCTTGACATTGAAAAAATCCACACTGGTAACAAGACAGCGAGTACCGTTGCCGTCACGGTAGGCATTTCCGGGTTTTATCTCCGTCATTT
>CAZHMN010000111.1:3431-7482 GCA_964533705.1 uncultured bacterium
CAGCGAGTACCGTTGCCGTCACGGTAGGCATTTCCGGGTTTTATCTCCGTCATTTCCATAATATTCAATCCTAAAATGCTTTACAGCAGGTGCCCCCGCCAGCTGAAAGGAGCAAAGACTGACGGGCTATAGCACCTTCTGCGGGGAACTATTGCGCACCGAATAGAATTATCAATAAGCCCGGCCCGAGTTCGGTCATCATGCAACCTAATCTCAGCCCCGATCGTCCGGGAGGGGATCAGGCCCGGAAACCAGGAGGGGGAGGCACCCACCGGGCTACCTGCACTCCTATTTAGTTTCAAATCGATTTGATCTGTCGGGTGGATCATAGCGATCTGGCCAATTGTCAGGAACTTCATTGCTTTCTCGGAGAGCATCCATTTCCAATTCCGCCCGCATGGCACGAGGTAAGCGATTGTAAGCCAATCGCAGCCTATTTCTCAGTTTTTCCAGCCAGACAAAATAATCTTTAATGTCCCGGATTATTGAATCCGTGAGAAGATGATTTCCCCCATAAGGGACTGAGCTCAAGGGGCGATAAAATCGATGATAATCCGTCATATCGCCCTGAGCATCGCATAGACAATGAGTCGGCAGTAAGCCATCATAATCTTCGCATCGGACATAAACCCAGTCAGTACCAGATTGGAAAAGAGTCCTTATCTTGCCCCCTTTATAGAATGCTTCTCCCGCCATGATCTTCCTCCTTCTTTGATTATAACGCGTGATAAACAAATCCCAGCCAGAACTATATCCAAGACAGCCGAAGCGATTCCCTGATTGATCCAGCGATAGATCCCGGAAGCAATTAAAAGCAGTCCGAAGATCAGAAATATTATCCGCATGATATCCCCTCTGTTAGAATAATTCAGCCTGCCGCTTATCGGCGAAAACCTCATCCTTGATCTGGTGAATTAGATCTTTATAGGCGGGCGGCAGGTACCAGGTTTTCTCCTGCGAATTGTATATCCGGTCGACCAACGGGATCTCCTTTTTCAGCTCCTCTACGAATTTCATGGCCTTGACTCCGTTGGCCACCTGCCAATCCGCCTCGGTTAACCGGACAACCAATTGATCTGCTACGATCTGTATGAACATGCTGAGCTCAGATGGGTATGGGCGGGAGGATTAATGCATTGTGGTGGGCAATGCGCACTGGGAGGTGCCTATCCTCCCGCCCCGAAAATTATGATAGCAATTCCTTCATGAACGTCATCATTAATCTCTTCCACCAGGAGCAGGAAGCGGGCGGCTCGTAAGTATCCAGAATGTTGCCCTGCTGTCCCATGCACTCCCGCAAATTAGTCGGCGTACCATTTTCGCCGTAAGCCTGTAGTTCTTCAAGGGTAGTGGTGGATAAATCCGCATCAGCATCGGCATCTTCAATCTCTTGAGCCATACCCCGCAGAAATTCACAAATGGTCATAGATCATTCTCCTCAAGTTCTTTGATTTGCTTTTTGTGCCTGTGTATTTCTAAGGCCCTCTTATAGGCGTCATCCAAATTCTTTTGAAAAATGTCGTCCATGCCCCGGGAAAAATATTGCTCGCCCATCTGCTTCAGCTCCGTCCCCAGGAAAATCATGTCCATTCTTTCTTCTGTGTTGAGGCCGTTATCCTCCTCGCTGGTCCGCCGGATTTTATGCAATAGATCGAAAGCCCGATCCCACATGTCCTTCAGGCTGCTTTGGGGGACAATGATTTCGACTGGTTCGGTTGAGCGGAAGAACGACAAAAACGCATCCTTGATCGGTCGCATGTCGTAGCCGACCTTGGCCATACACTTGAACACCGTGTCCAGATAGGCCGAGGGAACGTCGCCCTTATTGAGCCAATGGCTGACGGTCTGGCGAGGGCGCTTGGTGACCAGCATGATGGTCGTGGTTAAGATCCCCAGCAGGTGGGGATAATACCGGGCCGACCGGACAATCAGGCTGGGGATGTTCTCCGATCCGTTGACCAGGTCGGAGAAAGCACCGATATTACATTGCGAACTTTCGATGAGATGATTCAGTAGAATTCGAATCAGCCACCAAAAAGTTTCATCAAACATCTGAAATTATCTTCGTCAGAAATTGCGTCATTTTTCCAATGGGAAAGCCCGTGAAGAAAATGTTTGAGATCTGCGTTTCGATTTACTATCTTTGAAATTAGGGTCGATTTTGTTGCGGTTGGAGGGGTGCCGTGGGTCCTTCGGTTCGACTTCGCCTTTGTGCTGGTATTCGATCAGATCGGCCATGCGGAAATAAACCCGGCCGTTATTATCGGGAAAGCAGCGCAGGTGGGGTTCGATGTGATCTTTGAAATGGTTGAGGCTGACGTCCAAGAAGCGGGCTGCGCTGGTCCGCCCCAGCCGATAGGATTCCTGGGCTAAGGCGACCACATTGGTCGATCCGCAGCTAAGACATTGATACAGCCGGGGCATGTAGGGCACCTCCTGTTTTGGGAAATAGCCGCATGGTGATATCGCCGTTATTCTGCTTGTCGGCTACCAGTTTGTACTGCTGGTCCCCCAGCAGATCCGCCAGTTCGGTCCCCAGATAGATCACCCAGGAATTACCGGAACGACGGCGCCCTACTCTTTTCTTCACCACCACACTCTTGATTACAAGATTTTCAGTACTCATTTCACTTGACATTGTTTGACATCCGTATTACATTTAATGGTGAAAAAGCACGCCCACCCAGTTCGGTTGGGTCGTGTTGCTGCCCCCGGGTCGGCGGTCCTGCCAGACGATGACGACCCGGGGGGCTTATTGCTCTGCGTCTCCAATATAATACAACAGAATGACTTTGTCAAGGATTTTTTTGCAATAATGCAAAAAATAACACAATTGACAAAACAATTTGGTAGAACAACTTAAAAATAATGTCCGGTATCTGTTAAGTGAGACCGGGGTCACACAGAATTACTTGGCAAAAAAGATAGGGGTTTCGAGGACAACTATAAGCGGTTGGGTTAATGGAGCCTATAAACCGCAGCCGGACCACATGGATAATCTCTGTGCATTTTTCAATCAGCGCATTCCTGGATTGAATCTGACTCCTGACCGGTTGATCAATGAGGATCTTTCTAAGAAAGAGGTAGTAGCCAAAAAACAGATAAGAGAGGGTTTAGTCGCCACCAGTATGGGCATCCTCAAAGAGACGATTGAGGAAATGGACCTGGGGGAAGAGGGCAAATTCAACCTGCGCTGTTACGAATCTCCCGAGGAGCTGGAGCAATTGCCCTCTGCGTTAGCTGAGATCCTGCAGGATGAGGCGATCCGTTCACTGTTGAAACTAACGCCCGAAGAGATAAATGTCCTCAAGAGTTTCCGTTTCATGCCCAGCTTTAAACCATCGAAAGAGTTCTACTTCCGGGCGTTATTCGATTATCGCAAAGAGAAGAAAAGGGGAAGATCATGAGAAAGTTATTATATATTCTGGTATTATTGCCAATATTAGCTGTCGGGCAAATATCAGAAGAATATGAGATCGTTAAGGTTGAGGATTTCAGTGTTTCAATTTACGCGAGAGTTGGAATTCATATAATTGTACCCACGAATATCACATCTGACCTCTTAAAAGCAGCGATGAAACATGCTGTTCAATCAACGAGAAAGGTAAATCCAGAAATCGATGAAATTGTTGTCTATGCTTATGACAGAATGGAAGATGTCGATCACGGATATACATTTGGAAAAGTTGAATGGGCTCCAAATGGTCAGTGGGGTTCAACGACTGCTGAAATAGCCCGATCTAATAACAGATCGTCTTATCAATACAAATTCGACATTAAGGGGAAAGTGGGAAACATCAAAAATCTGGATGTCCCCACAAAGAGAGAATACGAAATATATGATTATTGGGATTCACTAATATATGGTAATCTGGATTTATCAGGTGAAGAGGTAGATCGAATTGTGGCAGAGCGATTTAATATCACAGTTGAAGAAGTTAGTAAAATCTGTATAAAGGTTGTGTTATTTAAAATGAAATAAAGCACCCTGCTCTCCGCTAATTGTTACTCAATTCACAGCTTTGGGGGATTCCACCGGGCGGGCGGATCG
>CAZHMN010000112.1:0-7345 GCA_964533705.1 uncultured bacterium
TCGGCTAAGGAGCCGCTGACGGGTCTTCCGGTCGAAAAGGCCGAGGGTAAGGTTACTATTAGATTGGCATGAGAGGGTTGTTAGCCATTAGCTGTTGGCGGTTGGCGGTTTTGAAGATTGTCTGAATCACAGATTCGCAAAGATTAAGCGGATTTCGGAGATTCCCACAGCAGTGCTGTGGGGATGCTAACAATCCAACCGTCGAGTACGGGGACTCGACGGCACGGCAAACTGATCCCCCCTGCCCCCCTTAATAAGGGGGGAGACCGAAGGTCGGGGGGATTAGAAAAATGTCTCGACCACGGATTGCGCGGATTACACGGATTTCGCAGATACCCACAGCAGAGCTGTGGGGCACGCGGCAGTTGAGTTCTGAGACCCAAAGACACCTGCAATATTCCGAATCCCGAATCCTGATTACTGAATACTTAAATACAATATGACATCTACACTCTACAACCTCCCCGCTATAGCGGTGCAGCTGATCCTGGCTGCGGGGTCGGTGCTGGTACTGTTAGCGGATTTGCTGACCGGAAAGAAGGATAAAGACGTTGCCTACCAGACCACGCTGACCGTGCTGGTCCTGGCCGGAGTGGTCTGCGTCTGGAAATGGGGCACAGGCGGAGAAGCTTTCTTCGGACAGGTCTTCGGCGACGGATTCGCTTCCTTCTTTAATCTGGCCTTCCTGGCGGTGGCCTTTCTGGTAGTGCTCAGCAGCCCCAACTACCTGAAGCGGGATAACATCCATCACGGCGAATACTACACGCTGATCCTGTTGGCGGTGCTGGGCATGTCCTTCATGGCGGCGGCCGGTGACCTGCTGGTCATCTTCCTGGGCCTGGAGACCATGTCCATTGCCCTGTACGTGCTGGTCGGCTTTCACCGCACCAGGCCGCGCTCCAACGAATCATCGTTGAAATACTTGCTGTTGGGAGCGTTCTTCACCGGCTTTCTGCTTTACGGCATCGCCCTGGTTTACGGGCAGGTAGGCAGCACGAACCTGAGCCAGATCACGCAATACCTCGCCAATTCACCCAACCCTTTGGGGGGCTACATGGGCATCGGTCTGGCTCTGCTGCTGATCGGGCTGGCCTTCAAGATGGCGGTGGTGCCCTTTCACTTCTGGTCGCCGGACGTGTACGACGGCGCGCCTACGCCGGTGACCGCCTTCATGTCGGCGGCTCCCAAGGCGGCCGCCTTCGCCGCCGCGCTGCGCATTTTCTACGATCCGGCCCTGTCGCTGGGAGTCCCCTGGGACAAGGTGCTCTGGGTGTTGGCGGTGCTGACGATAACCGTGGGAAACTTCGCCGCGCTGGCACAGTCCAGCGTCAAGCGAATGCTGGCGTATTCGTCAGTGACGCACGCAGGATACCTCTTCGTTGGTTTGGTGGCGGGCAACGAATTGGGCGCTTCGGGGATGCTCTACTATCTCTTTACCTACGGTTTTATGAACGTGGGCGCTTTCTCCATCGCTTTCCTGGTCAACCGGCGGGGGAAGGGGAATTACAGTTTATCCGACTTCGCGCAGTTGGGCTACCGCAGCCCTATCCTGGCGCTCTTGATGTCCATCTTTATGCTGTCGCTGACCGGCATCCCGCCGCTGGCCGGGTTTTTCGGGAAACTCTACGTCTTTTCAGCGGCCGTGCAGGCGGGTTACGTCTGGCTGGTGGTGATCGCGGTCTTGAACAGCGCCATATCGGTTTACTACTACCTGCGAGTCATGGTGATCATGTACATGCGCGAGGAGGAGGGTTTAGTGGATCTGGAAAAAGCTCCGGCGGTGAGTATTGCAGTGGGCATCTGCGGTTTACTGGTGATTCTATTGGGACTGTTTCCCGGGATGCTGCTGGATCTGGCGCGCAGTTCGGTGTTGTCACTGTTGTGAGAATGTGCGAGGTGATAGCAATTGCAACGCCGGGCTGCCCCGGCGTTTATTTTTTCAAATCCTCAATTTGGAATCTGAATTTAGAATGATTCGTCGAGGTATCGCAAAATGAAAACTCAAACGTTTTACATCGTGGACGTCTTCGCCGAGAAGAAATACACGGGCAATCAATTAGCTGTTTTTCGGAATGCGAAGGATATTTCCGATGAGGAAATGCAGCAGATTGCTCAAGAGATGCACTTTTCGGAGACGACCTTCATCTTATCTGATGAGCCGTACGAAGGCGCTTATGACGTGCGCATCTTTACTCCCCAGGAGGAGCTGCCCTTCGCCGGTCATCCCACGCTGGGAACGGCCTACGTCATCCAGCAAGAATTGATCAGGCGTCCTGTGGAGCAAGTCATTCTTCGCCTTAAAGTGGGGTGGATTCCGGTCACGTTTCGGTATCGCGGCGAACGCGTTGAAGAGATGTGGATGAAGCAGATCAATCCCATCTTCGGGCCGACATTCGAAGTGAAGGATTTCGTGAAGATGCTGCGCCTCGATGAGGATGATATCAATCCGAAATTCCCCGCGCAGGAAGTCTCGACGGGGACTCCTTTTATCATCGTTCCTTTGAAGACTCTGGATGCGGTGAAGAGGGCCAGGATTGATCAGGAATTGTATTTTGACTTCATTGAGAATACCCAGGCTAAGGCAATTCTTATCTTTTCGCCGGATACCTATCACGCGGGAAATCACCTGAACGTCCGGGTCTTCGCCGATTATTACCGAGTGCCGGAGGATCCGGCGACGGGCGCGGCCAACGGCTGTCTGGCCGGTTGGCTGGTGGAACACCGTTATTTCGGCGAAGACCGCATTGACATTCGAGTCGAGCAGGGATATGAAATTGGACGGCCCTCGTTGCTATATTTAAAGGCAGAGGCGAAAGGAGAAGAGACGGACATATTTGTCGGGGGGAATGTGGTCATGGTCGCCAGGGGGGAGTTCATCTAAGGGGATCCGGGGTTCAGGATGCGGGATTCGGTTAGACAGGAAGAACGCATTGTTTTTGAGGATGGGAAGGTTTAAAACACCTTCTGCAGATTTCCTTGTTGAAACAAATTCTTAGAAAAATGCAAAGATTGCTGATAAGGGCTTATCAATCCGACGATGAAGAAGAGGTCATTAAGCTGTGGCGGCGATGCAACCTGGTCGTGCCCTGGAACAATCCTAAATTGGACATCGAACGCAAGCTGAAGGTGAATCCTGAGCTGTTTTTGGTGGGATTGATTGATGGGAAGATCGCTGCAACGGTTATGGGTGGTTACGAGGGGCATCGAGGCTGGGTGAATTACCTGGCCGTTTCTCCGGAATACCGGAGAATGGGGCTGGGGCGAGAGATCATGGATGCCGTCGAAGAAAAACTCAAGGCGATGGGCTGCCCCAAGATCAATCTGCAGATCAGGACCAATAACTTTGAGGCGATTAAATTTTACGAGAGGGTCGGTTATAAAATGGATGACGTGGTCAGCATGGGGAAGCGGCTGGTGGAGGACTGAGAAGATAATCCCGACTGACATAAAAGGAGACTTGCCAATGGAAAAGCTTCTGATTATCGGCTGCAAGAGGGCAATGGACGACGTTTGTATCGGTTGCTCACGGTGCATCGTCGCTTTCAACCGCCGCGAAGGTGAATTCAGCCGTTATAAGAATATGGACGTCGAACTGATCGGTCTGCTGAATTGCGGCGACTGTCCCGGGGCGGCTATCGTACCGAGGTTGGCGCAGATCAGCCTCTGGAATAAACCGCTGGATGAAAAGATCACCAAGGTTCACATTGCCGTGTGTCTGAAAGATCATTGTCCCTATAAGGATACCATTATTGAGAAGATCAGAGCCAAAGCCGGTGTGGAGGTGATCGAAGGAACTCATCCGTATATTCCGGAAGACGTCTTCGCGTAGGTTAATCTTGCTGCAAGGGGAGAAATAAAATCTAAGAGAGGAGAGAGATTGAACCTAAAAAAGGCAACTCTGCTGGCGCTGCTTGGTCTCTCCTGTGAATTCATCATCCGAACGACAGGGACTTTCTATCTCGGACTGTTTCGGATTCTTATAGTAGCACAGACCGCACAGGTTATTTCGTTGCTGGCCCGCGTCGCCATCATGATCTTTTTTGTCTATTTCTACCGGGATTGTGTGCAGAAAAGGCGGGGAAAGTTAAAAACGGCTGCGGCTTTGGGGATCTTGGGCTCCTGCGCTGCATTGCTGACGAGCATGAAGGGTTTTATTCTCGTCTTCCAGAAATTATTTTCGCCTGAACTGGTCAGCGGTGTGATGACGGTGCATACTATCGATACTTTCTTACCCTGGGTCAACTCTATTCTTATCCTCTACTTCTTCATTGTCTTCTGGGAGGAAACAAACTCAAAAGAGCGATTTAGATTGAAGAAAGCATCGTTATTTGGCCTGATTGGATCTGCCATCGGAGCATTAGCGACAACAATGGTTTTCGTCAATTATCTATTCAATTATAATGTTACGTTATTCAGAGACCTGACTGGTTCCTTGGCTCCCGTCGCCCTGATGATTTTGACTCTGGGTGCACTTGGTGTGATCTATTTCTTCCTCGTTTATTACCGGGAGCAGGTGGAATAGGGGGATAAGATTTACGGCATTATGCCCGGGACATCCAGCCACTAAGAGGGCTTATGCCCTGTTCCGGCCATTCGACCTTTAAGCGGCCCCTTTTTTCAAATTTAGACTGGGTAAAAACCCCGTAGATTCCATGACAGAGAAGCATCCAATTATCCTCCTGACCGGCCAACCGGGGATAGGGAAAACGACGATCATCCAGCGGCTGGCAGAAAGAACCGGCAACCGGGCGGGAGGTTTTTACACTCAGGAGATCCGGGAAGGAGGCCAGCGCAAGGGTTTTGAAATCGTGACTTTTGACGGTGAGCGAACGTACCTATCCCTGAAATCGCCTCGACAAACTTTTGGTAATGAGATCGTCTTTAAAAGCTACCGGGTCAACCTGGATGGCATCGAGAGGGTGGCGGTACAGTCAATGGTGAAGGCTAGAGACGAGGGAAAAATCATCTTCGCCGATGAGATCGGGCCGATGGAGATCACTTCCCGGCTCTTCTGCGATACGATCCGGCAACTTTTACAGGATGAAAACGTTTCGCTGATAGGGACTATTGTCAGGAGGCCTTATCGGTTTGCGGATGAAGTTAAGCGGCACCCACGGGTGAAAATAGTTGAAGTCACATATAGGAACCGGGATGGGATAACGGATGAGATCTGGGGAATGGTATGGAAGTCATAAACCCGGTCGTGCAAGCTGGCTGGGTTAACGGTCCACATTGAAGGAGGTCAAGTGAATCGGAATCGATTGAAAGCTAAACTCGAAGAATTGATGAACCTGCCCAGAGAAACGGAATGGGTCGAGTTCAAGGAGGCCAAGAGCAATTTTGATTTCGATGACCTTGGTAGATATTTCTCGGCCCTCAGCAACGAAGCCAATTTAAAAAAGCGACCAGCAGGCTGGCTGGTCTTCGGTGTGACAGATAAACCGCCCAGGCAAATCGTAGGGTCGAATTACCGCCTACAAAGTCCAGGCCTCGATAGACTGAAAAACAAGATCGCTAAACACACAAATTATCAGATTACCTTTGTCGAAATTCATGAACTTCTACTTCCCCAAGGGAGGGTTATTGTATTTGAGATTCCCCCAGCTCCGCCAGGCATACCAACAGAGTGGGAAGGACAAGTTTTTGGAAGGCACGGTGAATCTCTCAGTCATCTAACCCTTCAAGAAATCGATCAGATTCGAAAACAAGTAATCCATGAAGACTGGTCTACCTATATTTGTGAAGGTGCAACAATAGATGACCTCGATCCCAATGCCCTTGCTTTCGCGAGGCAGAAGTATAAAGAAAAACAGTCTGGATTATCTTCTGAGGTTGATCAGTGGGACGACGCTACTTTCCTGAACAAGGCGAAACTATGTATAGAGGGAAAGATCACGCGAACGGCTATCATCCTTCTTGGGAAAAATGAATCTGAACATTTTCTATCACCTTCCATTGCACGTATTACCTGGGTTCTCCGGGATGAAGATGGGATGGAGAAGGATTACCAGCACTTCGGACCACCGTTGCTTCTAGCCGTCGATCAAGTTTTTAAAAGGATCAGGAATCTGACATATCGTTATCTACCTGATGCCAGCCTTTTCCCAGAAGAAATCTCGCAATATGATCCATGGGTTATTCGCGAGACTTTACATAACTGTATAGCTCATCAAGACTACACCTTGATGGGGCAAATAAACGTGGTCGAGGAGCCAGAATCGCTCCTCTTCACAAATCTGGGCGATTTCATCCCAGGAAGCGTGGAAGAGGTCATCCGGCGCGACGCTCCCCCGGAATTTTACCGCAACCGGTTTCTAGCTGAAGTGATGGTCAATTTAAAGATGATTGATACTATTGGCAGCGGGATCAAACGTATGTTCACCAAACAAAGACAGCGCTATTTCCCTATGCCCGATTATGATTTAAGCGAGCGACGTCACGTGAAAGTGCGGATCATTGGAAAGGTTATTGATGATAAATATACACGAATGTTGATGGCAATGCCGGAACTAAACTTGTTTGATGTTATTGCATTAGATAAAGTTCAAAAGGGGAAATCACTTGCAGTGGAAGAGTATAAGGCATTGAAGAAAAAGCGTCTGATTGAAGGGCGCCGCCCAAACCTCTACGTCTCGGCCAAAGTGGCTGATATCACGGGAACCCGTGCTGACTATATAAGAAAGCGACCTTTCGACAAGAATCACTACAAGATGATGATCGTGAAATATTTGAGGGAATATCAGGAGGCTTCCAGAGTGGAAATAGACAAACTGCTTATCGATAAGATTTCTGATGTTCTAGACTATCCCCAAAAGAAGAATTTTATCATGAATTTGCTTCAGGAAATGCGGTGTGAAGGAAGCATACGACCAATCGGGGGAAAGCGCGGTAGAGGAACCAAGTGGGAATTACATAAACCATCATGGAAAGAGAGGATTAGGCAATAAATTATGTAATTATTAGGAAATAATTTCTTATAAGTGATTGAAATAGAATGGATTGTAATTACATAAGATTATGGTGTACTATTTTGCCGTAGATTCCGGGGGTTTCCTCCTGATGCTCGGGAGTTTAGTATTTAGTTTTGTGGGGGGTAACTCGTGAAGGCAGGAAAAAGCGGAAGGGTAGCCAGGACATCCCCGCGAGGGCCATTGCATGGTAAGTTGCTCCGGCCACCCGTCCTGGTGAGACTCATTCTTAGAAGTTGCGTTTATCTGGCGTTCGGAAACTTTCTGTAGCACTGGAAAGCGGCGGCGAGCCGCCGCACTCCAAAATACGCTCCTCCCCCCAAGGAGCTTTTTTCATATTTTTACGTGCATTAATGCAATTTTATGATTAAATTTAC
>CAZHMN010000113.1:0-7224 GCA_964533705.1 uncultured bacterium
ATTGGGCGCATTTTTCTCGACCCCCTCTAAGAATTCCAAAAAAATCTTGACTTCGGACGTGCCCTGAGTTTATCTTGATCTAACGCTAATACGGAATGCTCTGCCTATAATACAGGCGGTCAATTCGTCGCGAATTCTACAATAGTCATAGATAACGCAAGATCATAAACCTGGTACATCTGATTTCTCGCAGGTCATGCGAGACCCTCATTTTTTTCTGGGGGGTTTAAACGAAATGGGGAGGATATGATGAGAAGAGGATTTGGGGTGGGCCTGTCCGCCCTGCTGGGCCTGGCGATCCTGTTCTCCATTCCGTCCGTCGGCGACGGCGCAGATTGGGGGATCCCACAGATTCATCTTGATGCTACGACACCGATCCGGAACGGTGATTACGTAACCTTGAGTGGATCAGGTTTCGAACCCGGTGAAATTCTGAGCGGTTTCGGCGCTGTTGTGCAGATTTATAATGAGGGGACGCTCTTCTATCGAGGATTTAACCTTTCTGAGATGGAAGTGAGAGCCGACGCCTCAGGAGAATTCCGTCTGGACGTGCCCCTTGACGTGCTCGCTGGCGTTCGGGGTTTTGTAGAACTAACGCTCTATCATCAGGGTGTGGTCATTGGCTCGGATTTTCTCCCTGTGAGTGATTCGGGCATTTACAATCCCTCAGGTCTCGACGCCACAGCCGGCACGCTCTACTTTCTCGACGGATCGTTCAGTCACGGCGGCCCCGGCGAAGACCCGGTGGTGAACGATGACGACGTTCCTCTGACTTCAAACAGCGCCGGCGATTGGAGTGGCAGCCTCTTTCAGGTGAACCTGGAACGCTACACAACCAACGACGGAACCGGAACCTCAACTCCCTATAACAACATCACCAATGACGTCAGCTTCAGCGGGGGTGACCTGGTTACCGGCTCTTCAGCGATCGTTGCGGGGTTGAGCGCCACTTATAAATCCATTCGTATGACCGTTCTGGTCTGGGATCCCGGTGACTACGGTAGTATCGTTGGGACGACGACTACAGGCACCACGCAGGGAACTGGATGGCTTGCTACCGCAGATGTTACGCCACCTTCCGTGTCCTCGGCGCAAGCCACCTCATTGACAACGATCGAGGTTACCTTCTCGGAGGCGGTCACGACGCCGAGCAGCAACGGAGATGCCATTGATAACTGGACGGTGACTTTTAATGGCACCAAGGCCGTTTCAGCCCTCTCGCCACTCGGTTCTTCCGGAACCACAACGGTTACTTTAACTGTGGCTGATTTAGGAGATCGCGGTGCGACTCCCACCGTTCAATTTACAACGGGCTCTGATGAGTTCGAGGATGAATCCGGAAATGATTGTCAGAGCACCTCCTCCCCCCATATCACCGCGACGGATGGCATCGTTCCCGCAACTCCGACATTGACGGCACCTACCGCCAATACGTTCATGACGGGTGCGAGCGTAACTTGGTCCGCTGAAGCAGGACCAGGCACCGATACTTCCTTGGAGAGGATTCGGTTCCAGGGTTCAAACGATCTTGACACTTGGTTCACATTGGGAGCTAATACCGGTCCTTACACGGGTACCTACACGTTCGGAACGAAGTACGCCTATTACCGCGCCCAGGCGAAAGACACCGAGAATAATCTGGCCAATTCCGATCCTACCGGTAACTGCCAGGATGCCCATCATCTCGATATCACCACCATTCCATCTTCAACGCCGATCAATGTTGAATCGGGTCAGTGGGAAGTGACGGTTAAGGACAATTACGGCAACGCCGAATCGGTGACGCAGACCATCGGTCTGTCCACTTCATCGTCGGGCGGTAGCTTCCGGGCTACGTCCGGTGGACCAACGGTGGGTTCCATTGACCTCATCAGCAGTTCCACCGGAAACTTCTATTACATTGACAGTCAGGTCGGCACCCCCGAGATCAAGGTTACCAACGCAACCTTGTTTAATGATTCCACGAATTACACCATTACCGCCGGAGGTGCCACCAATCTGCTAATTAAGCTGCCGGGTCAGACATTCACCAGCGGCACGGGAGTTACAGGCACCCCGGACTTCTCCAGCTATGGTGGATCGTCCAGATGGGCGCACGCCGGCACCGGATTCCCCGTTACCCTTATCATCGTGGACGCCTCAAATAACCTGGTGTCGGAATCGGGGACCAGAGATATTGATTTCACCACAACGGCCGGCTCAGCCCCGGATGGCACCAATCCCACGGTTAACGGCAGCAGTTTCCCGGTCAATAACCTCTCCGTTTCCTTTACCGATGGCCAATCCACCACTTCAATTACAGTGGTGATGTACGACTTCACGCAGGATTACAGCGATGTGACGATTACAGCTTCCGATAATTCGGGATCGCCGACCTTGTCCGGTACGGCTTCCAGCGGTTTCCTGGTTGAATTCGATAACGCCAATCATATTGATTGGACTAATTCGTCCGGCGTCGTTACTGCCACCCCCGTCAACGGTACTCAGACGGCAGGAATCAACTTGCCCACCTTCTACATCAGCGCGCTGGACGCTTACGACAATCGCGATACAACCTATACAGGATCGACTATCACCACGACAGGGGGTTCGGTCAATCCTCCTACATATTCACCTTCTGGCACAGGTCAGGGAGGAGGAAACGCTCCCAGTGGTAATAATGCCCCCGATTACGGCACGAGCTCAACCTGGTCAGATGGAACTGTAACGCTCGACTCAAGCGTTGACGCGGAATGGACCAGAGTGTACGCCGCAACGACTACGGGATTCCGGATCAGAGCGTTGGCTACAGGAGGATCGCTGGACGGCATATACACCCCCGATAGCGATCTGTTCCTTGTAGATCCCAAAACGGACAATTACCTTAGAATTGAGGATACCAGTGGCGGTGGTGGCACGGAATACGTTGACGGCGAAACGTTCACGACGGCAGATTCCATTCGGTTCTGGGCGATCAGTTACGATATCTATGGCAACGTTATCGGCAACTTTGTAGCTACTTGGTCATCTACGCAGCTATCACCGGCAGCCGGCGGTAACTCGACGAACTGGATTTTCGAACCGGATGCAACGGCCTCCAATGGCACCATCTCGATTACCAACGGATCGGTCACGGATCGTACGATTTCGAACATTACAGTTACGGCCGACGAAACCATCGCCTCTATTAAGATCCGCACAGCATCGGGCGGTGGCGGTGATGAAGTCGGTGCGGTAGAGATCGCAGGTGCAGCTAACGGCGCCAACTACAACCGCACCGATTGGCTGTACGCGGCCGGGTACAACAGTGATGGGCTCTACATTACCGACGTCAGCGCTAATTGGGGAGTTACGGGCACGCTGACTGAAACGGGCGGATCCGGATTTGAGAACGCTGATCCCTCCAGTTCCAACCGCTATACAGCAGTCTCTGCTTCAAACCAGTCCGGTACCATCACGGCCGAATACAACTCACTGACGGATGCCACCGGTACCGTAACCGTGGATGCTACCGAGCCCGCTACGGTGCAGGGCTTCGACGTCACCGAGGATCAGGATCAAAACTACATCAACGCTTCATGGGATAATACCTCCAGTTACGATGACGGCAGTTCTGCCGCCTCCGGAAATGTCGAGGACTTCGATATCCGCTTCTCGAGCTCGCAAATTGACGGTGAAGCAGCCTGGGATGCGGCGACCAGCGTCGGGACATCGGGTAAACCCGCCTCCTTTAATGGATCTTCATCCTGGCGCATCTACATGGCTGGTTTTCCCGCGGGCTATTATTACTACGCTATCAAAACGATGGATCCGCAGGGATACTGGTCGGATATCGGCTCGGGTTGTTATACCACCAGCCCGGACTATTCCCTTCCCGTCAAATTGACCACTTTCCAGGCGAAGGGGAGCTATGGCAGAATCGTCGTTTCCTGGTCAACGGAGTCTGAGGTTGACGCACTGGGCTTCCGGCTGCTTCGCGATGTCTCCCCGGATTATAGCGATCCCATCCTGGTGGCCAGTTATGATACGGATCCCGAATTGATCTGCCAGGGATCGAGCGCCACCGGATTCGACTACTCGTTCGTGGATCAAGGCGACGTGGAACCCGAGACCTGCTATTACTACCGTTTGGAGGCCGTGGACATCAACGGTAGAATCGAAGCCAGCGGCCTGGAGGCCTCTGCTGAAGCTCTACCGCTGCCCACCGATTACGAATTGGGACAGAATTTCCCCAATCCCTTCAACCCCGTTACATGTTTGGAACTGAAACTGCCGGAGAGCGGCCCGGTGACGGTGGCCATCTTCAACGCCAGAGGACGGGAAGTCGCCCGTATACTCGATCATGAGAAAATGGAAGCGGGCGTTTATCAGCTCACCTGGAATGGATCAAATTCGAACGGTCAACCGATGCCTTCCGGTATCTACTTCTGCCGCCTGCAAGCGAATGGCAACCAGCACATCGTAAAGATGCTTCTTTTGAAATAATCAATCTAAACGATCCTGAAAAGGCTGGCTTTGGTCAGCCTTTTTGTTTATGGGGAGGCCAATATCTCAAATGTTTCTATCGCGCTGTGGCGATCCAACTATTCCTGCCTGCTGTGCTCTTTGGGCAAGGGGTAAAATCGTTTTGGAAAAAGCTTGCGAATCTTGGGTGTCGTTGCTATTATTTCTACGGTGTAATAGGGTTTTTTACGCCTATTTGGCTAAAGTCGTAGACCTATGAGGTTCTTGATTTTGGGGGATGAGATGTCGCTGCCTAAGAAGAGACCTGTGACCATTCGATTCGATCGTTATCTTCCTGCACATGGAATGCTGAAACGGTCGATTTTAGTGATCTGCATGATCATGGTGATCCTTGCAGTGCATGGTGGATATTTTGCTGCTTGGAGTGCCAATGGAGATCACCTCTCGCAGGATGCTGTCTGGGTTCCCGCCGATGGTCCACACGTTATCGAAAAGGATTTAACCATCCCCGCGGGAATCACACTGACCATTAAACCCGGGTCAGAAGTGTTGCTGGGAAAAGGATCGAGCTTAATCGTTGAGGGGAAGCTCCTGGCGGTGGGAACGATCGAGGATCCCATTCTCTTCACCAGCCGCAGTCCTCAACCCGCTGCCGGTGATTGGGGTAGCCTGCGTTTCGTAACCGCCGATACAACCCTCTCCTACGACGAAGAGGGGAATTACGTCAAAGGCTCCCGCCTGGAACACTGCATCGTCGAATACGGGGGGAAACCCGGGCGAAAAACTCCAAAGGAATTCTTGGGCGGCGCCATTCACTGTCGCAAATCCTCCCCCTATCTAAAAAATCTGATCGTCCGCTTTAACAGTTCGCTGCAGGGCGGCGGGGTCTATTGTCACGAATTCGCCTCCCCATATATCTCGGGGTGTCTTTTCAAGGAAAATCGGGCTGCTGAATCCGGTGGAGGTCTCGCCTGCTTTTTCTATTCCAATGCCGTGGTGAAAGATAATATATTTCACGCCAATCAAGCCGGACAACACGGCGGCGGCATCTATTTCTCCTTCAGCTCGCCGCAGATCATCAACAATATCATTGAGAACAACACAGCAGCAGTACACGGCGGTGGCCTCTATTGCTCAAATACCGTAACGCAGTCGATATCCAGGGTGCGTAATAACGTCCTCCTTTCCAATCGCTCTAATTATAAGGCCAATAGCATCTATATTACCGCTAAGATCGAGACTATCTTCCAGGGAAATTGCTTCCTGGCGGGTGAAGGTTATGATGTTTACGTTGACGCTCTGGAGAAGGATCTGGATCTTCGCGGCAATTACTTCGGACCACCCTCCAAAAGCGACCTGGAGGCGCGCATCTACGACAGCTATGACGATCCCACGCAGCTATCCGTCATTTTCGACCCGGTCCTGGAATCTCCCCCGCCGGAATTGCCCAACGCACCGAAAAATATCTCCAGCTTCGAAATAATGGGCGATGAAGCTTATTCCTCAGACTGGCCGCTGCCGCTCTGCGATGGAGCCCCGGTTTACCTGGAAGTCCGTGCCCAGGACAACAACCCCTATCACCCCGATTGGATTCCTGTGCGCCTGAGATCGAGTGTGAGTGATCCCAAAGGTCTGGTTGCTCTGGCCTGGGAAACGGGGCCCTCAACGGGGATTTTCCGATTGCGCGGCGAAGTCGCTTCGATTACTCTTCCGAACGAGGCTAAGATTAAAGCCCGCCCCGGGGAAACCCTCTTCTGCAGCATAGAAGGAGTCGAAGGATTTGAAGTTGTCCGGCCGATTGACTCACCCAAGAGCTATATCACCGTCCTGCGCCTCCCGGAGGAAGTGGATACCCTGCATGTCGTCAATCATCAGCCGGTTCTTTCCTGGACTTACCGGGATATCTTCGAGCGCAAGCAGGAATCCTTTCAGATACAGATCTCAGATGGGGTGCCCTTCTCTGCGCCGCCCGCCTGGGATAGCGGAGAACGCCTGGGGAGCCGACTCGGTACTTCCCTTCGAGAATTCGAGCTGATTGATGGAATGACTTACGGCCTGCGTTTGCGTATCTTCAACGGTTCCCAGTGGTCGGATTGGGCGGACCTGACCATGCGCATGAACAGCCTACCCACCGTTCCGGAACCGCAATCGCCGCAGTACGGTAAGATTATCAATCAGATTCGACCCGCAATAACCCTGAAAGCATCAACGGATGCTGAAGGGGATGAGGTTTTCTACGAAATCCAGCTCTATCAGGATCCCGAATTCAAGCGAGTACTGGGCATTGAAAAGGAATTGAAGGCCAAAGGCGGATTGGTGAGCTGGACGGCACCGGCTGATCTCACTGATGATGCCGAGTACTACTGGCGGGCACGGGCTCGGGATGCCTATGAAACCGGTCCCTGGTCGGAAACCGGACAGTTTTGGGTAAACCTGATCGAAGAACCGCCCCTGCCCTTCGGTCTGCTTGATCCGGAAATAGGGGGGGAAATCTATCAGCTTCAACCGGTATTTTCCTGGGAAGAGACCTTCGATCCCGATCCGCTCTCGAGTGTGCGTTATCGTTTGTTTTACAGCAGAAATCCGCAATTCACCCCAGCTTCCACGCTGATGCTGGAAACTGAGATGACCTTCATTAAAGCACTGAAACTCCTCAAGAACGAGGAAACTTATTACTGGAAAGTCGTTGCGGTTGATAATTCCGGGAGAAGCACTCAGTCAGATCAGATCGGGAGCTTCTTCGTTAATACCACGCCCTCGGTGCCGCAAATAGTCGGCCCC
>CAZHMN010000114.1:0-7170 GCA_964533705.1 uncultured bacterium
CCACTTTTACCAGGAATCCATCTGTGAATTTATAGGCTTTCATGGCATCCTCGTGTTTCACTTAAGTCGAGTTGTAGAGTAGACTCCGATTACACAAAGTCTCGAGAATGATTTCTGAAGTGCCGAAACGGCATGGCACACTTAATATCCACCTGCCGCAGTTTCGACTATTACATTTACTCTACGGCCGCGGTTTCATTTACTCTACCGGCCGCGGTTTCAACTATTTACATTTACTCCACCGGCCGCAGAATAAATTCTGCGGCTGAGACTTTGATTAAAGTCGCTTACGCGACTCGATAACTCAGTTTGACAGCAGTATGAACACTATCCACTGAAAACCGTGCTTCGATTGATGAGCCTATTGGCATCATTCACCAGTTTTGATCGGTTTGGGAATCGGCCGTTGGGCATCTTCGGAGGCGGATTCGTCTATGAAGAGGCGAACTTCCTTCAACAATTCTTCGACGATTTTTTTTTCGGGAACTTTACGCAGGATTTGCCCGCGGCGAAAAATCAAACCAGAACCGTTTCCGCAGGCCACTCCGACGTCGGCTTCGCGCGCTTCGCCAGGGCCATTGACGGCGCAGCCCATGACGGCGACCTTAATTGGTTGCCGAATTTTTCGTAGCGTCTCATCTATCTGCACCGCAATGGGAATGAGGTCAACTTCGGTGCGACCGCAGGTGGGGCAACTGATCAAAGTGACGCCGCGCTGGCGCAGTCCCAGGCTGCGGAGGATCTCCCAGGCGACGCGCACCTCTTCCACGACGTCACCGGTCAGGGAAATACGCAAAGTGTCCCCGATCCCTTCGGCCAGAAGCGTGCCTACACCCACGGCGGAACGGACCGCACCCGGAAGGGTGAGACCCGCTTCGGTAATACCGAGGTGAAGAGGCCAATCAGTCTTCTTCGATATGCTGCGATAAGCGTTGATGGCGGTTAAGACGTCAGATGCCTTCAGGGATAGTACCAACTGCAGATCGGGAACGGAAGAAAGCAATTCGACCTGCCGCAAGGCGCTCTCCACCAGAGCTTCGGGTGTGGGGCCACCGTGCTTTTCCTGGATATCCTTTTCAACCGAACCGGAATTCACACCCACACGGATGGGGACACCTCGTGCTGCCGCTTCTTGGGCCACCTTCAGGGCGCGATCCGGACCGCCGATATTACCCGGATTCAGGCGAATCTTGTCGGCTCCTCTTTTCAACGCGCCCAGCGCCAGCCGATAGTCGAAATGAACGTCGGCGATCAAGGGCAGATTGGTCTTTTTGCGGATTTCAGCGAAAGCATTGACAGCATCTTTATCCGGTACCGCAATGCGCACCAACTCACAGCCCACTTCTTCCAGGCGGTGAATCTGTTCGAGGGTGGCTGGAACGTCAGTCGTGGCGGTGCTGGTCATGGATTGGACGCGCACAGGTTCGTCTCCGCCGATGCCGAGGGTTCCAACCCGTACTCGCCTGGTCTTTCTTCTAACGATCCGATTCATGACACTAATTCGAAGTGACGCTGTCGAGCCGCTCGTTTTCTATCGGCTTGTCCTCAATTTCCCCATTGTAATTGAGATGCCAGGCGCCCAAACGCTGTGATTTAATACCTTCCGGCCCGATTACCATCGTTATGGGTTTAGCTTTGGGGCCCAGGGTTTTTAAGGTATCTTCCCCCATGATCAGTTCCAGACCGGCGGCGTTTCCGATGACGAGGTGAATTTCATCGGAGGCCCTCAATGTTATCTTATCACCGGGTGAGAGCAAAACGTCCCGGACTCTATCCTGGTCCATAATGGCCTGGAGCCAGCAGGTCTCCACAGCGAGGGCCTGTAAAACAATCCCCATGACCGGTTTTCTCTCCGCCTCTGTCAGATCACGGGACCTTGATGTAATGCTCTGATCCACTTCACGGGATGGAGTTTCTGTTTCGGTCTGCGCTTGCGCGGTTTCTGGTTGCGTACCCAGTTGTTCCGAGGGCGGCACAGTGGATTGACGATCTCCGGCCGGCTCGATCTCCTTATCACCCGATTTGAACACCATAGACAGAACAATTATTAAAATGACGATGACCAGAATCCCGGCGAAGATAACAACTTTGTGCTTGCCCAAATGGGGCAGTTCCGGGATCTCTTCGGTATGATCCTTCTCCAGCGCAGTTTCCTCATCTCCATCCAATTCGGGGCGATCCAGCAGTTCATAGCGCACCATCTCGCGGTATTTCTTCATCACTTTGGGCACGTTCATGCCGACAGTTTCGGCGTAGGCCTTCAAAAAAGCTTCCATGTAGGGTCGAGGCAGTAGATCCCAATCCCCCATTTCCATGGCGCGCAGGTATTTTATGTCTATCTTGGTGATCTCAGAGATCTGCTCGATGGACATGTTCTTATATTCGCGAGCATTGATCAGCTCACGCCCGAATTCGATAATGGATTCTCGTGATTCGGACATATTACGATTCCTCAGACGCTCTTGATCAAATCCCAGAGTTGGGATAGTGGTAGGCCGACGACATTAAAATAACAGCCCTCGATGGACTGAATCCACAAACCGCCGATCCCCTGTATACCGTACGCGCCGGCTTTATCCAGAGGTTCGCCGGTCATGACGTAGGTATCAATTTCGGACGACGACAGCGACCGCAAGGTTACGGCGGTACGGCTAACGGCTGTGTTTCCGATCCTCGATGAAGCCGGGATAAAGCACATAGCCGTCCAGACCTCATGGACTCTCCCGGATAAACTGCGCAAGATTGAGGCGGCTTCCTGATGATCTTGAGGTTTCCCAAAGACGCGGTCATCCAGCTTCACGATCGTATCGGCTGCCAGAACTGAATAGGCTGAAAATTCCGCCTTCACGCTCTCTGCTTTTTGAACAGCTCTACGGCGCAGCAGTTCCCCGCCATCCCAGGATCCGTACTCACTTTCCTGCACAGAGGGGGGCACGACTTTGAAAGGACATCCGACGGCGCGAAGTATAGCCGCCCGCCGAGGGGAACTCGAGGCCAGGATAATCGGCTTTGTAACTCCTGCCAATTGCCACAGTTCTGCAGCCTGTGGAATCAAATCACCCATACTTGTCTTACCATCCATTCGGCCGTCCGATTAACAATGCTGCAAGTCCCACCAGCATGTCCCACTTCAGCATAACGTTCAATCGGTGCAATTCCTGGGGCTTCGTCCAATGCCAAACCCAGAAAACGGCCATCAGCAGCATCGGGAGCACACCGAAAAGCGCGATGTACAGGTAACCGATGCGAAATCCACCCCAATGATAGGGAAAGGGTAGAAACAGGATTAACAACAGAAATGATGCGCTGGCCGCCCATCTCCCGGCGTTGATTCCATAGCGAACCACGAGGGTGCAAGCATCCCCGGCGGCATCGCCCCAGTGATCCTCCATATCCTTGACGACCTCACGCCCCAAATGGAACAGAAAAGCCAAACCCGCCGCCCAAAGGGCTGCGCCGACCGATCTGACTGCTACTCCGCCGTAGATAAATGCCAATGCGGCGATGAAAGCAATCGTCAAATTACCGAGCAGTATTGTTCTCTTCCAACGCCAACTGTAAAGCAGAAGTAAAAATACCGCCCACGATGCGACTAAAAACGCAGCTCCGCCTATCGTCAGGGCAATCAGAAGGCCGCAAAAGAAACAACCGGCCGTAAGACGAAGCGCGGCACCATGCGAAATCCGGCCCGCGGGAATGGGACGATGCGGTTTTTGAATTCGATCCAGATCGCGGTCGCAGTAGTCATTGAAAACGTTTCCTCCCGCGGCGATCAACGCTGCCGATAGAACGGCTTTGGAGAGATCGGCCCCGAATTGAAGCCAATGGACACTCGAGATCAAACCGGCGACAAAGACCGATAGAGCAGTGATGAGGACGTTTTCAGGCCGGATAAGCATCAGATAGGCAATGATCGAAAAGGCACCGGCTTTTCCGTCCCGTTTCGCCTCGATTTGGGATTTTGAATTGATCTGTTTCAGAGGATAAAAACGTTTAATCAGACTTTTTGTCATAATTGTCAGTTGGCAAGCCGCGGTAATCAGGTCGTTTGACGCGTGGAAATATAATGAAAATAAGGGGAAAAGTCAATTACTTTCTATCAGGGTTCTGGGCGCAGTCAGTTGCTTTAAGGAGACGGAAGATCAAAGGAGCGTCAATTCCGAGGGAGTGCAAACCTTGCGGATCGGCGAAGATTTCTTTGGGCGGGGCGTCATGAACGAGGCGTCCTTCATGGAGGATGATCAAGCGGTCGGCGATCAGCGTCTCCTCCGGGAATTGGGTGATAAGAACAACGGTGCGTTCACCTCTGAGGCTCTGAATCATGTCGCGCACCTCCCTGCGGCCGCTTGGGTCCAGCAGTGAAGTTACTTCGTCGAGAATGAGAAGCTGGGGTTGCATAACCAGCACCGATGCCAAAGCCAGGCGCTGTTTTTCACCCCCGGAGAGGAGATGGGGAGATCGTTTGCTATAGCGGGCGAGGTTGACCTGAATAAGAGCCTCATCGACGCGGGTGCGGATCTCAGTCGGCAGAACGCCCAGATTTTCCAGGCCGAAGGCCACTTCACGCTCTACTGTGGCCGTCACCATTTGCTCGTCCGGGGATTGAAAGACGATGCCGACGCGGCCTGAAACAGCTCGGCGGCCGGCTGACGTTCCCAGATCCGATCCGAGCACTTGCAGTTTGCCCGAAGAAGGGGTCAGCAATCCGGTCAGGAGCCTTGCTAAGGTAGATTTCCCGCAGCCATTCGGTCCCATGACCGCGATCAATTCACCCCTCGCTATTTTCAGGGAAACGTCAAGCAGGGCGGGCTTTTCCATTTCGGGGTAGAAATAGGTCAGGCGATCAGCGAGGACGCAGGTCGTAAGGCTCTCACGAGGAGATTTTGTCAAATCAGGAGAGGTCAGTTTTTCACCGGTTTGAAGATTTGCGGGATAATGGAATACCAGCCGATGGGCATGACGTGAACGCCGTTGCAGAGGTGGCGGCACCCGTCAATTAGTTCATTGCAGATGGCTATGGTTTCGGCGGTTCGATCCCTGGCTTTTTCCATTCTTTGTATCAGAGCTTCCGGCACTGCAATACCGGGAATGTTTTGATTCATAAATCTGGCCATTTTGGCGGACTTCAAAGGGATAATTCCGGCGATTACTTTGACGTCCAGGTCGGCGATCTGGTTCATAAAATCCTCGAAGATCTTCAAATCGTAAACCGCCTGGGTGAAAAAGTAGCGCGCTCCGGCCAGGGCTTTCTTTCTCATTTTCAGGATCTGCAGATCCAGAAGGTCGGAACCCGGATTGACGACTGCCCCTAAATAAAAGCTGGGCGTGCCCTCTAAGTCGTGGCCGTTGTAATCCTTGCCTCCCATCAATTCCGTGCAGAGGCGGAGGAGTTGGACGGAATCGAGGTCATAAACGGGTTTCGCTTCCCGGTGATCGCCCATGGATTGATGGTCGCCGGTCAGGACGAGGACATTACGGATTCCGAGGACATAAGCTCCCAGAAGCTCGCTCTGCAGCGCCAACCGGTTGCGTTCGCGCGTCGTAATATGGAAGATAGGCTCGATCTCTTCTCTGGCGAGCAGGTGGCTGAGCGAAAGCGAATTCAAGCGCATCACCGAAGCGGGATTCTCATTGACGTTGACTGCGATCACATAATCCTTGATATCTCTGGCGTTCTGAAGAACTTTCTGAATGTCAACCCCTTTGGGGGGCACGATCTCGGCGGTTTGCACGAACTGCCCGGATTCCAAAGCTTTCTGGAGCCCGGTCAATTTACGGGGCTTGACGTCGTCAAGCTTGATCTGCCAGTTGCGCTGACCGAACTCGCTGAAGGCATACTTCTCTTCGCGATCGTTGATGACCAAAGCCAGGCGTTCCGAACGAGCATCCTGGTCCTCCATGCGCAGATCCACCACGCCGGGTTTGATGGATCGCTCGAAGTCTTTCATTGGCTGGTATCTTTCCAGCAAGTCAGTGCGACCCTGCGCCTTCAGCCTCTCGAAAATAGTGGCCCATACGCAGGGGCGATCCCCTCCGACCTCGCACATGCCGTCCTGCGAACCTCCGCAGGGTCCGTTGACCAAGGATTTGCAGCAGCGGGTCACCGGGCAGATGCCGCCGGTGTAGGCCAGCATACATTCGCCACAGGTGGAACAGCGCTCCTCGAACCAGCCGTAGCGCATGACATTGCCCAGAAACAGGGAATTTAGTCCCGGAAGCACCGGCTGGGGAACGAGATCGGCGACAGCCTGAACGCCGGCTCCGCAGGCCAACACGACCAACGCCTCCGCCCGGGAAACCTCTTCGGCAACGCCCCGCAGCTCCTGCTTGACGCGCAGGTTATGGCAGGGCCCTTCCGAAAGCAGCGTTCCGATGACTTCCTTGCCCGCCTGGGTCAGTTTTATCGTCATGGCTTCCAGTTCAGGTGCGCCTCCGGTTTGCGCCAGGGCTGCGCAGTCGGCGCAGCCGACCAGGAAGACTTTATCGAAATCCTCGAGGCTTTCGAGGATTTCAGAAAGGGGTTTTTTCTCGGTGACGATCACAGCAGTCTCGCAGTATCCAGATTATACCAAGCGCGTATTAGTTGATAAAAAGAATTTTATTTTGATACATTTGCAGCCGGATAAACGTAGGCGAACGATGAGAACCGCTATTTTAAAGATAACACAAAATTTTGATTGTGTCAAGGGAAGGCTGGATAAAGGAGAAGTTCAATCTGGGCGCGGAGATCATAATTCAGATTTGAAAGAGAAATCCTCACAGCAGATTGGAATTCCACGAGCAGCTTTTTCATTTTAAGGGTATTTGCTTGTGAAGGCGGGCAAAAATTATTATATTTGCACTCATGATCACGTTGGAACTGCTGGCGGTAGCGGTGGCTCTGGGTTGCGACGCATTTTCGGTAGCCGTGGGCGTGGGCGCGCTGGGATTATCAGGTGGGCGCATCTTCCGGTTAAGCTGGCATTTCGGCCTCTTTCAGTTTTTCATGCCGTTGATCGGGTTGGCCATCGGGCAAATGAGCGCCGAAATACTAGGACAGGCGGGGCACTGGGTGGCGGCGGTGTTACTGGCGCTGATCGGCCTCAATATGGCTCGGCAAGCGGTGACGTCGCCCCACAGAGATTTAGAGCGGAAAGATCCTACGCGAGGATGGACACTGGTGTTGTTGTC
>CAZHMN010000115.1:0-5704 GCA_964533705.1 uncultured bacterium
GCCGTCGCGCCGGAAGTCAATTCGGGTAAATTCCACTGACTCTGGTTAACCTGTATGTAGGGATCATCACTGCTCAAGGTTACGATGATATCCGTGGTGGACGATCCGTAGTTCTGTAATGACAGAATCAGGGAGGCTTGTTCACCGGGATCTACTTTTCCGTTGGAATTACCACTGATTTCTGAAAAGGAAAGATCGGCGATCTGCATTCCCGGTGCCGTCTCCGCCACGGCGCGATAGGCGTTCACCCGGCCGGATCCAATCATACCAGAATAAAGCGGATTTTTGGCGGAAATGTCGTCGGCCGTGTAGAGGATCTGGGCAGAGATCTGATCTGCCGTCCAGGAAGGATGGTAAGACTTGACCAGCGCAGCTACACCGGCGACGAGTGGCGTGGCCATGGAAGTACCGTAAGCCGTACCGTATCCATCCGGAACGAGGGAAAGAATCACCTGCCCCGGCGCGCTGACGGAAATCCAAGATCCATAGTTGGAGAAACTCGACAATCCATCATCCGGATCGGTGGACGCCACTGCAATGACGTTATCGTAAGCGGCGGGATAATGTTCTTGAGAGTTTTGATTATTCCCGGCGGCGGCGATGATGACTGCACCCTGGATCAGCGCATCAGTAATAATATCCTGCTCGAGAGAATTTGCGCCGGGCCCTCCCCATGATAAGCTAATCACGTCCGCTCCGTTGTAAGCCGCGTAGAGAATACCCTGGATGCCGTAATAGATGGTTCCACCCTCACCCGCTCGAACCGCCATGACTTTGCATTCAGGAGCCATGCCGACGACGCCGCGACCGTTGTTCATGATGGCGCCGACCAACCCGGCGGTATGAGTGCCGTGATAATCCGGGTTGTCATATCCAGGCTGGATTTCAGGATTGGGATCATTGTCGTCGTCCTGGAAATCCCAGCCGCGGACGTCATCCACGAAGCCGTTGCCATCATCGTCCAAACCGTTGTTGGCGATTTCACCGGAATTGGACCACACGTTTTCATCAAGATCGGGGTGATCCCAATCCGTGCCATTGTCCACGATAGCCACGACAACCGAGGGATCCCCCCTGGTCAGATCCCAGGCCGCCGGAGCCTGCATCACGGGAAAGACCCACTGATCGGGATAGTATGGATCCCCGGGCACGAAATCCGGTTCGTGTCCCGTGTATTTCCCGGTGAGATCGTCCGTATAGCGGATGGGCGGCTCTTCGGCATATTCTACACCGGGAAGCCGCCGCAGTTCCGAAAGCAAAGGCTTCAGATCCGCTGAACGAGTTAGATCCAGGCGCAGTATGCGATTTAATCCCACCGGATCTGATTTGAGGTTTGGCCGAAGCAAAGGTTCAACGCGACTAAGCGAGAATCTTCCCAGAACGGCATCAAGATCGGCGGCTCCGGTCTGCCATTCATTATTCACCTGCTGCGGAGTTAGCGTTTCGTGCCACTTGAGGTAGATTGTGGGAACCGGAAACGCTTCGGCTGCCCCTGCCGCTCCCAATAAAAGCACCAGCAAGCCTGTAAATCGCAAATGCTGCACGTGAGCGATCTCCTGTTAGAAGTTCTTCTTTACCGAGAAAGAAACGGTGTGGCATACTTAGACATAGGCGCGAGAGAGACGTCTGATAGTTCTCTCTTAATATATCAAATCACCCGAAAGCCCTGCCTATTTGATTTCTGATTAGATTTATGGCTAAAACCGGAGACGAGTGAGCTCTTTCGCCAGGCAACGATCCATTACAACTTTGATCCCCGCTTCGGCGGCTCGATCGGCTACATTAACATCAACTACGCCCTCCTGAAACCAGAGATAGGGTATGCGGAGTTTTATCATTTGGTTAATTAGACCGTTGACGGCCTCGGATCTACGGAAGACATTGACCACGTCAATGGGCTCAGGGACATCCGTCAACGAGGGATAGCATAGGGTTCCCAGGACCTCATCTATGTTGGGATTGACGCCCACAACTCTGTAGCCGCTTTCAATGAGAAAACGAGCCACACCGTAACTGGGGCGGGCGGGATTGTCAGAAATGCCTACGATTGCTACGGTTCGGGCTTCCTCCAGGATTTCTCGGATGACGAAAGAAGATGCCCAGGAATTTGCACGAGCCTGGCCTGCAGACATAGATGTCTCCTATAGGTGAGGACCCAGTTTTGAGATGATATAGTCTTTGGGAACCGCACCGATGATCTGTTCCACTGCCTGACCGTCTTTAAAGAGCAGTAATGTGGGTATGCCTCGGATGCCGTACTGGGTTGCCGTCTGCGCGTTCTCATCAACGTTGAGTTTGCCCACTTTCAGTCGACCCTGGTACTCTTTTGCGATCTCTTCAACGAGTGGGGAGATGATCTTACAGGGCCCGCACCATGGAGCCCAGAAATCAACCAGAACAGGCGTATCACTTTCGAGTACTTCCTCTTTGAAGCTGGCATCGGTAAATTCTAGATGGTTGCTCATGAAATCTCCATTTGTTCTTTATCTTGTATATTTGACGCTTTGATTTCATTCAGGAGGACAAATAGTCACGTTTAATTCGCTACGCTGCGATGAGGGAGCGAAGATGAACGTGCAAGGCCCCGGCCCATCCACCGCTCTGCACCGTGTTTCCAGACCCTCTACTTCCTGATCAATGGCGAAGCCCCAGGTACCGGCAAAGACACCCCTAATCATGTGACAAACAGGTGATTCCGCCTTGCCGAATGCCTCGGCGAAGACGCTATGGAACACTTCCAACTCGAGCGTCCCGCTTTCGGGGCGCATCGAGGTGATCTCCATGCGTCCCCAGCCCAGTTGACCTCCCATATTCGCCATAAAGCGGACGATCTCTTCGGTGGCAAGGGCTAACTCCTCGCGAAAGTGAGCTGCGGATAGAGTTCCCCCACGATGCCCAGCACGATACAGGATCTGACCGATTTTTTCCGAGCCGGTCTCCGCTTCGACGGCTCTCTGAAATTCGATGATGGTTTCCGGGCGGATCAGCATGTAGCGTATATCCTTATACATCAGCGCGCCGCCTTCATCAAGGTACTCCAGATCCTTCAAAATGTCGTTATCCAAAGCTATCTCTTCAATTAAATGGACGTTCGCACTTCAGCTTATTCTCCGCTCAATTGGTAGATCAGCGCCCGAATGAAGGGGTGGTTGGTGCACTCCATCAGCCGATCCACATCGTCAGGCCCTATGGACGCGTTGGGTTGTCTCTCCAGCCTTCGCCTCAGGGCTTGAACCTCTAAACTGACTTCACTCAAATCCTGACGCGATCCGAGCAGACCAGAATAGTGTACGATCAGATTCAAGATTTCATAAGGATCCTGCCCCATGGCCCAGCGGAACCTATTCTCCAATTCTCGTTGTAGCCGCTTGGTTAAGCGGCGCGTCGCCTCCCAGTCTTCGCCGGAAGGTTTCTGCAGCACGCGGCGAGCACCGGCTCTTCGGGCTTGCTCCGCTTCCTCAATTGTGCCCTTGCGAGTGTAGGTGACCATGGGCACGCCGGGGTAGCTGTCCTGCACTCGCTCAATAAGTTTGAGGCCGCCTGCAGGACTTTGACCCAGTGCATCGCGGATCTCCCGAAACCGATTGTGCGCCGTCTCCACGTTCAAAAACGCCTGCGTCAGATCGCATTTGTCATCGGGCAGAGTGATCGGGCCAATTGATTCGACAGTTACATCCGTTTTCTCTCCCGTCGGAAAGTATAGATCCAGGACGAAGAGATCGGGCATTTCGTCGAGTTCCTCGATGGCACTGCGGGCTTCTTCGAACGTTTCAGCGCAGATCACCCGGAAAGCACCGTCATCGGACCCGAAGACCTCTTCAAAGAGCTCCCGTTCCTTTGCGGAATCGTCTATGAAGCAGATGAGGGGTTTAGTCAAGTCAGTTACGTGATTCTCAGGCACTGTTATATATCTTGGGATTAATAACGAATATACGATTTTGCATTTAGAAAGTCAAGTAGAAGATGGATAAGTCGGGCTATAAGTCCTTGAGGCCATAATCTCTCATGGCACTCTGTTTCGTCACCTTTCCATCTCTCAAATCCGCTTTCAATGCTTCCCGATCGCGCTTTTGGGGATCGCCGTAGCCGCCGGCTCCGGGGCAGCGCAGGGAAATCACATCGCCCTTCTTCAGTTTCATGACGCCTTTTGAGGGGATCTGAGTTTCTTCAGGGGTATCCGGATTCAGGATCAGCTTGCCGGGGAGGCCGTCCTTGCCTCCGAACAAACCCCAAGGAGGGAACTTCTGCCGGTCGGCATAGCGGCTGAAGGTCACGTCATCGACGAGCATTCGGATGTCTCGCCGAGGTGAAAGAGCACCACGATACTTGCCCGCTCCTCCAGAATCGGGGATGAATTCGTAGCGCTCGATGCGAATGGGGTATTCCAGCTCGGCGGCTTCGATGGGGGTGTTCATGAAGCGGGCTAGGTGGGAATCCTGACCATCCCGTCCGTCTTTCATAGCGCGGGCTCCGGCTCCTCCGCCCTGAATGTCAATATAGACGAAGCGCTTTCCCGTCTTGGGGTGAATCCCCGAAAAACCACAGGTGGTGATCTGGCCATGCGAACCGGCGGTGACCTTATCGGGCAGAGCTTGAGATAATGCCTTGATCATCGCTTCGCAGATTTTCTGTGAGGTATTGGTGCGGGCGGCCACTGCGCCGGGCATTCGAGGGTTAACGACCAAGCCCTCCTCGACTTCGATTTCGAAGGGCCGGTAGCAACCGGAATTGGGGGGCACATGGGGATCAATGACACAGATAAGAGCGTAATAGACTGCCGCATGCGTGGTGGCGATGGGACAGTTGGTGTTGCCTCGCACCTGTTTGTCTGTTCCCTGAAAATCAATGACCGCGGAATCGCCTTTCTTATGGATATTCACCTGGATTTTTATCGGTGTATCGGATACGCCGTCATCATCCACATAATCCACGCCGGTGTAGGTGCCGTCGGGGATCTTATTCAGCCCGTCGCGGATGCGCGACTCGCTGTATTCCTGCAACATACGGGAACATTCACGAACGGTGTCAACGCCGTACTTGGCGAAGATCTCCTTCATACGGCGAACGCCGACGAAGTTCGAGGCCGCCTGCGCTTTGATGTCGCCGATGGTCTTGTCGGGCACGCGGATGTTGTTGGCGATGATGCTGAAGATCTCCTTATCCGGTTCGCCCTCTTTGTAGAGCTTGACCATGGGCAGACGCAGCCCTTCCATGAAAATCTCGGTCAGGCCTCCGGCTACGCCGCCGGCGGCGGCTCCACCCATGTCGCTGTGGTGAGCGATGGATCCCACGAAACCCACCACCCGGCCGTCGAAACGCACCGGGGCGAAGGTCTGCAAATCCATGATGTGCTGACCGCCCTGGTAAGGATCGTTGGCGATGATGACGTCTCCGTCGTGGAGTTGATCTTCGGGGAATTCCTGGATGAGGCGCGCCATGGTGATCTCAAAACCGGTCAGGAGCATGGGGGCGTGGTGCGCCTGCGCCAGGGTTTTGCCCTTCTCATCGGAGACGGCGCAGGTGATGTCCATGATCTCCTTGATGATGGTGGAGCGCGAGGTGCGCACCATGGTGTAGCCCATTTCGTCGGCGATCTGCTCTAAAGCGTAGCGGATCACCTGCATGGTGATGGGGTCGGTTGGCATAGTTAGCTCATGTATTTAATTGTCTGAATCGCCGATTAAACGGATTACACAGATTTCGC
>CAZHMN010000115.1:5804-7164 GCA_964533705.1 uncultured bacterium
GGCGACCCCGACTACGGGAGTCTTTCCATATTTGTTTCGGGTCGGCGCACGGCTGACCCCTACGCGGTTAGACGAGTATTCTTATTGGGAAAACAATAAGATGAATGTAACCGTGATGAAAGCCAGAGAGAGAGCAAAAAGAATTACTGAGCATGAGATCACTGTAATTGAGAGGCAGGTTTCGAAAATGAAAGTCAATATCGATAACATAAGAAGCGAGTAAATAGTCATAGCTGCAGCAAGAATAGCTGGTATTATTACTGTTCGCTTAGCTATTTTGAGACTCTTGTTAATCCTTCCCGATCCTTCCAGAGTTCTTTGAATCAATTTCTTGATGTAATTACATTTTTCAACAGTTAACCTATGATTAGGAATGGAATTGCCGCTAGCAATTCCTATAAGAAAATCACACCTTTTAACAATTGCACATAGCATTGCCTCAATAGTGGCGTTATCTAAATTGAAGATATTATCTAGAAGCGGCTGTATTGTGCCCGATCCTCCTATTAATTCTCTTAGATAATTTCCATCAATCAAGCTTTTATTTGTAAAAACCTTACCAACCTTTTCCTTTTGAATTTCATCATATTTTCGTTGAAGATCAGTCAATCTATACCCGTACGCAATCGCCACCACCGCGAATATCGCTGCAAATACCTGGGCGCTGGCTGAAAAGAAATAACGGTAGGTTTCAGGATCGACTTCAAACATAGTATATGCAGCCTCTCTGTTTTTGTCGGGCTGAGGGGCCAGCCCGACTACGAGCCATAGACCTTTTAGGACGACGCTAGAAAACCTCCTATATCCGTAGTCGGGGTCGCCCCTGACCCCGACGATTATATAAATTTATCTCTATCAGTATTCCATAGAGAATTTGCAGAAGAAAAAGGAAAAAATTCGGGAGTTTCAGCCAATCCCGCCTTCACTGGATTATTCCAAATATATTCACACTTGGAGCGATATTCCCGCTCATCCCTTATCGATCTTTCGTAGTATTCATCCAACCAGATTTTACGCCCTGAAATACCCTGGTGCCTGTTTAACAAACGGGCAACAGATTTTTTAAATTCCTGCAGGCAGTAGCCAAGTGGTTTATTCGGCAAAACTATCAAATGGACATGGTCTGGCATGACAACGAACTCCGGGACGAGCCAAACGCCTCTTTCTCGCAGTCTGTAAATCTGCTCGATGACTAATTCGGCAGCCTCTGGATTTCCGAAATATGTGCTATTACCGAAGCAAGTCGTAGTAACGAAGAAGACCGCCTTTTCTCCGGGATGAATTAGCTTGGGCATTTTTCTGCCATTGTCGGGGTCAGGGGCGACCCCGACTACGGGATTCTTTCGTGTTATGTGTGGCC
>CAZHMN010000116.1:0-7155 GCA_964533705.1 uncultured bacterium
CGTCGAATATTTCCAGTTTCACGAAACCGGCAACCGGCAACTGAAAGCTGATGGTCGTCGAAGGATTGAAGGGGTTTGGATGAGCCGGGAGTAAAGCGAACTCCAGGGGAAGGTCCTCTCGCCCGTTCTTAATCCCTACCACAGGAAGACCCTGGCCTTCAAGGTACACCGACATCTGGACGTCGTTGTTATCTATAACCAGATCGTCCGTGTAGAGAATCGAATCTGAAGGTGAGAAAGCCACCCTTACAACGATACTATCTCCCGGAGTGATCAAGCTGTCTTCAGGTACCCAATTATATGTAAAGATATCCGGCAGGTTATTGGACATGCCATTGAGAATCAAATCCCCAGCGCCCGCATTATAAATTGTGAAGGATTTTGTACTGCTTTCACCCACATATGTATCTGGAAACCACAGCGAATCGGCTGAGAGTGCAATCTGGGGCGAGCTTTGATCGAAGTACAGCGCCCCCATGTCGGCGCGGGTGCTGTCGGGATCCAGCGGGCTGTTGGGATCCCCGGTATCAATGCAGGGGGAATTTGGTTGCAGGTGAAAGTCGCTGTTGGTAGCATTGACGAACATGGGATCGTCAGAGATGTCACCGGTGCCAGGCCACCCGTCCTGCACGCAAGAATAAGTAGCGGTAAAAGAACCCGACAGCTCATATACTTGCGCATTGGTTCCCAGACCCGAATTCCCCCATAAAATAAGATTGTTTCCAATTGGTGCTGCGCTGGATTCCAGGTAAATTCCCCCCCCGTATCTGGCGGCTGTATTATAAGCAATTGTCAAGTTTATGAGAGTCGGAGATGAGTTGTTGCAGCGGATCCCGCCACCTCCACATGAGCCTCACGTGCCCGTCGAAGAGTTATAACTAATTATACATTTTTCGATAATAGGAGAGGGATTTCCACTGCAGTGAATTCCGCCCGTGGTACTGGCCGTGTTGTGGGTAATTACAGAGTTTGAAAGTTCCATCTGGGATGAAATTACTACCATACCGCCACCGGTTCCCGCCGTGTTATAGTTAAAGGTGCTCTGGTTTATAGAGATTGGAGAAAGACTGGCGTACATCCCTCCACCCTGCGACGAAGCGGAGTTATTCGTTATGGTGCACTCCTCCAGAGTGACTGGAGCGTTATAACAATATATCCCTCCGCCGTACATCGCTGCGCTATTTGAGGTAATTAGACAGTGGCTGAAAGTCGGGGATGTACTCATACAGAAAATCCCACCGCCGCAGCTAAGCGGCCAATAGGAGAGCGCCTGGCCATATGAAATGCGGGAATAAGCAAGGTAGCTGTCTGAAGCCCCTTCCCCATTGAAGCGTAAACCGTGCCATCCCTCAGGGTTGGTTTGAGTATCACAGTCGAAGATAATTGAATCTTCTTCGGTACCCTCTGCGATCAAAGTGCCAAGAATCTCGAACGGGTACCAGGCTGTAAATTGCAGGTGGGCTCCGGGTTGGATCGTGAGAGTTTCTCCTGACGCGACGACGATGGTGCTATCTACGAGATACTCACCGGCTTCCAGTGTTCCAGAAAGAAAACCGGAGAGGTGTGTCTGTGCCTGGGCAGTGGAAACCGTCGCCATTAGCAGTATCATTGTGATTAGAACTCTCGATTTCATTGATCTCATCTCCCTTACTGTAAATCTTTGAATCCCTTGCAGTAGAGTAATCTATCCTTTCCAGGCATTTGTAGTTGGCAAGGAATCACCTGAATTCTATTAAAAGATGTGGTGTGGAAAACTGTTCGGCATCAGCTTCCACACCACACCTGGTAGATTCCTTTATTCACTCATTGTCATTTCAGCAGCAGTAGTTTGCTCGAACTTTTAAACGTTCCAGCGTCCAGAACGCAGAGGTAAACACCACTGGATAGGTTCGCAGCATTGAATTCGGCTGAATGCTCCCCTGCTTCCTGGATTCGATCGATCAGAGTCGCGATTAAGCGTCCTTGTAGGTCGTAGATTTTCAATTGCACCTTTGAGACTTCTGGCAGAGTATAACTGATCCTGGTTTGTGGATTAAACGGATTGGGATAAGCCGCGACAATCCCGAAATGTTCTGGAACTTGCCCCGATTCAAAAGACTCTCCTTGATCCCAACCATCAAGGTTCCAAGTGAGGTAAACCTCCCCACCGAAATCAACTGCCAGCTTTTCGAAGTCAAAGGTGCTTTCAGCCCAGATGACATCGGGATATTCTCCCACGTAAGCGCGATAGGCATATGATCCTGAAGGGGCTCTTTGTGGGACGGTTTGGGTTAATTCCCTTTCGAGTGTGTCATCTACAGCTAATGACAAGTCCTCGCGTGTAAACAGGGGATATGGAGCCCCAGAGGGGAGAAGAGCATCCGTCCAGGCATCGTAGATCACAGTCGAATCGCTGAGGTTTGCGATCATCACTTCAAAGTCAAACGATCCACCTGTGGATGGAATCTGGATGGGAGGATTCAGTGGAGTAAGGGATAACTCCAACGGCGATTCTATTCCCCCGTTGGTGGTATGGACGATAGTTCCACTGGTTCCACAGGCCCATCCCACCAAGTTGTTAACCATACTTACACTACGCATCACGACGGAAGCGGAACCGGTATATTGTTCGTACCAGTTTTCACCTCCGTCTGTGGAAGCAATTATCACTCCATAACGACCTGTCGCCCAACCGTGATCGGCATCGGAGAAATAAACTTGATACAGCCAGGCGTCGGTTCCACTTACGCAGGGATTCCAAGTAGTCCCGCCGTCGGTCGTTTTCAAAATGGTGCCGTAGCCTCCGACAACCCATGCCGTATTCTCATCAAGACAGAACACACTTTGCAGGTAGTTTGTCGTCCCCGACACTTGAGGAGTCCAGGTTACACCACCGTCTGTCGTGTTTAGAATGGCACCGTTTTGACCAACTGTCCATCCCACATTTTCATTGGCGAAGCGTATAGACCAGAGGTTGTCCGTAATACCGGAAGTCTGGATTTCCCAAAGCTCACCTCCATTTGTTGTATGGAGGATAAAACCTTCCTGACCACACGCCCAACCATTTGCTGAATCAATGAAAAAAACGTAATAGATGTATTGTGTGATTCCACTCGATTGCGGATTCCACGTATGGCCTCCGTCTGTCGAAGCCAGGATCACTCCGCTCGCGCCGCAGGCCCATCCATAGCTTTCATCCAGAAAATAGGTAGCCATCAGAAAGCTAGTAATGCCGCTAGGCATTGGCAACCACAACTCACCACCGTTTTCGGTGAGGAGTATGGTTCCGGAAGATCCGACCGACACAGCAGTTTGCTCATTTAGAGCACATATTCCGTACAGGCCCGTCGTCCCCCCGCTGTTTTGGGTTTCCCAACCGCCCATCGCGGCGAGGGGAATCAACACTAACAGCGTCATGGCGACGTATAAGGTTTTCATTCTGACTTTCATTGTTCACCTCCATTTTTGCATGCATTTATCATTGACTACTGTGCTCTTTCTGTATTAAAGATTGTAGATTTGTCGCCTGGTTCCACACGAAATCAAAAAGCGCTCGGTAAGCATCTGCTATCGCTCCTTGCTTCATAATCGTCATAGTTAAATCGCGACCTAATACAAACGGATCCTCCTGGGCCACAAGAACTTCCTTCGCATCGAATATCATCATCTTCAAAGGCAGGTGGTCAGCAATCCGTACCTGGACACCACCGGCAACCAACCGTTCCAGCCCAGGCAAGAGCCATTCCTCGTTTTCACCATTCAACTGATACACCCACCTTGAGACCCCACCTCGTGCGATGAATTGTTCAATCGCTCCTCCCTGCTCTTCTATCTTTTCAGCGGTATCGCAAGTATATGGAGGCCGCCCGAATCCGAGGATTTCACTTTTTGAATTGTTGAGCAATTGCAGGTAGTGATGATGGATGCTTTCTTTTCCATGTAGAATTTCGACAAATTCCGCGGGCTCTGATCTATCAGCCGAGCTATTGTAAACTGCCAATAATTCCTCTTTCAATTTATAAGTGTCTTCAAGATGCATTTCCAATTTCTTAATTATGGGGATCAGAACTGCCTCGGGATTCAGCGCTTCGAAGTAGCGCTTGGTGCCCACTTTCCTCTTTCTGCAGTAGCCCATCTCCACCAACTGCCGAACGATTTCGTAGACCTTGGTTTGCGGCACCCCGGAAGATCTTTGAAGATCGGCGATCGTTGTGTTCTTCTGAGTGAGCAAAGCCAGATAAACCTTAGCTTGACGTTCGCTCAATCCCAAGTCAACAAGCCGTCCTAGAAAATGTGTTCTACTCAAATGCCAGCCCATGATCTGAATCCGCCAGCGACTTTATAACTTTTACCCTATGGGGGGTAATTTTCCATTAATATAACAAAATTATCCTCGAAAGTCAAGTGTTTTTTTGCTTCACACTAAAATATTTTATTGTTGATTTATAAAGTAAAATCCATATACTTGATATTTTTAGAGGATAAACGACAGATTCAAAGCTTGTTTCTGGCGACTATTTGATCAGCATCAACTTCTGCGTCTGCTTGAAGTCACCGGCTGTCAGGCGGGCGAAGTAGACGCCAGAGGGGAGATGAGAACCATCGAAGGTGATTTCGTGGTGGCCGGGGGGATACCAACGGGTCGGTTCAAGACCGACCCCTACGCGACAGCCATTGACGTCGAATATTTCCAGTTTCACGAAACCGGCAACCGGCAACTGAAAGCTGATGGTTGTCGAGGGGTTGAAGGGATTGGGGTGAGCGGAGAGGGATAAAGCAGTGGGAATTCCGACCTCAGTAACGGTCTGCCAGAGAGCGAAGGAATCGCCGGTGTTTTCCCACTGAGGAACCATGGGACCTATGCCTGTTTCGAGTTTCTCAAAGGGAAAACTATCGCTGTCCCAGACGTCATCGGGGTAATCACCCACATAGCCGGTGTAAGCGTAGGTTCCCGCCGGAGCGCCAGCCGGAATCGCCTGGGTTCGATCTCTGTTGATAGAAACACCACTCGGCAAAGTAAGATTAATCGGCCCCAGAACCGGGCCAAACTGCGAACCGTTAGGTAGCATAGCCATGATCCAGGCGTCGAACGTCTGGGAGGAGGGATCAGCGTTGTCAAGCGCCACATTAAAATCGAAACTGCCACCGGACGCAGGGATAGTGATGGGAGGATTATAAGGCGTCAAAGTAATGGCTAAAGGGGAAACCGCACCCTGATCGAAGTACAACGCCCCCATGTCAGCGCGGGTGTTGTCGGGATCCAGCGGGCTGTTGGGATCACCGGTATCAATGCAGGGGGAATTCTGCTGAAGGTTATAATCATCTCCCACCAGGTTGACGAACAGGGGATCAGCGGTGATGTTGCCTATTCCAGATAGGGCTTCAGAGCAACAGGAATAAGAAAAATCAACGTTACCGGCGCATTGGGGCATATAAGTTGACTGATTGAAATAAACGATATTGTTCACACCGCTAGTGGAACCGCCGCTATTGGAGTAAATTCCAGCGCCAATCCCGGAAGCGCCGTCCGTGCAGACGTTTTCCACGACTGTGTTATTATTAATTATCGGGGCACAATCATAGACGAAAATGCCCGCTCCTCGGCGCACGGCCACGTTGCCGTAGATCAGGTTATGATGGATGAGGGCGTCGGTGTTTTCGCAGCGGATCCCGCTGCCTCCGCAGCTCCCTCAAGCGGCAGAGGATATGGCCGTATTGTAGGCGACAATGCAGTTTCTCACCTCGGCATCTTCGTTCGTATAAATATGAATACCGGCCACCTGATCGGCCGTATTGTTCATAATAACGCAATCGGAAACAACAATGGAGGAATAAACCGAATAGATAGCTCCGCCTTCAGCGATGGCGTAGCAGTCTGTAATTGTGCACTCCGACACGGTTGCCGTTGATCCGATCACGTATATTCCCGCCCCGAAAAGCGCCCGGCAGTTCGTTATCGTGCTATTGGCGATGGTTACGCCCGCATCATAGCAAAAGATGCCACCCCCCCAGCAGTCCGGGAAGTCCGGGTTATCGGCGTAATCAATGCGACAGTAAATTATGGTGTTTTCCGTTGATGCACCGGGTTGGATGCGGATGCCGCCGTGTTTGTATTCCTCGATGGGATACTGCCTCAGGAATTTTATCGAATCGCTCTCCGTTCCCTCGGCGTTTAGCTGCCCGTAAACGTTAAAGGCGTAGTGCCCCGAAAACAGAAGGGTCGTACCGGGTTGGATGACGAGTGTTTCCCCCTGAGGGATGTTGCAATCTCCGACGACGAGGAATTCTCCCGGGCCCAGCGCGCCGCTAAGATCGCCGCTGATGGTTTGCTGTGCCAGAAGCGGCGAATATCCCAGACAGGCGACCAGAAATCCCGCCAAAATCCATTGCCGGATCGTGAGCATGGTATTCTCCTGGTGGCTATATGAATCCGCTATGCCCCGGTATAGACAATTTATCTACAAACCCGTCCATTTGCAAGTCATTTATTCGAATTTTGGAAATTTTTTGGGCACGGAATAAGAATCCCCCCTTTCTCCCCCCTTATCAAGGGGGGCAGGGGGGGATCACCGTTGTGTCAGATCCAGTGTAGGAGCCTCTCACATGACGCCTCTATTTGCGCGTGCTCTGGCGTCAGGTCACGGCTGTGGCAGGACCTGACACAACAGGGAAATCTAGTGGGAAAAGGCTTTCCCCTATGTTTCTTCAGGTGGCTGAATTTCCTCTAGAAGCTTGTTATGAATTTCCTCAAAAATCTCACTATTATCCGAGATATCCTCCACTTTCAACGTAACCAAGAAATCCTTATACTTGTTACTGTATTTATAAGGCAAACCACTGGAATCAAGCAATTTCAATAGTTTGTCGGTTTTTTCTTCATCAGTCTCTCTGAACCATAGACCGGTGAATGGGCTTCTTCTGACATTACATGTGTAAATGTTTGTAGTCCCCTTTCTTAAAGCGATGTAACTTTGAGTAAATCCAATTGTCATTTGGTCGTCTTTACTTTTCAGTATGTCTAACAAAGCACGGGCTGCCTCCAAAACCCATAGGGCCTTGCTTTTCCAGCTTTCCTCATTTGCTGGTGTCTCGGCAATTTCGACTCCAGGTTCTTCGTAAATGTCTAGAATTTTGGTAAAATTCAGAATATATTTCCCCTCAACTTTAAGCAAATCG
>CAZHMN010000117.1:0-6897 GCA_964533705.1 uncultured bacterium
TCATCGCGCTTACCACGATTTCAAGTCTCTCTTCCCCCAATTCCGGATAAATGGGCAAGGCTAGCACTTCTTTGGCCGCCTTCTCCGCTTCGGGGAAATCGCCCTCGTTGTATCCCAGGAAGCCGAAGCATTCCTGCAAATGCAAGGGGATGGGATAGAAAATAGCGGTATAAATCCCTTCCTGGTCTAAGAAAGCCTTCAGTTCATCGCGGCGATCGGTGCGGATGACGAACTGATGGTAGACGTGCTCGTTGCCCGCCTCTTCTATCGGCAGTTTAATGGGCAAGTCAGCCAGTTCCTGGCGGTAGCGGTCAGCGATGGCTCGGCGTTGTTCGTTCCAGGCCTTGAGATGAGGCAACTTGGCCAGCAGAACTGCGGCTTGCAGAGCGTCCAATCGGCTGTTGACGCCGACTACGTCGTGGTAGTAGCGCCGCTTGGCTCCGTGATCGCGCAGGCTGCGGAGGCGTTCGGCCAGCTCATCGTCCGAAGTCACGATCATGCCGCCGTCGCCCGCTCCACCCAAATTTTTGGTGGGATAAAACGAGAAGGCCGTCAGAGTACCCCAATTGCCGGACATGCGGCCGTGGCGCGACGCCCCGATGGCCTGGGCAGCGTCCTCCAGGAGAGCCACTCCGCTGGACTGCGCCCAGGAGATGATTTCTTCCATGCGGGCTAGCTGCCCATAGAGGTGTACGGGCAGGACTGCTTTAACTCCCACCGGTTGTACGCCAGCAAGCAGATCGGGCTCAAGATTGAAAGTTTCCGGGTCGATGTCGACGAAATAGGGCTTGGCACCCAATCGGGTGATGGAAGATACCGTCGAAAAGAAACTGAACGGGGTTGTAACGACGATGTCCCCTTCTTTCACGTTCAAAGCCATCAACGAGAGCAGCAGCGCGTCGGAACCTGAGGCTACACCGACACCGTATCCAACCCCGCACAGGGAAGCGATTTCACGTTCCAGTTGCTCGGCCATCGGGCCCAAAATGAAATGCTGGGAGGAAAAAACGTCGTTTACGCGACGGAGCACGTCCTCGCTGACGGTCTGGTATTGTGCTCTCAAATCCAGCGGAGGAACCTTCAAGGTCTGGCCTCCTTGATGTTTTCGAGTAATTCGTAGGGGATATTCATACCGCCGAAGCCCCTGCCCAGTCTGATATCCGGTTTGACGGCTCCGTGGAAATCGGTTCCGCCTGAAATCAGTAGATTATGGCGACGCGCCAAATCTGAAAACAGGGCTTCGTCGCCTTTAGTGTGCTCCGAGTAGTAGACCTCGATACCGCGCAAACCCAGGTTAACCAGTTGGCAGAGGTTGTTCTCGAAATTGTCGCCGTCTTTCTCCCGCATGGTAAAGGGGTGCGCCAGAATGGGGATGCCGCCGCAGTCCGTGATCATCCTGATCGCTTCTTCCACGGGCAGACGTTTCTTATCCAGATAGGCCTGGCCTCCCGCCTTCAGATACTTCTCGAAAGCCACGCGATAGGAGGTGACGATTCCCTTTTTGACCAGCAGGGCTGCGAAGTGTGGTCGCCCGATTAAATCACCACCGGCTTCTCGGGTCAGCTCTTCTAAGGTGAGGTGAATGCCTAAATCCTCAAAACGTTTAATCATTTTTAGATTTCGCCGTTCGCGGAATTCCCGCAACTCCTTCAGCACCGCCTCCATGGATTCATTCTCCGGGTTGATGTAAAGTCCGACAATGTGGAGGGTTCCGAAGGGAGAATCGGCGCTGATTTCCACGCCTGGGACGACTTCAAGGCCGAATTCCCGGCCGGCCTCGAGGGCTTCCTGGTTGCCCGCAGCAGTGTCATGATCGGTGATGGCTACGGCTTCCAAGCCTTCATCCAGAGCCAGGCGAACCAGGTCTCGGGGTGAATAGGTTCCATCCGAGGCGGTTGTGTGTGTATGCAGATCAATCAAGCGGCAAATCTCAATTTAATTAAACGCTTAAATTAAATATTATTCCAGAAAGAATGCAAGGCTATTCTGGATTTTCTTTTGGGTAGGCGGAGATATAGCCAGATTTCAGGGATGTATTTGACTCTTGTTAAATCCGGTGGGGGTAATGTAAAGAGTAATGATTGAAGCCATGCTTTTGTATTAAAGCCCAATTTGCAGGCAGGTCATAGTCCCCGGCCTTGATTGACAATATTAAGATGGATTCCGCCCCGCCAGCCTCTTCTTGGTCAAGACTTTGCCCAACTCAACCCCCGGCTGATCCAGCGGGTTTAGGCCCAAAAATGATCCGGCGAATACTGTGGCGATCTCCAGGATCATCATAAACTGACCCACAACGAAGGCGTCTATTCCGGGGAAGAGGATGGTCATAGAGGGACGCCCGGCCTGCCGCAAAGCCTCTTCGGTGGCGTGCTTCTCGGCGGTGATCAGCTCCGAGAGGGTATGGCCGCCCCAGAAGTCCAGATCCGGTTTCTCCGGGTAAATGCGGGGGATGACCATATCCACTCCGTGATCCTGCACTTCCAGAAAGCAGATCACCTTATCGAAAGGGCCCTCGATGTAAAGCTGCACCATGGAATGTTGATCGGTGGCGCCAAGGGCCTTTTCGGGCGTCTGTCCCCAGAAAATTTCTTCGCCTTTAAGGTCGTATTTCTTGCCCAGGCTCTCCGCCCATAGCTGCCGGAACCAATCGGCCAGGCCGGCCAAACGGTTGGAGTAGGGCATCATAACGACGATCCCCGCTCCTTTTATATCGCGGAGCAAGCACAGAGACAAAGCGAAGCGGTAGGCGGGATTATGCAATATGTCATCGCTGGAGCATTGCTCTGCAGCAAAAGATGCGCCCCGGCAGAGTTCTTCGATATCCAGTCCGCCCAGAGCCGCGGGTAGAAGGCCCACCGGTGTAAACACCGAGAAGCGGCCTCCGACACCAGGATCAATGCTGAAAGCGCGGATTTTCTCTTCTTTTGCGAGTTTTCTCAAAAGTCCCTTTTTCGGATCGGTCGTGAAGACCAGGTTTTCATTGTAACGATCTCTTAGTTTATGCTGCAATCGTTCGCGGACGATTAGATATTGAGCGAGTGTTTCGGGTGTCCCTCCGGATTTGGTGACAACGTTGAAAAGCGTTTTTTCCAGGTTTAATTGCCCCATGAGCGCATCAAATTCGAAGGGGTCCACATTATCAGGGAAGTGCAACCTGGGGGCAGGTAATTGACCGGCCGGGGTTCTGCCCAACGCCATCTGAAGCGCAGCCGGCCCCAGTGAACTCCCGCCGATGCCCAGGATTACGATGTCCTGAAACCGCTCTCTGGCTTTTTCAGCGTAGGCGAGGACCTCGGTAATGGTATCTCGGCGGTTGGGGAGATCGTAGAAGGGGAGTTCGCCCCGTTCCCTGCGGTTCATCAGGCCTTCGTGGGCCTTAACAGCGCGAGGCAAAGCTGCAGAGAAGTCTTTTTCGCTCAACCCCAGGCGTTCCCCGACCTGATCGCGGGCCAAATTGTCGAAACGCCACGATAATCCAGATTTCACTCTACCATCCTCATTTTATAATTGGGAGAATCCCTGGCCAGAAGCCGTTTAGTTAAAACGGAAGGAACTCGGATTTACAGCGACCAGGAGTTCGGTTTAACCCAAAAGATATCCAAAACCGTGCAAAAAAGCAACTTGCAATCCATTGATTTCATATCTAAAAACGGTTATATTATTCAGGCGGGATCAAACCATTGGCCTGCTATTTGCGTGAAACTTATAGTTTGAAATGAAATACCATAAAGAAAAGGAACCCTGAAAGATGCGGAAACTGATCGGTTTAGGGGCGGTTTTACTTTTATCGGCTTTGGTGAGCACATCCTCAGCGGAATGGATGCAACTACGACAGGGAAACGATGGTCAAAGACCGGAATTCAAAATGCTGGAGCATTCTGCGACCGGCGATCGCTTCGAAGTAACGTTGCCTGGTGTGAATCTGAGCGAAGCGGTACTGGATGGAAAGGGCTGGGATCGAGTTGAGATCTACGGTGGAGGCTATGAGCTGGATCTGGGTAAGCCCGAGGTACCCCATGTGACGCGCATGATCGCCATTCCGGCAACTGCGGGTGTGAAAGTAACGGCCCGTATCATAGAAGAGCGAATCATCCCCGGCATTTGGCTGATGCCTGCGCAGGGTATCGCTCCCGATGAAGGTCCCGATGCCGGGCGTTTGCGGCATTGGGTGGAAGAGGTCTATAAATCCGACAGTTTTTACCCGGACGAAATCGTCATGGCCGGAGAACCGGCTCTGATGCGTGACGTAAGAGTTGTTCCCGTTCGGATCAATCCGATCCGCTATAATCCGGCGACGAAAGAGTTGGCTGTGGCTCATCGCATTGAAGTACAGGTGACCTATGAGGGGACGGATATGCGCAATGCGGCGGAACGTCCTGTTCGGGCGATCTCTTCATCGTGGGGTAAACTGATGAGAACCTCCGTCGTCAATTTCGATGAGGTATTTGACGTAGATGAAGATTTGATGGGTTCCTATCTCGTCATCTGCGAGAACGATGCTACTCTCATTGACGCGCTCGAGACACTCCTGTTGGATTGGAAGCGCCGCTTAGGACATCAAGTTGTTCTGGAGACTTTCACCCCAGGTGCGTCCAATTACACCATCAAGGCGATGATCCAGGACGCCTATGACACCTGGGAGGTGCCCCCTGAATACGTTTTATTAGTAGGCGATGACAACGGGGATTACGTTCTTCCGGGATGGAGTTATTACGTTGGGGATCACCCTTACGGTCAGTTGGCAGGAAACGACATATTGGCGGACGTCGCCGTGGGGCGTATGCCGGCGGAGGATATCGTCGAAGCGATTGCCATTATAAATAAAGTTCTATGGTACGAAAAGCAACCCTATACCTACCATGACGGATGGTTTCAAAAGGGGTTGCTGGTAGCCGGTTCCTCGTATTCGGGTATTTCCACCATTCAAACCAATCGCTGGATCAAGACCCGCATGCTGGAGAACGGTTACACTCAGATTGACACTGCCTGGTACAATATGGGCGTGAACATCGTAACCACAATCGCAAATAGCATCAACAGCGGAGTAACTTATTTCAATTACCGCGGCTACCTGGGGATGAGCGGCTGGGACAATTGGGACACGGATCAATTGACCAATGGGTATATGCTTCCTTTCGTTACCACTCTGACCTGTGGTACGGGAGGATTTTCCGGCGAATCCAGGGCGGAACATTTCGTGAGCGTGGGAACTCCTTCCGTAGGACAGGGAGCCGTTGCGTGCGTGGGAACTGCCACTTCTGGAACGAACACACGATGCAATAATGCCGTTGACATCGGTATGTATCAGGCACTCTTCAATGAGGGGATTTTTCAAGTGGGCAATGTTCTGGTGCGCGGGAAGCTGGAACTTTACAACGCTTACGCCATCAATAACCCGAGTTACGTCAGCAATTTCTCCGAGTGGAATAACCTGGCCGGCGATCCCGGCTTGGAGTTGTGGACGGGGCCCATACAATACAACATGACGGCAGTTGTACCCGATAGCCTGATTTTAGGAGATAATCAGCTCGAAGTACTCGTAACGGATACGTTGGGGAATCCAATTGAAGGGGCCAGGGTATGCGCTTACAAGGAGAATGACGTTTTGAGCTTCGTTCTATCAGGCGCTGACGGTTTAGCGCACCTTTTTGTGAACGGTCAAACTCCTGGGAATCTGAAGGTGACGGTGACTAAGCACAATTACGTCCCGATACTGGATTCGCTGGACATGATTCAACAGGATATCTTCGTCGGATTCTATTCTGCCACCGTGGATGACGACAGCTCCGGTGAAAGCCAGGGGGATGGTGATGGAAGCATCAATCCCGGGGAGATCGTGGAAATTCCCATTGAACTCAAGAATTACGGATACACGACTACAGCCACCAATGTAACGTTAGTTGCGACGGTTGAGGATTCTCTGGTGATTCCTGGAGATATGTTTGAGACGTTTGGTTCCATCGCTCCCGGTTCAACGTCGCCCAGTTTGGATGACATTGATTTCCAGGTGGCGCTGGACGCTCCAGACGGGCATACGATTCAGATCGTTCTGGCGATTGCATCCGCGCAGGGGAGTTGGACGGTGGCTTTTAACCTCGAGGTTACAGCCCCGCAGTTAGAGGGGCGTAGCGCGGTAACCGTCGGGGGTGATTCGCTTCTCTCACCCGGCGAAACGGCCGAATTGATGATTAAAACCGCAAACCTAGGGCGAGACGCTGCTGCCGGGGTAACCGCAACGCTGAGTTCTCTTGATCCGCTGGTGACGGTTTTGGATTCGGTGGGTTTCTACGAGCTCATCGAACCACAAGCGACAGGATTGAATACGAGTGATTATTTTACCGTCAGTGCATCCCAGGATGCACCCCAGGGGTGGCAAGCCCTTATGGCGATGGAATACATCACTTCTGAGGGTGTCGTACAGGTTGATACTTTCAGCATCACCCTCGGTGAGAAGACCAGCACCGATCCTCAGGGGCCTGACGGGTATGGTTACTATTGCTATGATAACACCGACGTCAACTACCCACCGCATCCGACGTTCGACTGGGTGGAAATAGACCCGGATTACGGTGGAACCGGATTTCAATTGGCGATCTACGATGGGGGCGAGGATCAGGACGCTTCTCTCAATATCGGCCTGCCCTTCACCTTCCGTTATTATGGGATGGAGGTGGATACGATCACCGTCTGCTCGAACGGATGGATCTCCATGGTTCCGAATGTAGCTTTCACCTTCTTCCGCAACTGGCCCATTCCCTCTCCGTTGGGGCCCGATGGAATGGTCGCTGCCTTCTGGGACGATTTAACCACGCAGGGAGAAGGCCGAGTTTACGCCTGGGATGATGCCTCCAACCATCGGGTTGTCATCGAGTGGTCTCGGATGCAGACTTTGAGTTC
>CAZHMN010000118.1:0-6753 GCA_964533705.1 uncultured bacterium
CATGACCCCAGAACAGATCAGCCAGCAATTAGCAGCCGACGGCTTATCAGTCACGTATCAGGATTCCAGCCCCGACCCGCACATTCTTGTTCCGGTTGAATCGCTAATAGACGTGGCAAAAATGCTGAAAGAGGACCCCGATCTCTCTTTCGACAGCTTGATGTGCCTGTCCGGGTTGGATTGGCCGGAGCACTTTGAGGTGGTTTATCACCTCTTTTCTTATAAACATCGCCACCGTGTAACGTTAAAGGTTCACTGTTCGAAGGATAATCCCACCGTTCCCACCGTTTCCCAAATCTGGCCGACGGCGGAATGGCATGAGAGAGAAGCCTTTGATTTAGTCGGAATAAAGTTCGACGGCCATCCCGACCCTCGGCGCATCCTTCTGCCCGAAGACTGGGAAGGACACCCCTTGCGAAAGGATGATCAGCCTCCGACACACTGGCACGACATCCCCTTAACTCCCCAACCCTCGATTATCGCAGATGATGGAAACTAAAGAGTTAAACATACCTCTGGGTATGACCCCTGAAAGGTGGGAGAAGTTTAACCTGGTCTCCCGGGCGTCCGGAGAACGCATGACCCTGCAGATGGGTCCTCAGCATCCCGCCACGCACGGCGTCCTGCGCCTGGAATTGGAAACGGACGGAGAAGTTGTAACCAAAGTAACACCTTACATCGGTTACCTGCACCGCTGCTTCGAAAAAATGGCCGAATCCGTCACCTATCCGCAGATTATCCCCTACGCCGACCGGATGGATTATCTGTCCAGTATGAACATGGAACTAGGGTACGTGTTGGCGGTCGAGAAGCTGATGGGGATCGAGGTCAACGAGCGGGTGCAGACTCTGCGCGTCCTGGTTTGTGAACTGAACAGAATAGGAAGCCACTGCGTGGCTCTGGGCACTTACGGTCTCGACCTGGGCGCCTGGACGCCTCTTCTCTATCTCTTTCAGGCTCGAGAGCATATCTTAGATTTGCTTGAAGAGCTTTCCGGCGCTCGCATGCTCTTCAATTACATTCGTATCGGTGGACTCGCCAACGATCTGCCCAACGGGTGGACCGACAAGGTGAGAGAATTCTGTGATTTTATGGCTCCCAAAATTCCGGAACTGAATGATCTTCTCTCATATAATAAGATTTTCATCGAACGCACCGCAAATGTGGGTGTAATGTCCCCTGAGGTTGCTATCGCCTATGGCGTGACCGGCCCCAATCTGCGAGCATCGGGTGTTGACTGGGATATGCGCCGGGACGCGCCCTACAGCGGTTACGAGAACTATGAATTTGAACCACAGCTCGGCAGAGGTGAATTTGGGCAAGTAGGCGATTGCTGGGATCGCTATATCGTCCGCGTGCGAGAAATGGATGAATCTTTGAAGATCATCCGCCAGGCGTTAGACCGACTCCCTGACGGAGACGTCAAGGAGAAGATCCCCAGGTCGTTCGGCAAAATGCCGGTCGGCGAAGTGTACATTAGTACGGAAGCACCTCGTGGTGAGCTGGGCATCTACCTGGTATCTGACGGCACCAACAAGCCCTACCGAGTCAAGGCGAGGTCTGGAGCCTACTGTGCCGTTTCGGCGCTGCCCGCATTTTCGGTCGGCGTCTTGATCGCCGATTTAGTCGCTATCGTTGCCAGCATTGATATCGTGCTGGGTGAGGTTGACCGATGAACATTCCCCAACCCTACCTTGATCTCGCCATCAAGATCGTCTATCTCGTGGGTGTGCTCCTCTTCCTGACCGTCTTCGCTCTCCTGGCGGTTTGGTTCGAGCGGAAAGTATCTGCTCACGTGCAGGATCGCCTGGGCCCCATGGAGACCGGCAAATGGCACGGCTGGTCACAGACCATCGCCGATACCATCAAGCTGCTTATCAAGGAAGACATCATTCCCATCGCTGCAGACAAAAAACTCTTCCGCTTGGCGCCCTATGTGGTATTCATCGGCAGCCTGGCCGGATTCGCGGTATTGCCTTTTGCCGCCAACTTGATCGGCTCCGACCTGAATATCGGTGTGTATTACGTTATTGCCGTAACCTCGCTGGTGGTGATCGGCATTCTCATGGCCGGCTGGGCGTCAAACAACAAGTGGGCTCTCTACGGAGCCATGCGCTCGGCAGCCCAGATGGTCTCTTATGAAATCCCTGTGGCACTGTCCCTTCTGATACCGGTTATCATGGCCGGGACGATGTCCATGGAGCAGATCGTCCACAATCAGGCGGGAGGATTCTGGAACTGGTACGTCTTCCGCACCTTCCCCTTCAGCCTGGTCGGCTTCGTGATCTATTTCTGGGCCTCGCTGGCCGAGACCAACCGCACCCCCTTCGACATTCCGGAGGCGGAATCCGAATTAGTGGCGGGCTATCACGTGGAATATTCGGGCATGCGCTTCGCCATCTTCTTCCTGGCGGAATACGGCAACATGTTCGTCGTATCGGCGATCGCTTCGACGGTTTTCCTGGGCGGCTGGCAGGCACCCTTCCCATTCCTCGAATTTATTCCCGGGCCGTTCTGGTTCATCGGCAAGGCGATGACTCTGGTGCTGATACAGATGTGGATCCGCTGGACGCTGCCCCGCCTGCGCGTTGACCAGCTCATGCACGTCTGCTGGAAGATTTTCCTGCCGTTCTCCTTCGCCAACCTGCTGTTGGTAGGTTTGTGGGTGGTGCTGGTGGGGTAAGCAGTGAGCATTCAACTTTTACTGTAAAAGGTAGTGCGGCAGCTTGCTGTCGCCGGTTACTTAAAATTAATTAGGAATAAATTCCAAATCCCGATCCCTGAATCCTGAATCCCAAATAACATGAACGCCATCTACCGCTACTTTCGCGACGTCTACATGGGAGTGGTGACCGTATCCATCGGTCTGTGGGTGACCTTCCGGCACCTCTTCGTGCGGGCTGTTACGGTGCAATACCCCCATCAAAAATTGACCTATCCGCCCCGCGCCCGCACCATGCTGGTCAACGACATTGACATCTGCAACGGAGACCTGCAATGCGTTCGAGCCTGTCCGGTGGACATCATCCACATGAAGGTGGTCAAAGCCGAAAAAGGTGAAGATCTGGGCACCCTGCCGGACGGCAAGCCGAAGCGTCTCCACGTGTTGCAATTCGACGTGGAGATGGCCAAGTGCATCTTCTGCGGGTTATGCGTGGAAGTCTGTCCTATGGGCGCCATCCACTGGAAGAACCTGCACGAAGAGGTTACCTTCGATCTTCTGCAGACTCTGCGGCATTGGGCGAAGTATCCTCCGGAAGAAGTGAAGCGTCTGCTGGATCGAGACGCCGCCGCCAAAGCCGCTAAAGCTGCCGAAGCGGCCAAAGTTGCAGCACAAAAGGCCGCCTCCCAGCCGGCGGCGAAAGAGGCCGCCGCTCAAACAAAAGATGAGGGTGCTGTTAAATCCGCACCTGAAAAGAAGGACGGATCGGACGCAAAGCCCGAAACGCCGAACGATCCCAAGAAGAAGGACGGAAAGGAGGACGCATGATCGAGCTGTTGACCCGCGCCATATTCTGGGGCTTCGTCATCCTGACCGTGGGATCGGCGATGGTGGTCGTCTTCAACAACAGGGTCATCTACTCCGCCTTCGCGCTGCTCTTCACCCTGTTCGGGGTGGCCGGATTGTATGTATTCCTGGCCGCCGACTTTTTAGCTGCCAGCCAGCTATTAATCTACGTGGGCGGCATTCTCACGCTGATCATTTTCGGTGTTTTTCTGACCGCCAGAATCTATCACTTGACCATCTCTGAACAGACGCATCAACGCTTTATCGCCCTGATACCCGTAGTCGGGATAGCGGCGATACTGATTTACGTCCTGTTCACTGCCGATTGGAACATGGTGCAGCCAGCCGTAGAGCCGACAACCAAAAGCCTGGGGAAGTTATTATTGACCACTTATCTGGTGCCCTTCGAAGTTGCCAGCGTGCTTCTGCTCGCCGCGCTGATCGGAGCGATGCGCTTGTCCAGGCCGCGGGAGGATGAAGATGATCAGTGATTTCCATATACTCCTCGGCGTCGGCGCCGCCCTGTTTATCCTGGGTCTGCTCTGCGTCATGACCCGCAAGAACGCCATCTCGGTGCTGATGGGAGTCGAACTGATTCTGAACTCCGCCGCGTTGAACTTCGTAACCTTCAGCCACTATACCGCCGGCAATCTGCTGGGTCAGGGAACTGCCGTTTTCATCATCATCCTGGCGGCTGCCGAAGCGGCTGTCGCTCTGGCCATCTTTCTCAATATTTACAGAATCCTCTCTACCGCTGAGGTGGATAAGGCGGATCAACTTCGTGGGTAGATATGATTGGGCTTGATGAATCAAGCCCTGCAAAATCACTTCACCCGTAGGGGTTTGATTTATCAAACCCTTGCTGAGATAACCTTAGGGAGAATTCCAGGTGCCGCCGAGTCCCTGTACTCGGCGGGGATTGACTCGATAACCGTATTGTCGAGTCTCCGCACTCGACGGAAGAGTTGACTTTTCTGATGGGATCTTTTGTCTTACTCGAATGAGACTTCCCCGCAGCTGGTTTCATAATCAGATTCCAAGAAAGACTCTTTGATCACGCGACTCAGTAACAATACGTAAGGCTCATGATAACCGAAGCATTAATCGTCTTGCTGGCCCCCATCGTGGCCTTCACCATCCAGATTTTTGTTGGAAAGAGACTCCCGCGCGGTGGCGATTGGGTGAGTCTCATCGCCATTTTCCTAGGGCTTTTTATCTCCATTCATCTCTTCATTCGCATGTTGCAAATCGGCGATCCGGCCTTCGCCGAAACCTGGCAGTTCAACTGGCTCTTCTTCGGAGACTATACTTTCACGGTCGGCATCAACCTGGACAATATGGCCATCGCCATGCTGATGGTGGTCACCATCGTCAGTTCGCTGGTGCACCTCTTCAGTGTGGGCTATATGCACGGCGACATCCGTTACAGCCGCTTCTTCGCCTTTTTATCCTTCTTCAGTTTCAGCATGCTGGGATTGGTCCTGGCCGATAATCTACTGGTGATCTTCTGTTTCTGGGAACTCGTTGGCCTTTCCAGCTATCTGTTGATCGGTTTCTGGTACGAGAAGAAGAGCGCTTCCGACGCGGCCGTCAAAGCCTTCGTAGTCAACCGTATCGGGGATGCCGGCATGTTGATCGGTATTATGATGGCGCTGACTTATTTGGGCACCCTGAATTTGAACGAGATCAGTGACGCCGTGGCGCGGGGCCAGATGTCCGGAGCTCTTTTGACTGCCATGGGCTTGTGCCTCTTCTGCGGAGCCATCGGCAAATCGGCGCAGTTCCCCCTCCATGTCTGGCTGCCCGACGCCATGGAAGGCCCCACGCCGGTTTCCGCCCTGATTCACGCCGCCACCATGGTCGCCGCCGGTGTTTATCTGACCGCACGCATTTTCACCATCCTGACGCCGGATGCCGGACAGGTCATCGCTTACGTGGGTGGCTTCACCGCTTTCTTCGCGGCTACCATCGCCGTAGCTCAGAACGACATCAAGCGCGTCCTGGCTTACTCGACCGTTAGCCAGTTGGGTTACATGGTCATGGCGCTGGGAGCGGGTTCCTATATGGCCGGATTCTTTCACCTCTGCACCCACGCCATGTTCAAAGCCGCCTTGTTCTTGGGTTCCGGCAGCGTCATTCATGCCATGCATCACGCCCTGCACAAGGTCCATTCCGACGCTGATCCCCAGGACATGCGCAACATGGGCGGTTTGAAAAAGTATATGCCTTTGACTTTCTGGACTTTCCTGCTGGCGACGCTGGCGCTCTCGGGCGTGCCCTTCACGGCGGGGTTCCTTTCGAAAGATGCCATCCTGGGCGGGACATTAGCCTACGCGCGGCTTCACCCCGGCAATTGGCTCTTACCGGTCTTCGGATTCGGCGCCGCGGCGTTGACCGCCTTCTACATGTTCCGTCTCATTTTCCTGACCTTCTTCAACAAGTTCCAGAGTGGGGAAGAGGCGGAAAAACACCTCCATGAGGCTCCCTGGGTGATGACCGTTCCGGTTGCGGTGATGGCGGGCTTGTGTGTGTTTTTCTTCTGGACGCTGCCCTCGGCCAATCCCACCTCCCCCAGTGGCGGTTGGTTTGCGCACCTGTTTCCCGAGCCCGGCAAAGCCTACGTGCAGGTGATGCCCTCGGCGGAAGAACCGGGCCCGATCGCCCACCTCGGCGAAGAGCCCTCACCAGTTCTCGGCGAGGCAACGCCGCACGAGGCCGTAGAAACTGCGCCGCTGGCTGAAGAGATTGCTCCGGTCGAAGCGGAAGCACACCCTGAAACCGGCATGATCCACGACGCCCAAGCCGAACATGAAGCTCACGTCCATCACCAGGCGCACACCGTCGCCATGGTCATCTCCATCATTGTGGCCGGTTTGGGCATTTTAGTGGCCTATTTGACCTATTACACCTGGCGCATCTCCGCAGCCGACTGGCAGAAGCGGCTGGGGATCATTTATAAAGGCATGTTCAACAAGTGGTGGTGCGACGATATCTACGACGCCATCTTCGTGCGAGGGGTGCACCTGAAAGCGGCGCTCCTGGCCTGGTTCGACCTCAAAGTTATTGACGGCATTGTGGATGGCTCCGCCTGGTTGACGCGCATGTACGCCTTCTTCATCGGCTGGTTCGACAACACCTTCGTGGACGGCGCCGTCAACGGCACGGCCTGGTTCGTGGGTTTCTGGGGCCGAATCGTCCGCCTCTTCCAGACCGGCCAGGTGCAACGCTATATCCTGATCACCGGC
>CAZHMN010000119.1:0-6749 GCA_964533705.1 uncultured bacterium
GGGTAGGTCGGTCGTGAGACTCTTACGAGATTCTCCGAATCCGATAGAGGAAGAAAATGAAGTGCTGTCGGGTCTCCGCACCCGACAGCTTAGGTTCACTTAATCTCGTGAAATAATGGGCGGAAGATGGTGTAGGTCGGATTCTCCGAATCCGACGAGCAAGAAGAAACAGCATAGTTGTATTGCCTTAAATTATCGCGATGCCGAAATATCGCCGTTATTTCAACTTAGGGAATTGCTACTTCCTGACGCTGGTTACGAAGGAGCGCGTTCCCATTTTTGAAGATAAGGCTGCTGTCGAACTATTCTGGTCGTCACTTCAGCACTGTAACACTCGCTTTCCTTACATCAAGCACGCATATGTTGTGATTCCCGATCATATTCATCTCCTGTTGGAGATTTACGATAAAACCACGCCTGCTGATCTGATACGTTGCTTGAAGAGAGGCTTTCTTTTCCGAGCCAAATCAGGTGGATTGAATTCGTCGGCTCGATCATTGGAATTGATTCGTAGCTACGGAACAGTATGGCAAAGCCGTTATTACGACCATGTTATTCGCGATGAAGAAGACTTTTCAAGACATATGGATTACATTCATTTTAATCCTGTAAAACACGGATTCGTGGAAAGTCCATTTGCATGGAAAAATTCGAGTATTCATGAGTTCAAATACCAAGATGATTGGGGGAAAGAGATTCCAAAGACAATTCGAAATATGGAATTGGAGTGAGGATTTAGGATTTTGACGGATTCGCGGCGTAAGCGCCCTTTGGAGGGACAGTTTCGAAGTTAATTTTGTCGGATTTGGAGAATCCCTTAAGGGTCTCATGACCGACCTATAGAGCGAAATATATGAAGGGCGTCGGATTCGGAGAATCCGACCTACAGTGCTAAGTCCGTCCAGGACATGGGTGCCTCCTTGATAGTTCAAATTTCAAGTTGCAAAATGAAAAGTGAAAACTATTATTGCGCTTCCTAAAAAAGCGTTTTAACTTTCTGTTTACCATGGATCCCGCCGTTGACATGCCCTTCAACCCGGAGAAAGCAGAGACCTTCCTCGAACTGGGAGAACAATTGCTCTACGAAATTGGCCGCATTGACGATGCCGAAAACGCGCTGAAAACTGCCCTTGACCTTTTACCCAATAACACCTATATCTTAATGGAATTGGCGGTCGCCTACGCTCTACAGGATGAAGATGAAAGCGCAATTGAAATTCTGAAGCAGGTTATAGAACTCGCCGAAGATGAGGAAACCCTGGCCGAAGCTCACCTGCGCCTGGGCATCGCCTACGACACAATAGGAAACGAAACGCTGGCGACGGTGGAGTTGGAGATATTGAGGGGATTGGATGAGGATAGGGCGAGGGTGTTGGAGGAGATTATGGAAACAGGAGGTTAGGAAATGAGTTCCTCGAAAACCGAAAACGCTGGCCGAAGTCCTTCTTGGTCAGCAAACGACTTTCTTGAGCAGTATGAAAAACTGGGTATACCCCACTTTCAAAGAGGGCTCGTCTGGGGACCAAATCCAGTTTCGCTACTCTTGGAATCACTATTTTATGAGACGCCATGCGGTATCATTATTCTGTGGGAACCGGACAATCCAGTAGGCTGGGGTAAGCCGTTGGGCAATCAAGATAAGCCGAAGTATTATATTATTGACGGTCAGCAGCGAATCCGAAGCATTTGCGGAGTATTAACGGGCCTAAAGGAAACCGCTGCTCTGGAAAACGGCGAAGAATCAGCAGATGAAGGTGACGATAATACAGTCTGGTGTATTAATCTTACACGGATACCAGAGCCAGAGCTAAAGGCATCATTTGGCGATGAAACACGCTACCCTTTGTTTTGCCGCATTCGTAATCCATACGACCCGAAAGCGCGCTTGAAAAAGAATTTTCTGCCAATTAGTTCTTTCTTGGATAATAAGGAAGATGAGATTGCCAAACATATTAAGGATCACCATGGTGAAGGGGCGCTTGCCAAACTACAGGAAGCCAAAATAAAGGAGAGGGTTCAAAGAATTCGTGACAAAGAGCTCTTTCACGTCATAATCTTAAAGGAAGACTTAAAGGAAGGGTCGAAGAAAAACACGTACTCTGACATGATCTCGCTGTATAACCGCATCAATAGTGGCGGGATGAGGGTCGAAGCTGAGGAAAAGGCGTTCGCGACGCTTGTATCTTTTGATCCGACCAATTGGACCAAAAGGACCAATGATTGGATTCGTAAGCTTTTCGAAATGATTCATGGGAAGTGTATAGATCGGAATGAATATCTCAAGAGGCAAAAAGAGAGAGCTTTTGGATTCAAACTTTTCATTCGCACCCTGATCCAGGTGTTTACTTACCATACGGGATACTCAATTGGATCTAACGCCTTTTCATTCGACTTGGTGAACAAACCTTTTTTTGCTAAATGTTTTATGGTGCCGGATAATCAAAACAAAACTGAATCACTTTTCAATCTGACAGATAGAATCTTATTGTATGTGTGGGAATGCCTTCGCGAAGAACTCTATTGCGATGACCTGAGAATGTTACCCGAAACGTCCTCACTGTGGCCAGTATTTCAGCTTTTAATCCGCTTTCCTCGCTTGATGGATGATGGAATAAAAGAACAGGGTAGAATGATTGTTGCTGCACTTGTCCTTCGCTTGTATCTCCGTTCCTACGAAAGTCAGAAAGATATAATGCAACTTATTACTGAGATCAACAAATGCCAAACGCTGGATGAATGCCTTCAAAAGATGAATCAAGAGCTAGCTATTGAAACTCTTAGAGAAGAACGAGTCAATGAACAGATCGAGAAGTCCCGGTCTTTACAAAGCAGGTACACACTGATTCTTTATTGGCTTCTGCGTAAGCGATGCGCGAGTGATTTCTCTTACAAAAATGTCTCTGCAATGAATAGAAAGCGCATGTTCCAATTGGAAAATGCTCAAGAATATCGAGAAGAAGTTAAACTAAAGGAAAAATATGAACCGCAAAAACAGCATATAATTCCATATAGCAATCTGAAAAAAGTGTATCCGGAATTGTTTGGCAAGACTCGTGTGGGCAACCATGATGCCAACGACATTGGAAATATCACCTATATCTCTAGTGTACTTAACAGTGACCAGACAGGTATTGGTGCCACGCTTATTGATTTGCATTACGATCCACCTGAGAATCTCGAGGCTCACATTCTTGGTGGGTCAGCCTATCATGAAATTGAGGAATCTTACCAACGAATTAGATCAGCTATAAAGGACGACAAGGATCAGGATTCTGATGCCAAAAAGGAGAAGTATACAAGCTTTTATAAGAGTCGGCGGGAGAAAATCGCTGAAGCATTTATCAACTGGCTTGAAGAACTGGAATTACCTAAGGAGGTAAAAATTGACGGTGATCGTATTGAGGCAGCGAAAAGGCTATTTAATCCGACAATCGAAGATATGATTCGGGAGATGGTCTATCCGGATGTAGTGGAGGATGCATTGTATGAGCTTGTTAATAAAGTGCCATTGGCACATAAAAATAAGAAGTATAAAGCTGGGGAATTTATGCAGTTTAGTGTACAGAATAGGAAGCGCTGTAAATGCTTTGAGATGTATTTATACCGAGAATGTATCGAGATTGAGGGATATAAGGAACGTCTGGCTCCGTTTCGCAAACTCCAAGAAAAAGTTCCGCCAAGTTTAATGAAGAAGCCTTCTCTGATTGAACTAATAACGGGCGGGGGAGACGAAAAAGAAACTGCTGAAATAATTAAAAAGGTTCCAGGTTGTAGGGATTAACAAGTAGGCTATAAGAACCCTTACGCCGGCTGCTACATTTTTCCAACGGATCACCCCGTGTTGCTCCACCGGGACGAATGCTTCTGGCCCGATAGGGACGAAGCATGAAGGATGTGGTTCCCTTTTGGGGAGACCCAACAATACAAACAAATAAGGGAAGATGAGGGTCTGTCGGGTGCGGAGACCCGACGGCACAGGAATGGACGAAGCTTTGTAGGTCGGATTCTCCGAATCCGACAACCTCTTAGCTAAATCACTTCATAAAATACAATCCGCGATGGAGCCCTCATGTCCATCAAAATAACCCGCAATCCGTCCGACCAGACGCTGAAAGAGCTGGGTAGTCATATCAGTCGACCGGGTGGGTGGTAAGGACAGCTTGCCGGGTGGAGCCCCTACGGGGATGTCCCGGATAGCTTTGATCCCCCCCAACCCCCCTTAATAAGGGGGGAGCAAGGGGGGATTATTTTTTATGACGTTATTACCCCAACCACACATCCACCGTCTCGTTGGTGGTGTCCTTGGCGATGACCTGGCCGCGGCACAGGTGACCGCCGGCGGGGATATCCGCCGCCGCCGAAGCCTGGCGCACCTTGCCGGTCCCGTCCACCTCGACCATCTGATTGACCGCCGGAGCCGCTGCGGTGTTGTACTTGAAGCGGGCCACGCCCCGGGCCTGCACCGTGCAGGTTACAGGGATACCGCTGGCGTTCACTTCGGTGGATACGGCGACGATTTTGCCGAAAAGCTTAGCTCCTGCCGTACCCATTCCCACGGTATTGTTGCCACTGATGACGCAAGCTGTCAGGTTGTCATCAACGTCGGATTGGGAGAAATCCCGGGCTTCAGTCGTATCCACTTTCATGGTCAGCGTGGGGTGCATGCCCACGCCGTTGTTATCTACGATGAATTGACTGGACATTGTCTTCCTCCTGTTGACTATTATGGGCGTTTAAACGAGTGTTCTGCCGAAGGCATTTTCCTGAGGAGTCCTTCGGTCCTTCGGAATTCCGAGCGAATCAATCCGCTCGCCAGAGTCTTACAACTCGTGAGAGCCTTGCGGCTCGTGAGAGTCTTGCGACCCTCAAACTTCAGTATACGTCCAGACGCAGCAACACCGAAACCCTCAATGTCGCATTGGCCAGAACAAGATTGCAGTAACTGTTGCTCGGGTTTCCGTTGATCATGACCGTGACCTGAAAATAGGGCTGATCGTACTGCGCCAGCACAGAAATCCTGTCCCCCGCATTGAAGCTGGATTCCGTTGCATCGGTTCGGACGTTGGTGCCATCATAGCAGTAGAGGCGTAGAATCTTACCGGATGAGGGCATGGGATACCCGTCTCCGCCATATCCTCCTGGCCCCTTCAGGTAGCGGTCAGACGTGGCGACCGTATCAACGAAGTTCATCTGAATGCACTTCTGCCGGTCGCGCAGGTAGTTTTCTGTTGGATTCAGAGGCATTGTTCTCCTCTATTACCGTTAAGTCATTGCGCCTGTGGCACAAGTTCTGCCGTAGGGGTTTGATTAGTCTCGAAAGAGCCTTACGGCAAGCCCCTACAAACGCCAATTTTGGTAATCCGATACCTTAATGGCATCATCCACCATCCAGATCTCCGTAGTCGGGGTCGCCCCCGACGTTCTAATAATCCGACACCTTAATGCCGTCGTCAACCATAATGGTGTAGACGGATTCCTTCGAGATAACCGCCGATTCCAGCTTCTGCGAGATGATCTTCTCGGCTTCGATCATCAGCGGCTGAGAAACCGACTCACGGATGGCGAAGCGCTTGTCTAAGGCAGCGAACTTGGTGGCGGTCGCATTTGGCGCTACAACCAACTTGGCGTTCATGGGAAGAAGCCCCTGATAGCGACCCTGCTGGCGGAAGAGCTCGGCGGCATGCCAGGTATCCGGGTCCTGGTACTGCGTGAGGTTCAGGATCTTTTCAATGTCATCTTTGGTCCCCAGCACGTGGGTCATTTGCGAAGGCACGTCGAAGGACATGGCCAGGTGCACCATGTCGGAATACGCCCAGGTACCGGGGGTGCCATTGAAGACATCGGTGGCGCCGGGGCTGGTGCCATCGCCGTTGACGATCACGTTGTAGAGCTCATCAATCTCATCGTAAGCCAACTGCGCTCCGATCCACCAGAGAAAAACCCTGAACTCGTCCAGCCTCTGGCTCTTGATCACTCGATAGGAGAAATCGAAGCGGCGGCCCTTGTCAACGATGTCCGCTTCCTTATCACGGTAGAGGAGTTCCACGGTGGGGTAGGCCGCGCCATCCGACCTCTTGGCCAGGCTCTTCTTCGCCTTGCTGGTTTTAATGTAGATCGGCTTGACTGAAGGCCCGTTGACCGGCACGGAGGCGGCCAACAGCTCCTGCGGATCCTGAACGGTGCGGTAACCCCGTTGAATCTCCCGCTGGATGTATTCGGGCAGCAGAATCAAACCACCCCCCAGGTAGAAATCCTCGACGGTAATGGCGCGCCGCCCCGAACCGGAAAGGCCCAGCACCAGCATTTGACGTTCAAAGGCGTCAAAACCGTTGACGGGCTGGCCGTTTTCGCCTTTTGGCGAAGGATCCAGTTCCTCTAACAGTTCCGAAAGCGTCAATCCCCGCTCCTGCGCCTCGGCGTAGAGCGACAAATCTCCCGCCCTCGAATGCCGCACCACGGTTTGTTTTAAACCCTCGGCTTGTGAAAAATCCAGACTCATTTGATCCTCCTTGTGTTAATGGCTGAAAATCCCCTTATTTATTAGGGTGAATTATTTGGATTCTATCGGTTATTTATCTGAAAATTTGTGGGTTTGGGTTTATCTCCGCTTCGTTCATTTCCAGATATGCAATGCCGGTGACCTTGGCGGCTCTCTCGATCCCGACGGCACAGGCGCAGATATCGGCGTCATTCGGCGCCGATCTTTTTTTTGGAAAAAACCCGGGATTTCACTTGACCTTCTCAGAATA
>CAZHMN010000120.1:0-6721 GCA_964533705.1 uncultured bacterium
AATTGCGCGATCTTGAAAATCCATCAAAACGGTCATAGGCCTTTCTCCGGTAGGGGTCTTCATTTTGGCACGTCGTGATCGGTGGATGATTCATTTTTGCAAATCTACAAAATCATCTCAGGCGAAAATGCGACCTGCATCACATCTCTATATTTTTGCCAGGATGAACTATAAGAAAAGGATTAAGTTTCTGTTGTTTTTTGATGAAAGTATAATTAGAATAATGCAAGTTGTTTTGAAGGAATCTATATCGTTCTGGCGTTGCTGGTGCATTTCGATGGTATGTTGTATTAAAAGATATTCGCACCGGCATACCGAGAGGAGGTCACAATGAATAAGCGGAATTTGGTTCTGAGGTTTTTATTGGCCGTTCCGATTCTGCTGGTTATTTTTCTTGATTTTCCGACGGTCAGCTTCGCAGAAGAAACATCCACTTGCGTTACCTGTCATGCAGACGTCAGCCCGGGAATTGTCGGACAATGGCGCAACTCCGCTCACGCTGAGGTTGACGTCGTCTGCCTGGATTGCCACGGTGCGGATCCTACCGAAAGCGATGCTTTCGAGCATCACGGTGAGGCAATCGCCATCATCGTCTCCCCGAAGGACTGCGCCCAATGCCATGATCTGGAATTCGCCCAGCAGAAGGGATCGCATCACGCCAAAGCAGGGCAGATTCTGGGTTCACTGGATAATTTGTTGGGTGAAGTCGCCGGAGGAGAGCCCTTCGTCAATGCTGGATGCCGCCAGTGCCACGGATCCGTTGTGGAAATTGATTCTACGGGACGGCCCACGTCCGCAACCTGGCCGAATACCGGCATGGGCAGGATCAATCCCGATGGGAGTTGGGGTTCCTGTTCCGCCTGTCACACCCGCCATCAGTTCAGCGTTCGGCAGGCCAGGCAGCCGGAAGCCTGTGGAAAATGCCACCTGGGGCCGGATCACCCGCAGATCGAAGTGTGGAACGAGTCCAAGCATGGCATCATGTACCACGCAGAGCGCGAAAAACTTAACTTGGACAGCGAGAAGTGGCGCGCGGGTAAAGAATACTTTGTCGGTCCCACGTGTTCTTCCTGCCACATGAGCGCCGCCGGTGATCAGGAAGTCACCCACGACGTAGGTGAGCGCATCTCCTGGACCCTCAGACCTCCGATTTCTGTGAAGCTCAATATGGTCGTCTTCGATGACGACAGCAAGGAAGATATCTTAGGAGAGAACCCAGAAATGCCCGAGGTCGGGACAACGGTTGAAACCGGTGATGGCGAGATAAAAAAGGTGAGAGCCGTACTGCCTTGGCAGGAGCGCCGCACCAGGATGCAGACCATCTGCCGGCAGTGCCACGATATCTCTTTCGTCGAGGGTGCCTACAGCCAATTCGATGAGGTGGTGGATCTTTACAATGAGAAATTTGCCAGACCGGCCACTTCAATTATGGCCGAATTGAAGCGAACCGGCAAGATCACGCCGGCGAATTTCGATGATCCCATCGAATGGACTTATTGGGAACTATGGCACCATGAAGGCCGACGAGGACGGCACGGCGCCTCCATGCAGGGCCCGGACTACACCTGGTGGCATGGGATGTATGAGGTAGCCAAGCATTTCTATATGAAATTCATTCCCGAAATGGTCGAGGTCGCCGGAGAGGAGTTTGCCAACGACCTCCTCGAGAAATACGTTTACGTTCACCCCGGCCATGTCTGGTACCGTGACGGAATGAGCAAAGAGGCTCTCGAAAAAGTTCAGAAATTCTACAAAGAGCGCTACGGGCAATAGTTTGACTGCATGATAAACCGTTGAGGCAAAGCCTGGCATGTTCCCAGTTTTCGCTGAGGGAAGAGCAACTCCGGCTGGAATTATGATATGATCCATAAATATTAACCAGCTCGGTGGATACCGTTGGCAAGAAGCTAAAAGAAAAAGTGAAAATATAACTTGACAATTATTTAGAAAAAACATATATTACAGTAGATAAAATGGCGTTCCAAAATTTATTTTTCGCCATTTCGGAAAATTTGAAATGACTACATAGAATCTGCACGCAGGGAGGGATTAGACAAAAAACCCGTAATAAAGGTACGGGTTACCTTGTCGTGTAGGATAATCAGGTCTACAAGACGAAGGCGCCATAGGTTTCATTCAGTTGATGAGACAGGCGCCTTTTAACGTTTGATTGCATATCTAAAAGGTTGCGGAAATTAACCTGATTATCAGGGAGTAAGGTAAAAAAGCCGTCGCGGGGATTAGCTTAAGGGGCAACCCCGCAAACGGCCGGTGGGACCCGTCCCCGGACACGGGGTCTGGGGGCGGAGTCTCTCTATTAATATAATACTAATAATTTCCTTATGCAATAATTTTTTTGGCTATGTCAATTTTTTAAATCGGCGCATTATTGAGGCAAAAATTATTTACCATCAACCTTAAACCCAAAACCAAACCCGAATGAGGACAATAGGTCCTCTATCAAATCATCGCTTCATTTCAATGATCAGGAGGAGAGAAATGAAACAGTTCAACGTAAAGTTATGTGTGGTTGCGGTTATCATCCTCTTCGGATTATCTACCGCATGGGCTGGTTATGGCCCTGAGAATTTGGAACCAGTTCGCTTGCCGCATCAAATCGTGAAAGCAACTGGATCACAGACGGGTTTCCTCGATATTTATGAGGATACCTTATACTATGATGATGGCTATCCGTATCAATGGTTTGGCGGCCTTACCGACTTCGGTTTGGCGACGAGGTTTACTCCGACGTATGAATTTGAACTCCAGGGCGCCACAGTGCATTTGAACTACGAATCAGGTGACCCGATTGTGATTAATCTGTATGTGCACGAAAATCAGATTGTGGATGATATTTACTATCCAGGTGACATTCTCTGGGAGGGTACTCTGACCTATAACTCCGGACCCGGATGGTCACCTGGTGCAATTGATCCGCCCATACTCTTTTCGGGTGGTAGCGATTTTTGGTTGCGGATCGTTTCGGAGGGCCCTCCTTTTGAAAGCTATGATGTAACACCGACCACTACGCCTAATGGTTCTCGTTCAATGACCTATTTTGAGCCCTGGGGCGGCTACTTGCCCGATCCATCACCCGGCGACAACTTTATTCGAGCTATGGGTGATTACGTAGGAATCTGGGATGTGAGTGTGGATGAGATATCTCATGAGGGCAATTACTTTATCCTCAATGAGAGCCCCGCGGAACTACCGGTCCATGCGACGATAACGAATCAAGGAGATCACGTAGCTCCGGGAGGATCTGTCACCGTCAGGTGTATTAACTATGACATAAACGGAGTACCGATCAGTCAGCAACAATATGCCTTTCCGGATCCGCTTGACCCCGGTGAGAGCAGGGTCGTTGATTTTATCAGCGAAATCATGCTCGATGGCCGCTATGAATGTGAGGTAATAGTAATCTGGGATATGGACGAGGATGATACCAATGATTCCCAAAGGATTGAGTTCCAGGTTTATACTCCAACCGACGAACTTCGGTATGATGAAGAACCCAATTTAGCGGCAAGCTACACCATGAACCTCGGCGACGGTTTCGCCATGCGTTTCGATCCGCACTTGGATGGTAGTTCATTCATGATAGATGAAATCAGGATTGGTAATACTGTAGTCCCCGGTTTTATCAGCGAAGCTGTCATCAGCGTGTGGAACGATGAAGAAGGTGCACCGCATGAAATGATCTGGTCATACGTTGAGAATAATCCGGGCGAGGGTTGGAACGATTATTCAGTCGAGGTGACGACAACAGGGGCGTTCTACGTTGCTTACTCGTTCATGACCTATACAACGGCACTGTTGAATTTCGATAACCCCTTGAAGTCCAACCAGGCCTGGATGCAGGTTTCTGATGAATGGAATCCAGATCCCATGGCCTATGATTGGTGCATGCGCGCAACAATTTCCGTCGAACCGGACGTCTCCGTCAATTTAGAGCCTGCTGGTTCCGTGTACATTCCGCCGACAGGAGGGACTCTGGAAGCCGATTTTGAAACCGTGAACAACTCCCTGGTGCCTTTAGAAGTGGATATGTGGTGGGATGTACGCGATGACGGTCAGGTTGTGATGGGACCCGACTTAATAGAAGAAAACTATACATTGTCGGGTTTTGGTGCTTATGAGACGCTTCTCGCTATCGCTGTGCCTGATTGGTTACCTGGAGGTAGATATTCACTGAATACCTACGCTGGGGATTGGGATAATCCCGATGATCCGCTGGCAATGGATTTCTTCTACTTCTTCAAGACTGAAACCAGTGGAGGTCCGGTTAAGGAATGGAACGGGACTCGCACGCTAATTCTCGGAAAGGAGGAAAATACCTTAGAACTTCCTGAAGACTTCAGTCTCGCTCAGAATTTCCCCAATCCCTTCAATCCGGTAACCAAGATCAGTTTCGGTTTGCCTGAAAATGAGTATGTAAACTTGGTTGTCTTTGATATTTTAGGCAACTGCGTGAGTACACTCGTGAATCAGGAATTGAATGCGGGCATGTATGAAATCGACTTTGATGCTTCGCACTTAGCGGCCGGTGTTTACCTGTACCGTCTGAAAGCAGGTGAATTCTCTGCCGTAAACAAGATGATTCTGATGAAGTAGCTGCTTATCGAAAATGGAATTCATAAAGGGCGAGGATGAATTCCCCGCCCTTTTAGTTTCCTAAATAGCTGATTCTTTCTTCATTACTTCATCAGCACCATCTTGCTGGTCAGATGCACACCGTTAGAGCGCAGGTCGCTGATGTAAACTCCGCTGGCGAGATTGCCGGCGTTGAACGTAATCTCATGCACACCTGCTGCACGGAATCCATCCACCAGCAATGCGACTTCACGGCCCATCAGGTCGAAAATCGCCAGGCGCACTTTGCCATCCTGCGGTAGTGCGAACGTGATGTTGGTTTCGGGATTGAAAGGATCGTATCTACAGTTTCGACCGATTTTTGCACGGATTAATCCCCTCTTCCGATCTATCCTTTATTACTGGGCGAATATCATTCCAATTTACACAGAATAGAAAAGGCGGTTTTGTGATATAGGCCGCCTTGTGAAGAAAACTGATCGAATAATCGAGACGTTACTATGCCTGGCGCATCCGTTTTTTGATCTCTTTGGCCAGCGCTGGAATCGGTAGCCGCACTTGCTCCTGGGTATCCCGCTCCCGTAGGGTGACTGTATTATCTTCGATGGTCTGATGATCCACGGTGATGCCGTAAGGAGTGCCCGCTTCGTCCTGCCGGTAGTAACGCTTTCCGATGGAGCTCTGCTGGTCGTAGATGACGGGGAAATGCGGGCGCAGATCCGCTTCGATCTTGCGGGCGATTTCGGGCAGCCCATCCTTTTTGACCAGCGGGCAAATGACCACCTTGATGGGAGCCAGTCTGGGGTGCAGTTTTAGCACGATGCGTTCGTTCTCCGCGTCTTCCCAGTAAGCGTCTAGCATGACCGTGAGCATCGTTCTATTCAAGCCCGCTGAGGTTTCTATGATGTAGGGGAGGTATCTCTCTTTCGAGCTATCATCGAAGTAGAGCATTGACTTTCCGGAATATTCCTGATGTCTCCTCAGGTCGAAGTCGGTGCGGTTGTGAACGCCTTCCAGTTCCTGCCAGCCGAAGGGGAACTCGTACTGGATGTCCCAGGCGGCCTTGGCATAATGAGCCAGTTCATCGGGGCCGTGCTGCTTGAAGCGCAGCTTTTCTTTGCGGATGCCCAGTTTCAGGTAAAATTCCATCCGCCGTTCTTTCCAGTACTCGAACCATTTCTCATCTTCACCGGGTTTGACAAAGTACTGCATCTCCATCTGCGAGAATTCGCGGGTGCGGAAGATGAAGTTGCCCGGTGTGATTTCATTTCGGAAAGCCTTGCCCACCTGCGCGATTCCAAAGGGCACCTTCAAGCGAGACACGGTGGCGACCGTCAGGTAATTGACGTAAATCCCCTGCGCCGTCTCCGGCCGCAGGTAGGTGATAGAGGCGTCGTCCTCCACCGGCCCCATAAACGTCTTGAACATCAAGTTAAAATTGCGGGCGTCGGTCAGCGAGCCCGCGGTGCCGCAGTGGGGGCACTGGCGTTTCTCCCACTTTTCGGGGGGCAGATCATCGGCTTTGAAGCGCATCTTGCATTGGCGGCAATCCACCATCGGGTCGGTAAAACTCTCCACGTGGCCGGACGCTTCCCAGACTTTGGGATGCATCAAGATGGAGGAATCCAGCCCCACGATGTCTTCCCGCAGGGTCATCTCTTCCCACCAGAAGTCCTGGATGTTCTTCTTCAGTTCCGTCCCTAACGGGCCGTAATCCCAGCAGGAGTTTAATCCGCCGTAAATTTCCGAAGAGGGAAATACAAAGCCCCGCCGCTTGGCCAGCGAGACGATCTTATCCATCAGGTTGTTGTTGGGCATGTGGTTGATTTTGGATTTTGATTTTTCAATTATTTGGGAAATGTTGAACCCAATCGAGCAACTATTATGATCCCCGCAGGGGATGAACATTCATAGCCGTAGGTGAAACCTACGGAAAATATAAAGTCACCGCATTTATCGACCCTGAAAGGGTCGAATAATATTCAAACCAGGAACCTCTCATCGAAATCAATTCCCGCCTCGATTAAAAGCGCGTGCAATTCATCCTGAAACGACACTTTCTTGTTGTGCTCCAATTGATTGGCGATATAATTCACCAAGCGTTCTTTATCCTTCTTCGAATGCGTAA
>CAZHMN010000121.1:0-6689 GCA_964533705.1 uncultured bacterium
CAGAATCACGATCAGAACCCTTTTCGCTTGTTTTTATGAATATATCATATTATCTTTAATGCAGATATCTTTGAGAACCGGTTTTGCAGTATCTGCCTTAGGGGCAGTTTAATTTTGATATAGCACAAGGGAAACCCCATGCCTCACCCCCTGGAATCCTTATACCGTCCTAAATCCATAGCCGTGGTCGGCGCATCGGCCAATCCCAACAAGTTAGGCTATGTCCTTCTGAAAAACGTCATTGATTACGGATTTAAGGGGAAACTCTACCCGATTAATCCATCCGGAGGCGAAATTCTGGGCTATGCCGTTAAGACCTCTCTGGCGGACGTGGGTCAGCCAGTTGATCTCGTCTTGATCAGCATCCCGGGGCCGGGTGTTCCGGCAGTGGTGAAGGTTGCGGGGGAGTACGGCTGCAAAAACGCCGTAGTCCTGTCATCGGGATTCGGTGAAATGGGTGGTGAAGGCGAGGTTGCTCAGGAAGACATCAGCGCGATCTGCCAGTCCACGGGCTTGCGCGTGCTGGGGCCCAATTGCATGGGCGTGTACAACAACACCGACGATTTGAACGGCACTTACTTCTGGGAACTGCCCCGCATCAAGGGTTCGGTATCTTTCATCAGTCAGTCGGGGGCGTTCGGTGGGGTTATGTTCAACGAAATTCGCGCCCGGGAAATGGGGGTGTCCAAGTTTTTCTCCATCGGCAATCAGGCCGACATCACCCACGCCGATCTCCTCGAAGCGTTAGCGGAGGACGAGGATACCCGGGTCCTCGGTCTCTTCATTGAAGGCGTGCAGGACGGGCCGAGATTTCTGAAGGCTCTGGCGAAGGTCACCGCTGACCGCCCCGTGGTAACCTTCAAGGGTGGCAGGTCGGAAGCTGGCATTCGCGCCGCGGCATCTCATACCGGTTCTATGGCGGGGAGCTACGCCGTTTACAAAGTAGCGCTGGAGGATGCGGGCGCCATTGTTGTAGAAGAATCGGAAGAATTCTTCGACGCGCTGATGGCGCTTTCCCTGCAGAATCCTCCGGCGGGTAAGCGCGTCGCCATCATGACCATATCGGGCGGCCCCTGTGTGGTGGCCGGCGATGTCTGCGAACAGCTCGGCATCGAAGTGCCCCGCTTGCCCGATGAAGTGCAGCAGCAAGTCAAAACCCTCACGCCGCCCTTTTCCGCAACCAGCAATCCGGTGGACATGACGCCACAAATGAATCCCAACAATTATGAAGCCTGCGTGGATATGGTGGTGGGGCAAGGGTGCGTTGACGGCGTGATTGCCATGAACGTGGGATTGGATCAGCCTAATTTTGCCAACGCTTTTACCAAGGCTATGGAAAAATATAATAAGCCGGTTACCTCATTCACCATTGATACGCCCGAACTGACGAAGTTTTTCAAAGCCGCACATGTTCCCATTTATCCTACTCCGGAAAGGGCCGTTAAAGCCTATCGGGCGCTATTGTCCTTCTCAGAACGCGTGAAAACGGATAAGTATCAGAAGAAAACAAAAACTAAACCCTCTTCTCGCGTCCTGGGAGATTATAAAAAGAAAAGCGAAGAGGATATCGTGCCGGAAGCTGTTGCCAAAAAGGCATTGGCTGAGTACGGCATTCCAGTGGTTGATGAGCAGGTGGTGAAGATTTACAGTGCCACTCTAAGGGCCGCGCAGGATCTGGGCTATCCCCTGGTGCTGAAAGTGCATTCACCAGATATTACGCATAAGACGGAAGCTGGGGGCGTTTTCCTGAATATTCAGGATGAAGAAGCACTTAGAAACGCCTGGGAAAAGCTGAACAGGGAATTCCCAAATGAAGAATTGCTCCTGCAACGAATGGTAAGCGGCGGTTTGGAACTGCTTCTGGGAGCCAAACGGGACGTCACCTTCGGGCCTGTGGTTGCCGTCGGTTTGGGCGGGGTGTTTGTGGAAATCTATCAAGATGTGGCACTGGGGGTTTGTCCTGTAACCGCCGATCAAGCCCGGCGCATGATCCGCTCGTTGAAGGGTTACAAGATTCTGCAGGGATACCGAAATCTGCCCGGTGTTGATGAGGAGTCTCTGGTAGAGATTATCCTGAAAATATCCGAATTCATGCTGGCTAATCCGGCAGTGGCGGAACTTGACGTCAATCCATTGATGGCACGGGAGGATAAATTCCAGGCAGTGGACGCGTTGATAAGGCTGGAAAGGTAGGTATTTACAGCAGCGATTCGACCTGGCGGTGCGCCTGATAACTGGAACGCACCAATGGCCCGGCTTCGACATGATCGAAGCCGATTTTTTCTCCGAATTGCGCCCAGGAGGTGAATTCCTCAGGCGTAACGTAACGCACCACCGGATGGTGCTTTTTCGTCGGCTGGAGGTATTGCCCTAAGGTCAGCAGCCGGCAGCCGACGCCTAAAACATCTTCCAACACCTGCCGGATTTCTTCTTCCGTTTCCCCCAGCCCCAGCATAAGCCCCGTTTTCGTTCTTAAGCCCGCCGAAGTGGCATGTTCCAATACAGTCAATGAACGCCGGTAATCCGCCTGCGGTCGGATCTCGGAGTAGAGGGATGGAACCGTTTCTAAATTGTGATTAAGGACGTCGGGGGAGGTGGCGATGACAGTTTGAAGGGCTTTCTCATTCCCTTGAAAGTCGGGGATCAGCACCTCGACGCGGCAGAAGGGAGAGGTTTCACGGATGGCCTCTATGGTGGCGGCGAAATGGGCGGCTCCGCCGTCGGGCAGGTCGTCACGTGTGACCGACGTAATAACGGCGTATTTCAGGCCCAGCTTTAAGACGGAACGGGCTACGCGCTTCGGTTCGTCTGGATCGAGGGGAAGCGGGCTTCCGGCCGCTACGGCGCAAAAGGAGCAGTTGCGGGTGCAGACGTCACCCAGGATCATGAAGGTGGCGGTGCGGTTGGCCCAGCATTCCCCCAGGTTGGGGCAGCGTGCCGAACTGCAGACCGTGTGCAGATGTTCTTTACGCACCAGATTCTGCACCTCGACGAAGGCCTCACCCGCGGGGATTTTGATCTTGAGCCAGTCAGGTTTTTGAGATTGTCGCTTCACGGGATAGGTTTAGGTTTACTGATATATAATACGAAACTTAAGAGAGGAAAACAAGGGGGATTGGGGGGAAATGCCTACGGCGGGCTGTACAAAGACCAGGAGATGTGTAGGGGCGACCCGGTGGGTCGCCCTGTTCTTGTTTATGCGCCAATTTGTAGGCGCGGCATGCTGCGCCCCTACCTCAAAAGGACAATCCTTCATTTCAGGCGTCACGGCCCATGCCGGCCTCTTAAATTTAATCTTGTAAATTTGACTACTTTTCTCCACTTTGTCAAGTAAAAATCGCCGCTGTGCCGAAAATTTTCAAAAAATTTTACCTCGATCTGAAAAAAGGCTTGCTTTTCAGGCAAAATATTGCTATAATAATATGTTGACCTTTCTTTCACATTATTGGATACTCGAAACTACCTAAATCGGAGGCAAATAAATAAGCGCGGTTTAACTGGGAGACTTGCAATGAAACGACTGACTGCACCGCTTTTACTACTTCTTGCCATCGGCCTTCTGGCCCCGGCGATCAATGCCGGAACAACGACTCACACCTACTTCTTCTCGCAACCCCGCGTAGAAGTGATCAACGGGCAGGCGACTGTCATCCTGGACGGTGCGCCCACCTGGGGACGCGTGGGACAACCCCTATTACCTCAGCAACCAGTGGAACTTCTGCTTGCACCGGGCGAAGAGGCTGTATCCATCAAGGTGGAAACGGCCAATCCGGTCGTTCTGGGTGACGGTTACAGGATACCGCACCGCCAGCAGCCTTATCCGCTGTCCATCGGGCCGCAGGCCAAACCCACCCCGGCGGATGAAGCCATTTATTCGTCCAACGAGCCCTTCCCCGTGGAACTGGCTGGTGATCTGCAGACTCAGTTTCTGTCAGGGCACGGCATCGCCTACGCGGCCGTTTACCCTGTGACCTATCGGCCGGTTTCCGGCGAACTGGCCTATTATCCCTGGATTAAGGTCACCGTGGAAAGCCGCCCAACGCCGAAAGCCCAGCAGGCCAATCTGCAGATGCTGAAGCGCACCAGAGCCGTGCAGGAACGGCTGGCGGGGATGATCCAGAATCCGGAAGTTATTCCAGTTTACGGCCCGCAGGCGCCCACCGATCCGGATTCATGGGACATGCTGCTGATCACCACCAATAACTTCGCACCGGGTTATCAGGAATACGTGGACTACAAGAACCGCAGCGGCGTATTGACGACCGTTATGACGGTTGAAGAGATCTACGCCAACTATCCCGGTATTGACAATCAGGACAAGATCCGTAATTGCATCATTGATTACTACACCAATTACGATATCACCTACGTCTTCCTCTGCGGCGATGACGAACAGGTCCCTTGCCGCGCGCTCTGGTGTAACGCTGGTTACGTGGACGACCTACCCGCCGATCTCTACTATTCCGGTCTGGACGGCAACTGGAATGATGACGGCGACAACCAGTGGGGTGAGCCTGGTGAAGACGATCTGATCGGCGAAGTCTTCGTGGGGCGCAGCTGCGCCGATACGGGGACGGAAATTCCCAACTTCGTCAACAAGACGCTCATGTATCAGCGGACGCCGGTGGTCAGCGATGTAGATTTAGCTTTGATGACGGGCGAAGACCTGGGCTGGACCATCTGGGCCTGGGAATACAAAGAGGAGATTCGGCTGGGATCGTCCAACTGGGGTTACACGACCGTCGGTTTTCCACCCAACTTCACGGTGGGTACCTTATATGAAACTCCGGGCAATTACTGGTCCGCCATGGATGATCTGCTGCCGCTGTTGAACATGGGCCCCAACATGGTCAACCACCTGGGACACGCAGATTACGGCTACGTCATGCAGTTCTACACCAATCAGATCACGGACAACAATTTCACTAACAACGGCGTCAACGCTAACTTTTTCATCGGCTACTCCCAGGGTTGCATGTGCGGCGGCTTCGACCAGAGCACGGATTGCATCCTGGAAGCCTTCACCACCATAGCTCATGCCGCCGTCGCCTTCGTGGGCAACAGCCGTTACGGCTGGGGGGACCTTTCGACGACCAACGGCCCATCGCAGCACTTCGACCGACAGTTCTTCGATGCGCTCTTCGCCGAAGACATCACCACCCTGGCCTGGATGAATCAGGATTCCAAGGAAGAGAACATCTGGATGATCCCCTCGGATAACACTATCCGCTGGTGCTACTACGAACTGAACCTCTTCGGCGATCCCACGCTGGACGTCTGGACTGCAGAACCCGGCACCTTCTTCCCGACTTATAATTCGGCCGTATTGCTGGGATCTCAGACCTACCAGGTCACCAACATCTCCGTACCCGGCGCTCTGGTGACCATTTCGATGGATAATGAAGTCCTGGGGCAGGGGGAAGCCAACGCTTCAGGAGTGGCCACCGTCACTTTCGATCAGCCTCTCCTTCAGTTGGGCGATCTGGATCTGATGATCACCGCTCACGACATGCTGCCATATGAGGGCACCGTGACGGTTATTCCTCCTTCAGGGCCCTACGTCATCTTCTCCTCCTGCGTGATTGAGGACGCAGTCACCGGCAACGGTAACGGGCAACTCGATTTCGGCGAATCCGTGGAACTGACGATGACCGTTGAGAACGTCGGGGTTGCCAACGCCACCGGCATAAACCTCGTCCTTAGCTGTACTGATCCGCTGATCACCATCTCCGATTCGACCGCCTACGCGGGCGACATAACCGCCGGCGCCACCAGCACGGTGAACAACGCCTTCGCCTTCGATGTGGCTCCCGAGGTTGAAGATGGCTACGGCATCAGCTTCACGCTGACGGCGGCCGACGCCGGTTCCAGTTGGGAGAGTTACTTCGTCATCGAAGGGCACGCTCCCGTTGCGCAGTACACCAGCCTTTACATTGACGACCCCGCTCCCGGCAACAACAACCACAATCTGGATCCAGGGGAGACGGCCACCTTCCAGATCACGATTACGAACGAAGGAACTTCCGACGTTGACAATCTGATGATGACCCTGTCAACGACAGATCCCTATTTGGTGGTAACTTCGGGAGCCGTCAATCTGGGCACCGTCCTGGCCGGCGAGTCTGCCATGGGCAGTTATACCGTCGAGGCTCTGTCATCCTGCCCACAAGAACATACGGCCGACCTGCAGTTGGACTTCTCGGGCGACGGTGGCTACGTTGGAACGGATGATTTTTCTATCGTAGTCGGCGACATCCTTTATGATCCTACGGGTCCGGATAATTGGGGTTACGTTGCCTACGATCCCTTCGACGCGCCGGAAACCCCGGTCTACGAATGGGTGGAAATCTGCGCCGACTCGGGCGGGCCGGGAACGCTGGTCAACTTCACCTCGGACGACCAGGTTTTCCAGTATGCCCTGCCTTTCAGCTTCCAGTACTATGGTGTAACCTACGATTCCTTCACGGTGGCGACCAACGGCTGGATCGCTCCGGGAATTGTCTTGGAAGATGATTACTCCAACAGCGGCATCCCCGACAGCGACGGTCCAGAGCGCATGATCGCTCCTTACTGGGAGGATTTATCCCCGCAGCGGACTAACAGCGGCAAGGTGTGGCGCTGGTATGATGCCACTAATCACCGGCTGATCGTGGAGTATAACCACATCGAACAGTACGCTCCGACCGGTG
>CAZHMN010000122.1:0-6500 GCA_964533705.1 uncultured bacterium
AGTTCCGGCGTTCCCACCGGCGCGTAGACCCAGAGCATGGCCACCGAGTCGCCGCTGACCGCTTCGTTGATGTCCACCCGAAATTCCACCCAGCGCGGCCCCGTGAAGGGCGCGTTTTCTACCACGAAGGGATCGGCGGCGAGGTCATATTGTCCATTGAAGGGCAAGGCGGGAACATAACATGTCCCTTCGATGACGGTCAATTGCGCGTCCATGCTGGTAATCTCCACCACCAGGCTGTCCGTCGGCAGGCCGGAATTGGCCAATATAAAGGATAGATCACCGCTTTCCCCCGGGTCTAAGAAGCCGTCGCCGCCTTCGTCTTCAATCGTAACCTCAGTCGCCTCCAGGATGGGTTCGGTCAGGTCGTCCCGGCGGTATTTGTATCCTAAGATCCAGGACTGCGGATCAAGCTGCACGCTGTCCGGTGCGTCTGTAACCACGATTTCGATCTCCTGACTCTCCAGAGCTTCGATGGTAACCCGTTGGATCGTGGTATCCCCATCGCTGAAAATATAAAGGTCGGCATCCGTGCGAAAGCGCGGCATATTGTCGTTCTGCACCTGAGCGACCGAAAGTGTGATCAGATAATCATCGCTTTGCGGCTCCCAGGTGGCGAAATATTCGAAGATTGGATAGCCGGGTTGATAGATCCACTGGTCGAAGAACCAGCCGTAATCTTCACCGCTGACCTGTTGCACCACTTCTGCAAAATCACCGGTTGATGCGTTTTCATACTGATACTGGGATACGTAGTTGTGCAGCACCTCGAAGAAAGCCTCCGAGCCGAGGTGGTATCTCAGCAAGTGCAATACTGACGCGGGTTTTTCGTAGGTCAACGGCGTCCAGATGATGTTCCAGGGAGGATCGTAGATGGGCAGGGGATTGCTGGTATTTTCCCAGCCGTAATAGGTGATCTGGGTCTGAATCATATATTGTAGATAGGCGGACATGCCATCGAGATGTTCCCTCCACAGCGCTTCGGAATAGGTGGCGAAGCCCTCCGACAGCCACATCTCCGGCCAGTCAATGTAGCTGACCGCATCTCCGAACCACTGGTGAGCCAATTCGTGAGCGACGATGATTTCATAGGTTCTGTTTCCGGTGATGAGCTGATTGCCGAACGTTACTATGGTTTGGTTCTCCATGGCTCCGCTGCCCCCGAACACGGATGCTTCAGCATAACCATACGTGTCGAAAGGGTATGGCCCGAAATAACCGGAAAACGCCTCGATCATCTCGGGGACGCGGCCGAAATCGTACTGCGCCGCGCTGAGGTGCGATGGATAGACATAATGCTTGATGGCCACCGATCCGGCCGTCTGTTCAAACGTGGCGTAGTTCGAGGCGCAGAAACTGATCAGGTAGGTCGTCATGGGCTGGTTCATGTAATAAGTCCACTCAATCCAGTCTTCTATGGCCGTGCTGTCCTCGAATGTGCCGTTGGCCACCACGACGAAGTCCGCAGGAAAGGTCAGTTTCTGCCGGATCGTCGCTTTATCCCAGGGCTCGTCCCAGCAGGGCATCCAGTTGCGGGCTCCGAACGGATCCGCATGGGTGTAGATCAGATTGTCAGAGGGATGGAATATACCCACCTGCGTCACCTGTTGAAAGGTGATTTCCGGATTGCCGCTGTAAGCGATGCTGAGATGCAAATCCTCTCCCGGATTGTGTGGTTCGGGGAGCGCCACGTACAGCATGTCATCCACCCGATTGAAATCACAGGTTACACCGTCCAATTGAACTGAAGCAATGTCCAAACCGTTGAAGTGCAGATCCACCGTATCCAGACCCGTGATCTCCGGAGTGAACTGAATGTCGGTTTCCCCTTCGATGAAGATCGAGTTGGGAACCGCAACGGGCGTAATCTGAAGTTGCACTTCGTAATGAATGGCGTCCCAGTTGTGCGAAGAATCCGCATCCACGCCTGCTGGGGTCGGTGGCACCGGGTGGGTATAGTAAGGAGCGCTTTCAACCGCCGTTATCGAAACATAAAAGGCGATCAAAAAGAAAGCCGTTCGTTTCATGATTTTATTCCTCCTTGCCACTGAGGATGGATCTGATTCTATCTAACGCTTCCGCGCACGAGGCCTCGTCCTCTGCTGAGGGCACCAACAAGATGCTGTGTCCCAGATTCTCAATCCCGGTGGCGGTTTTTGTTGGTGTTATAACGATGCCCCGCCGCCCCACGAGCACGGAACTGCCGTCTTCTGAATTGAGTTGATTCCAGATGTTCTGGAACGACTCTAATGCTTTGGATTCCGTGTCGTACTTTAAGATCAAGCAGCCGGGCATTTCGCCGCCGGGGGAATCCACCCAGGCGGCGCCGGTTCTGTGCTTAATGGGTAGGTGCTCCGGCAGATTATATCCGGTTACCTGTCGCAGAGCGATCTCGCCGCGCACGAAAGAAGGATTCAATTCTTCTGCATTCAGGATTTGCAGCCATTCGGGCAATTCGCCCGGTTTATCAATCCTTTCTGCGATCATTCGAGCTGCCGTGAGAGGGACTTCCACGAGTTCCGGGGAAGACTGCCACAGGAAGGTTCGCACGAAGGTTCGATCCTTCCAGAAACGCACTGAGACCACCGTCGCCCGTGCCCCCTGCCCGATATCCATTTCGGTACCGCTGGTGTCAATGCTGAAAATGCCATAGGCGTCCTCCGGAGTCGCGAACCTGTAAATTTCAATGCTTAATGTTCCGCTTTTCTTGCGCGAGTATTCGCGCACCTCCAGTCCGACAAAGCGGTATTCGAGGTAGAGTTCAGCGCCTCCGTTCATGTAGATAAATAAATCTTCCGGCGTGTTGTACTCTTCGATCATGCCGCCTTTCCATCCCGGCATAAAATCGTTCTGCGGAAAGATATTCCTCTCTCCCAAAGCGATGCTGCAGGCGGTGAATATTGTGATGAATGAAACGATCATTTTTCTGTACTTCATTGGCTGACCTCACGGTTTTTTGTCCGGTTTAAATATACCACATTGATTCGAAAAAAACAAGTCATTCCGTTGCTGAAAGCAAAAATCCGGGAGATTTCCCTTGACTTATTCTAATACCCTGATTATTTTTTAAATGCACTTAAGGGAGTTGATTTTTGGAAGAGTTTACACTGGAATTCGCTCAGCTTAAACAACGGGTTGACGAGGAGTTGATGAAAACGGCTCCGATAATCCAGCCCGTGTCCCTCTACGAACCCATCCGCTATTTCCTGAGTATCGGTGGTAAGCGTCTCCGTCCCATCCTCTTGATCCTTTCGTCGCATGCCGTCGGAGGATCCACCGATCAGGCCATTGATGCAGCGGTAGCCATTGAGTTGCTGCACAACTTTACTCTGGTCCACGACGATATAATGGATCAGGATCACCTGCGGAGGGGACAATCAACGGTGCACGTTAAGTGGGATGAATCCGTGGCCATTTTGGCCGGAGACGGCCTGATCGGCTTGGCCTACCGCCAGTTGATGAAGCTTCCCCCACAGCATTTGATCCCCGTTTCCAAGCTCTTCACCGAAGGCGTCATCGAAGTCTGTGAAGGTCAGGCGTTCGACAAGGAATTTGAAGATCGGGAAGACGTCAATTTAAAAGATTACTTCCTGATGATCGGCAAGAAAACGGGAAGACTAATCACCATGGCCACGCAGATTGGCGCCATCCTGGGCGGGGGAACGGATGAAGAGATTGAGATATTGACGGACTACGGATCCATCATCGGTACGGCTTTTCAGATTCAGGATGATCTGCTGGACATCTTTTCTTCCGAAGAAGTCATCGGCAAGACCTTCGGATCCGATGTCATGGCGGGCAAAAAGACCTATCTGATGGTCAAATCCCTGGAACTGGCGGAATCGGATAAGCATCGCAGGATTATGGAAATAATGCGCTCGCCCAAAATTACCAGAGAATCGCTTCTGGAAATTAAACGAATTTTTGAGGACACTAAGATTTTCACAGAGGCAAAACAGGAAATCTCCACCTCTTTTCAAAAAGCCAACCAGGTTCTCGACCGGTTCCCGCATCCCGAGGCCGCTGCAGGTCTGAAGAGGTTTAGCGAAATGCTTTTGGAAAGGAAGTACTGATCGTACTGAGCATTGCTACAGCTTTTCTCGATCCCGGGTGAGCGGCTTTTAACATATCACGGAAATGATTCGAAAAGAAGTAGAAATAACCAATAGGTTGGGTTTGCACGCCCGACCCGCAGCCAAAATCGTAAAGATCGCTTCGCTTTCCCCCGCCAACTTCTGGATTTCCAAAGATGGGCAGCGGGTTAACGGCAAGAGCATCATGGGTGTGATGATGCTTGCCGCAGAGAAGGGTTCGACCATCATTGTCGAGGCCGACGGTGAGGGTGAAACCGAATTGATTCAGGAAGTTGAAAAACTCATTCAGGAAAAGTTCGGCGAGGATTAGAAAACTCCATCCAATATTTAGGTTCAACCGCTATATCACATGAAAAGGGACTAATGGCAGAGAAAAGTCAACAACATGAGGTCGGTTTACGAGGAGTGCCTGCTTCCCCGGGTATCGCCATCGGTCCCGTTTACCTCTTCACCAGGGATCATCTCAAAGTCGAATCCCGCCCCATCCAGGATAAAGACGTTGACGCTGAAATCGAACGGTTCAAGAAAGCGCTCGAGGACACGCGTGAGGATATCCTTAAAACCCGCGCCCTGGCCGTGAAACAGACCGGAGATATCGTAGCGCGCATTTTCGATTCCCATTTGTTGATTCTCGAAGATGTCATGTTGGTAGATGAGACGCTGGAACGCTTGAAGACGGAGAAAATCAATGTTGATGCTATCGTCTATGATATCATGCGGGGAACCTACCGTTCACTGAAAGCACAAAAGGGAGAATACTTCAGCCAGCGAGCCGATGACGTTCAGGACGTCGCCCGGCGCATCATTTCCAATCTGCAGGGATTGAAGGATGAATACCCCTTCAATCTGGACAAGCCCGTCGTGTTGATCGCCTCGGCCCTCACTCCGTCGGACGTCATCCATCTGGATCGAAGACACATCCTGGGGATCGCCACCAATCTCGGCGGCGCCACCTCGCATACGGCCATTCTGACCCGATCCATTGAAGTACCCGCCGTCACCGGACTGAAGAATATCACCGATCTGGTCTGCCCCGGCCAGATGATCGTCGTCAACGGAAATTCCGGTAAAGTGGTGCTCGATCCCACGCCCTCTCACTTGAAAGAATATCGCCGCAAGCGCAAGCGTTTTCTCGATTTTTGGGTCAATCTGCAGGGCTTGCGCCAGCTACGCACGGAAACAAGCGACGGCCGGCGCATCGCCTTGATGGCTAACATCGAGCTTCCGGCGGAAACAGAGGCAGTAAAATCGCATGGGGGGGAGGGGATCGGTCTTTTCCGCACCGAATACCTCTTTTTAACTCGCCGCAGTATCCCCACAGAACAAGAACAGCTCGAAGAGTATCGCCGTGTGGTGGAAGCCTTGCATCCCAAACCGGTCATCATCCGCACCTTCGATCTGGGTGGCGACAAAGTCATGCCGGGTTTGGAATTTCCCAAAGAGAACAATCCCTTCCTGGGTTGGCGCGCCATAAGGGTCAGCCTCGACCTGGATGACATGCTGCGAGCCCAGTTCAGCGCCATCCTGCAGGTCTCCCACAAGCGGAAGGTCCTCATCCTGCTGCCATTTGTCTCTGACCTTGACGAAGTGCGCCGTGCCCGGGTAATCCTGCAGGATACCATGAATGATCTGGAACGCCGCAAAATCGCCTTCGACCGGGACATTAAACTCGGCGTCATGATCGAAGTGCCCTCTGCAGTGTTGATGGCCCGGGAATTGGCCCGAGAATGCGACTTCTTCAGCATTGGCACCAACGATCTGGTGCAGTACACCCTGGCGGTTGATCGCGCCAATGAAAACGTCGCCCATCTTTATACCGCCTACCATCCTGCGGTGCTGCGCCTGATCCGCACCACCGTCGAGGCGGGGCATGACGTCGGCATCCCGGTCGGTCTCTGCGGAGAATTAGCCGGCGATCCCCTGGCTACCCTGCTGCTGGTCGGCCTGGAACTCGATGAACTCTCCGTCGCTCCCGTCGTCCTGCCCGAAATTAAGAAAATCATCCGCTCCACCGATTTTTCCACCGCCAAAGAAATCGCTGAAAAAGCTTTCCGCTACAACACCGCCGGCGAAGTGCGAGCTTATCTTCTGAGAACCATGAAAAAGCTCTTCGCCGATCTCCCCGTCTGGTTCAGCCGGGACTAATCTATAGAATTCCGAAGCCAGAATTCAGAATCCAGGAGAACAGACGTCTTTGCTCCATGTGCCGCCGAGTCCCCGTACTCGGCGGGGATTAACATATTATTTGTGGCGTCGCACCCCCCGTGCGACGCATGAGAAAAGGGTAATTTGCGATTGTAGGGACGAGGTAACCTCGCCCTCTTTTCAATAAAACCTGTCATTCCGGCGCAGTCCGGAATCCGATAGGGTTTGTTTAGGTAGATTGTGGGTACAGACCTCCGTGTC
>CAZHMN010000123.1:0-6463 GCA_964533705.1 uncultured bacterium
AATCGTGAATGCTAGTCGCGGAAGCGACTTTAAATCCAGCCTCAGCCGCAGAATTTATTCTGCGGTTACTCATGTGAATATACTGGACTGATTTCCATTAGCAGTGGGGCAAAAGACTTAAAAATCCCCTGATGAAGGCTAATCACGCTTCGTCAGGGGATTTTGTTTATTCATCGGTGATTGCGGATATATCCGAATGAGGTGCAGGCCGCCGCTCGGGCATCAGAAGAGAAAAATGTAGATATGCAGCAGCAGACAGGTATACACCCCCACGATCAGATCGTCCACCATGATGCCCCAGCCGCCGGGGAGCTTCTGGGAGCGACGGGCGGGAAACGGTTTCCAGACGTCTAGGGCGCGGAAGATGAGGAAGGAGGCGATCAGGATGGATGGCGTCTTGGGAAGCAGGAAAAGGGCTGTCCACTGGCCGACGAACTCGTCCCAGGTGGCCTGGCCGGGATCGTGGCCGTAATCCTTTTCCATGCGGGTGCAGATGGGGACACCGATCAGGAAGGTAACGATGATGACGGCAATCTGACAGGCGGCACTCATCGGGGGCAGAATTACCCAGATCAGGAGAGCGACCAGGCTACCGGCGGTGCCGGGCGCCAGTGGAGCGTAGCCCGATCCCAGACCGCTGCCAATCAGCCGAATAATGTATTTCAAGAGGGTATTCCAGGGGTAGTTTCCAAATGATGATGGGGAATCAGACGGATTACCCCAACTCGAGACGATTTTTGTTCAAGTAGAGAATGCCGGAGATGACCGCCAGCACCATACTGATGAAGATCAAGGCGTGGACGGTGTAGATCACAGCCTGATCGCCGGGATAGTAAGCGGCGCTTTCGGGAAACCGCATGACGAACTGGCGGAAGTTTAGAATCACCAGCGTGAATATGATGGTAATTAGCTGTGCCGTCGTCTTTGCTTTCCCCCACCAGCTGGTAATGACCGGCGTTCCCCGCTTAATCGCCCAGATGCGCAGCCCCGTGATTCCGATTTCCCGCACGGCGATGATTCCCACCCAGATAGCCAGGTAGATCGCTATGCTGGCTAACTCCTGGCGCAGGACAATGGCGACGAATACGGATAGTGTCAGCAGCTTATCGGCGAGCGGATCTGCGAATTTGCCGAACTGAGTAACCTGCCGGCGCCGGCGGGCGATTTTGCCGTCTAAGTGATCGGTGAGCGCCGCCAGAATGAACAGAAAGGTGCCCAGGAACTGCTGCTCCATCCGGTCCGAGAGGATGAAAATCATGATCACCGGAACCAGGATGAAGCGCAGTCCGGTCAGTATATTCGGCAGAGTCATGCCACTCATCTGTTTGTCTTGCGCAGGGAATTGCGCTAAACCAAGAGAGTTACTTTTTCCCACAGAGGAAGAGCAATCTCTCCCACTGTTCGTCAACTTCCTGCTGTAGTTCGTCAATGACGTGCCGGTTTTCAGGTCGGAACAGGTGCCGGAAACGTCCCTGCGGCTTCAGGAAGTCCTCCACGGGCCGCTTTACTTTGGGCACATAGTTCAACTTCCATACTCCGTTATCCACTTCATAGCTGGGCCAGAAGCAGGTATCCGCCGCCAGGCGGGAGATGTTGATGGTGTCCCTGGCATCGTACTTCCAACCCGGTACGCAGGGCGTCAGCACGTTGATGAAAGCCGGCCCTTCCACTTCCAGAGCGCGGTTGAGTTTGCGGCTCAGATCCTTCCAGTTGTTCGTGGTAGCCTGGGCAACGTAGGGAATGTGGTGAGCGGCCATGATGGCGGTCAGATCCTTACGCTTTCCACTACGCCCGAAGGATTTTTTACCCACTGGAGTTGTGGTTGTATTCGAGCCGTGCGGGGTAGAAGAGGAACGCTGGTTACCGGTGTTTTGGTAGGCCTCGTTATCGTAGCAGATATAGACCATATTATGGCCGCGTTCCATGGCCCCGGAAAGGGATTGGATGCCGATGTCGTAGGTGCCGCCGTCGCCACCGAAGGCGATGAATTTGAAATCTTCGGTTATTTTGCCCTTTTTCTTCAAAGCACGATAGGCCGCTTCTGCGCCTGAGATTGTGGCGGCCACGTTCTCGAAGGCGTTGTGGATGAAGCTGACCCGCCAGGCGGTGTACGGGTATATCGTAGTGGACACTTCCAGGCAGCCGGTCGCCGCTCCCACGACCAGGTGAGCATCTGTGGAGCGAAGAGCCAGGCGTGCCACGGCGGGAACACCACATCCGGGGCAGAGCCGGTGCCCGCCGGAAAGCCGTTCGGGTCTTTGTGCTAAGTCCTTTAGTTTTGCCATTATATCTCCAGAATTCTTATTTCAGTTATCTTGGTCGCCAGGCTTATGCAATGGCCATGGCTTCTTCCTTCAGGTTAAGGTAGCCGACACGGCGTCTGGGCCGACCCTGGACGACCGCTTCTTTTAGATCGTCGAATGCGGTCATAATGTGTTCGGGTTCAATCGGCTTGCCGCCCAGGCCGTAGATGTAATTGGTCATGACGGGCACGGGGTGACGTCCGTAGAGAGCGGAACGAACCTCGATGTGCACCGGGCCTCCGTCGCCGCCGTAGGCGATGGAACGATCCAGCACGGCACAGCCCTTGAGCGGTGCGATGATTTTGGCGAGTTCTTCGTAGGGGAAGGGTCGGAAGACGCGCAGTTTCACCGATCCCGCGGCCACGCCCTGAGAACGGAGCTCATCAACGACCAGGCGGGCCGCTGCTGCAGTCGAACCGAGGGAAATGACGCCCAATTCCGCATCATCCATCTTATAGGCTTCAAAGTACTCGTAGCACTCTTCACCGCCGAAGGTTTCCTTGAATTCCCGCCCTACGTCGAGAATGATCTGCGGAGAAGCGTTGATGCCGTCAAGCTGAGAAACCTTGTGCTCGAAGTAGAAATCGGAGAAGTCCATGGCGCCCAGCGTGATCGGATGGTTGGGGTCTAGGAGGGAATAGTGCGGTTTGTACTCTCCGATGAATTTCTTGACCTTATCATCATCGTATATATTAACGACTTCGACACCGTGGCTGATGATGAAGCCGTCCAGACAAACCATCACGGGTGTCAAGACATCGGGATGTTCGGCGATACGGATGGCCTGAATCGTGTTTTCATAGGCCTCCTGAGCGTTCTCGCTGAAGATGTGAATCCAACCGCAGTCGCGTGCGCCCATGGTGTCCGAATGATCTCCCTGAATGTTAATGGGGCCGGAAAGAGCCCGGTTGACAACAGGCATGACGATGGGGAGTCGGTATGCCGAGGCGATGCCCAGGATTTCCCACATGAGCGCCAGTCCGCACGCCGCCGTGGCGGTCATAGTGCGAGCGCCGGACGCTTGCGAGCCCACCGCCGCCGACATGGCCGAATGTTCCGATTCCACCAGAACCAGTTCACAATCCATCAGTCCGTCGGCGACGAAATCGGCGAACTTCTGCATCATTGATGTCTGCGGAGTGATCGGATAAGCAGCGACCACGTCAGGGTTAATCTGTCTCATGGCATGGGCGACCGCTTCGTTTCCGGTTAAAGCCAGTTTTTCAGGCATTTTATTTTCCTCTATGTGTAAACATGCTTTGAAAAGGCCTAAGTTGGCCAATTTTCCAGATTCGTTATTTCTTCTCTATGGTAATCGCTTTTTCAGGTTTGGTGGGGCATTCCACCGAACAGATTTCGCAGCCTTTGCAGTGATCGTAGTCAATGCCGATTACCTTGCTTTCCTCGTTGACCAAGATGGCGCTATCGGGGCAATAAACCCAGCAGAAGAGGCAGTGAATACAGATTTCCGGGTGAAAGACCGGCCGGAAGGTGCTCCAGCTTCCCGTTTCATATTGTTCTGCGTTCCCTGCTTCCTCGATCACACCGGCCAGCGGGAGTTTCTCGTAGGTTGCTTCCAGGTATTTTTTCATTCTCCTCTGACCTCCTTCGAAGCGTCCAAGATGCTTTGAACGTTGCCTTCGATAATCTCGCTTTTGAACTTATCTTTAAACTTCACCTTGAAATCCTCGGCAACCAGTTCGGGATCGAGCATTTTGGTGGCTCCCACAAAGGCCCCAATCATGGGGGTGTTGGGAATAGCTTTACCCAGGTTGCGCAGTGAAATTCCGGTGGCGTCAACGGTGTAAACTTTACGCCCTTCTAAGTTTAGCTTTTGCCGCATCTCGCCCGGCGAGGCCTCGGTATTGATGATCAGGGTGCCGTTTTCGCTTAAGCCCTCGGTGACGTCCACCGCATCCAATAGGGATGCATCCAGAACGATGACCACATCGGGTGACGTCACCTGATTGTGCTGCCGAATGCGCTGGTCGGCGATGCGGGTAAACGCTTTGACCGGCGCACCCTGGCGTTCGCTGCCGTATTCCGGGAAGGCCTGAATGTACTTGCCCAGTGACATGGCCGATTCGGCCAGCACCTTAGAGGCTGTTACCGCTCCCTGGCCGCCCCGGCCGTGCCAGCGAACTTCCAGCATTTTTTTGTCAGTTTGTGCCATATTATCCTCGATCTATACGCTTTATGACTTTCGGAACTGTATTGTTTATTGTGGTTAGTTGTTTCTTTCTCAGTACAGATCCTGGACGACGACCTTAATGCTATCCAGATCTTATAATTCTATCTCCCTTGAAGATTGATAGAGTTGGGGATTGCCTGATAATAGGATTTCTCTAATTGCCGTTATATATATTACAGCTCCCCTCTCCCTTCCAATGCCCTCGACAGCGTCACCTCGTCGGCGAATTCGAGCTCCGATCCGACGGGAATGCCGCGGGCGATGCGGGTGACTTTAACGCCGCTGGGTTTTAGGCGTTGCGCCACCAGCATGGCTGTCGTTTCACCTTCGGTGGTGGGGTTGGTGGCGACGATGACTTCGCGCACTTTTTGGCTTTTCACGCGGCTTAGCAGTTCATTCAGGTGCAAATCCGCTTCGTCCTGATGATCCAGAGGCGACAAAACGCCCCCCAGGACGTGGTATAATCCGTGAAAGGCGCCGGATTTTTCCAGGGGCAGGATGTCCGAAGCCTGTTCGACCACGCAGATGATCTGTCCGTCCCTTTTGGGATCGGAGCAGATGGGGCACCGCTCGCCTTCGGCGATGTTAAAGCAGTCGCGGCACAGCCTCAGCCGGTCTTTAACGGCCAGAAGGGACTCGGCGAGTTTCTTGGCCGTTTCCGGCGGCTGCTTCAAAATGTGCACCGCCATGCGCTGCGCCGATTTCTTGCCGACGCCCGGTAAGCGGGCAAATTCATCTATCAACGCTTGCAGAGTAGGGGGTATAGAGGTCATAAGGTATCAAGCGAAAAGTATCACAATCCCGGTAATTTAAAACCCTTTGGCAGCCCGCTCATCAGACCCCCTGTCAGGGAGGACATCTTTTCTTCAGCCACTTCCTTGGCGTTGTTCAAGGCCTGGTTGACTGCGGCGACGATCAGGTCTTCGAGCATTTCAGTATCCTTCGGGTCCACGACGTCAGGATCAATCTTGATTTCGATGAGTTCCTGCTTGCCCGAAGCTTTTGCCGTGACCACGCCGCCGCCGGCGCTGCCTTCGACTTCCATTTGTTCCAGCTCAGCTTGCGCCTTTGCCATGTCCTCCTGGAGCTTCTGAGCTTGCTTCATGAGCCCGCCCATCCCGGATAGTTTCATCGCGCGCCTCTATTTTGATGATGGCATATTATCAGAGGTCAATTGATTCTTTTAGCTCCCAGACAGCGAATCAGCTCGGTTTCCAAGGGATCTTCCTCCGAGTTCACTGCCGCCAGTTTTTCCGCTTCGGATTCGGGCAGCCGTTCAACGCGAAATCTAAGCGGGGCGTTGAAGAAGCGCTGCAAACCGGAATCCAGATTGCCGGCTGCAGCAACCTTTTGCAATCTTTCGAGCTGAAGATCGTGCAGGTCGTTTCCGAAGCCGACAGACAGCGCGCCGTCTTCCAGCTTGAACGGCCTTCCGAGCTTCAACTGACAGGCCAGGGGCATCCTCCCTTCGCAGATTTGATCCACGATTTCGTGCCAGCGCGATCGAATGGAGGTCAGATCCAGTGTAACCCCGCTCTGGGGCGGAGGATTTTCCCCATTCGGATTGGCGTTACTCGTGGTCTGCGGTGTCTGCGGATTGGCGTGGGCGCTCCGCTTGGCGGAGGGCCTGGTTGTCGCTTCTCTGCGCGCTGCTGATCCCGCCTGAGCGGGATTGCTCCGGATTTCGTCCAGCAGTTCCTCAATCTGGACGGTGTGCTCCAGAGATACCAACCGCAACAGGGTCAGTTCCAATTTCAAGCGCGGCTGCGGGTGGCGCCGGATCTCGTTAAAGGCTTCCTGTAAGATAGCCAGAATCCGAAGGAGGTCTTTCAGATCGAAGCTGCCGGCTTGTTCTGTATAGCGGTCACGGACCGCTTTTGGAGCCTCGATAAATGCCGCGGCATTGCTGTCCCGAGCTTTCAGGAAATTCAGGAAATGGTCTGTAAGCCCTCGCAAGAATTCCCGGGGG
>CAZHMN010000124.1:0-3722 GCA_964533705.1 uncultured bacterium
ATCCTCTCGAGCATTTCCAACGCTTTTTGGTCCCTGATTATAGCGTCCGAGCGGGCTGTTTCTTTTGCTCGAGCCCAGAGGGGGATCAGCAGCGTCTCAGGAGTTTCCGTTAATCTTGTTGGTTTCATGTGCGGCGATTAGAGGAATTATTGAAAGGTAACAAAAATAAAGTTATCTTGCAATAAATACCGCAGTCCATCCCGTGTGCGATTGACGGCAATTGAAGACATTGACACTTGTTCTCACTTATTTAAATCAGCTCGATCTCTTTATCCGAATCTCAGATATTCATTGACATCGAAAGGGAATTTTGTTAAATTTTATGGAGAATTTGTGATTTCTGTTAAGGAATTCTGCGGACCTAGAAATACGATGAAGGACATTGCAGCAAACGGCTGGGAGAAATTGATGGAACCCGAAGGGGTGATTATCATCAGCCCAGAGATGAAAATTACTTTCCTCAACGAAGCCGCGCAGCATCTGACCGGCTTTGACCCCTGGAAGACCGTATCGATGGACTGCCGCTCTCTCTTCTCTAATTGGGAGAAGGTACATACTTACCTGAGAAAAACTATTAATGATGGTAGGTCTATCAAAGCCGTCCGAGTTGACATTACTTCTGCGGAACAAGATAGTATTACGGCGATTGCTTCTTTTTCGCCCATTCGACTTACCGATCAAGGGGTTAAGGGAGCCGTGCTCGTCCTTCATATTCCGGAAAGGATCCTCCCTTTGTACAATTCGCTGAAGGAAAAGACGTTGGAGCTAATCAACGAAAGGAACAAGCTCGATGCCATCTTTAACAGCCGATGGGAAGGAACGTTCACCATAGATGAGGATTGCACGATTACAATGTTTAACCGTTCAGCAGAGAAAATCACGGGTTATAAAGCGGAAGAGGCTATTGGGCGGAAATGCTGGGATATCTTCAACACCAGTTATTGCCAGAACGGCTGCCCCAGGGGTCGCGCCAGGAGCGCTTCCGAGGGCGTATATCGAGCCGGTTTTATAGAACTTTACATTACAAAAAAGGATTCAAAGAAGGTTCCAGTGCGGGTGACGACGGCGCCGCTCTATAATGCTGAGGGAGAGCACATCGGTGCGGTGGAGTCCTTTCAGGATATCACAGAGTTACGCAATCTCAGAAATCATCTGGCAAACAGGTTCCGCTTGAGCAATATTATCGGGCGGAGCGAGGGAATGGAAAAAGTTTATGGATTAATCGAAGATGTTAGTAAGAGCAACAGTACGGTTTTGATAACGGGAGAAAGCGGAACCGGGAAGGAATTAGTTGCCAGAGCGATTCATTTGAACAGTCACCGAAGGAGCGATCCGTTTGTTGCCGTCAACTGCAGCGCTTTCGCCGAAACGTTGCTGGAAAGCGAACTGTTCGGGCACGAAAGGGGGGCTTTCACGGGAGCGTTTCAGACTAAACAGGGACGATTCGAAATAGCTCAGGGCGGTACTCTTTTCCTGGATGAGATCGGTGATATTTCACCTGCTATTCAGATGAAACTACTTCGCGTACTGGAAACGCGTCAATTTGAAAGAGTAGGCGGCACAAAAGCGATTAAAATAGATGTCCGGCTTATAGCAGCGACGAATAAGAATCTAACCGAAGAGGTTGAAGCCGGCCGAATGCGGGAAGATTTTTATTACCGCATCAACGTCATCAACATTCACCTTCCCGCGTTACGGGATCGGATTGATGACCTGCCGCTTTTAATCCAGAATCTAATCGATAAGAACTCACAAAGATTTAATAAGAGCATAATGGGGATTACCTCGTCCGCGTTGAAACTGCTGAAAGCATACGATTGGCCTGGCAATGTTAGAGAGCTGGAAAACGTCATGGAGCATGCTTTCGTTATGTGCCACGATGAAATGATTGATGTAGCCCACCTCCCCGAGAAATTCCATATAACTCATCATGGTAAAGAAAAAGAAGATGTGGCCCTCACAACTGAAGCTCCTCTCAAGCTGGCCGAAAAGGTTTTAATCAGCTCAACTCTGAAGAAATTTGACGGTCATCGAGGAAAAACCGCACAGGCTCTCGGTATTGATAAGAGCACTCTATGGAGAAAGATGAAGAAATACGAATTGATCAAATAATAAGAAGTTTAAAAATCCTCAATACTCCACCCCCCTACCTCTCAACTGCACACGATCCTGAGTGATCAGCCAGAACGCACAATCTCATTTTTCCCAAATTTAGTTCCCCCAGGCGCGTTATTGCAATACTGCAATAACTAACTTTGCTATATTGCAATAATGAAATAATAAACTTTAATAAAAACAGCGATGATGTTTAACGAAAACAGTTATTTGTGAAATAATGAACAAGTGGAACAGTATTTGTTTTATATGGAATTCCGAATTGTATTGGCTCGGGTGTAAGTTAATGTTCAAACCGGATTATGGGACTGCGGTTTAAAGATGTCCACAACTTATCAAAGATTACTTCAGCCGGGGAAGATCGGTAGCGTCGAAATACCCAACCGCATTGTTAAAGCACCTCAATCCACCGGCCTAAGTAACATGGACGGTTCAGTCTCCGAGCGTTTGATAAGGCACTATCGCGAACTGGCACGCGGTGGCACCGGTCTGATCATCGTCGAATACGCCTACATTGATAAAATCGCCAGTAAATCGGCGCACTGTCAACTGGGAATCAGCGATAATGAACACATTTCCGGATTGACCTGGTTAGCTGAAAACATAAAAGAAGAAGGATGCAGGGCAGCAATTCAACTCGAACATTGTGGCAGTCAGAAGTTGCTGGGGACGCCACCGATCAAGGCAGCCTCTGCAGTTACCTGGCCGTTGTTATATCAAAGGATGGGTGCTAATGCCGTACCCGAACCACTGACGATCCCTGAAATCGAGGCGATCGTCGAAGCTTTTGGAGAAGCAGCGCTCAGAGCAAAGACGGCAGGATTCGAACTAATAGAGATTCATGGTGCTCATGGCTACCTGATTACCAATTTTCTGTCTCCTCACACCAATAAAAGACACGACATATACGGCGGATCGCTGGAGAATCGAATGAGGCTGCTGATCCAAGTATTTGAAAGTGTACGACGCAGGGTAGGTGATGGCTTTCCCGTTTCTGTGCGACTCAGCGGTACAGATTATGAACCCGATGGTTTCGGTATCGAGGAAACCATTGAAGTTTGCAAAGTATTGGAGTCGAAGGGAATTGATGCCATTCACGTATCTGGGGGGGATAACCAACAGATGATCCACCAGATCAGTCCTATGGCCATACCTGCCGGGCATAACGTCTGGGCCGCCGAAGCAATAAAGAAAGCAGTTCGAGTTCCCGTCATTGCCTCCGGATCGATTACAACGCCCGAATTGGCCGCCGACATATTGGCAACGGAGAAAGCGGACTTCATTGGTTTAGGGCGTCCTCTGTGGGCGGATCAGCATTGGGTCAGGAAACTACGGGAAGACAGGCCGGAAGACATCAGACCCTGTATCCGGTGCAATGAAGGCTGCCTTGAGAGGTCTTTCTTTAAATTCAAGGCGGTTACGTGTGCAGTCAACCCTACGGTCGGCCGCGAGGGTGAACTCGAAATAGAACTCGCTGAGGTTCGTAAGAACATCGCCGTAGTCGGTGGGGGACCAGCGGGCATGGAAGCTGCCAGAGTAAGCGCTGTCAGAGGGCATGAAGTCACCTTGTACGAAAAGCGGCAACTCGGAGGATCACTGCTTGGGGC
>CAZHMN010000124.1:3822-6456 GCA_964533705.1 uncultured bacterium
TCGGCAAAAAAGTCATCGTAGTGGGTGGGGGCATAGTTGGGATTGAGGCTGCTTTGTGGTTGGATGAACACAACAAAGAGGTGGTCGTCGTCGAGATGAAGAATCAAATCCTGATGGATTGCACCGAGACCGATCAAACCGCCTTACGCGAGAAATTGGCTATATCTCAAATAAAGGTATACGAAGGAAATAAATTGGAAGAAATCGTTGATGATGGGGTCATCGTTAAGCAGAATGAGGAGGCCTTCAAAATCTCAGGTGATACAGTGTTTTTGGCCGTGGGCCATCAACCAGACCAAGAGCTGGCCGAAAAATTAAGGGAAAAAACAAAACTGGAAGTTTACACCATTGGGGATTGCGTCAATCCGGGGAAAATTTTCGATGCTATTCATACGGCCTACAAAACGGCGCGTAAGATATAAAACTTGGCCTGTTGTCATTTCATCGGGAGTGTTCGCGAGGTAATCATCGAATATCGGCTCAATTCTACAGGGCAGATTTACCTCTTCGATACGGAAGGCATAAAATAAATAGAAGCAGGGATTAAAGCCTATGAAATCACAGAGTCTCCGTTCCAGGATCATAGCCGTTTTACTGGTGGTCTCCCTTTTGCCTCTCTGTATAGTGGGGGTCGGTGCCTGGATAGTATTCGGCCGATTGCTGGAACAAAAGTCTCTGGAAGTTCAACGTACAGTTGTGGAAAGCCATTCCCGTGCCATCGAATCCTACCTGACAGAACGGTTGAATTCCCTGCGACTTCTCGCTTCTTCTCACAGTTTAGCGGAGATCACGGATTTCAGCACACTTCAGAATCTGCTAAGCAACCTGAACAAAACCAGCAACGAAGGATTCATAGATCTTGGCGTCATCGCATCGGACGGAGAACATCTGGCCTACGTGGGTCCATACGATTTGTTGGATAGGAATTACTATGATACAGCCTGGTTTATAGAGGTTATGGATGAAGGATCTTATATCAGCGATATTTTTCTGGGTTTCAGGCAGGTTCCTCACTGCATAATAGCCGTCCGGAAAGAAGAGGATTCGGATCAATGGATACTACGAGCGACCATCAACAGCGATCAATTTAACGACATAGTTCGTACGAGTATGCTGGGCGAAACGGGCAATGTTTTCATCGTCAACCGATCAGGGCTATACCAGACTGCACCGAAAAATGGATCGGTATTAGATGCGTCTCCCATGACCGGTTTGGATTATTACCCGGGTGTACGGGATCAAAAGGTAAAGGTGAACGGCAGCACGAAGATTCAAGTCACAACCTGGATCAATAACGATAACTGGCTGCTGGTCGCCGAGCAAGACGCCGCCGAAGTACGCGCTCCGGTAACCAACGCCATCGCTAAAGGCGCTATAATAGTGCTAATGGCCATTGTGCTGCTGGTCGTGACGACCTTCCTGGCCACCCGACATCTGACGGATCAAATTGACCGAGCCAATGAGCGGCGGGAGGAAATGTATCGGGCCTTCATGCGGTCAGCCAAGCTGGCTTCAATCGGAGAGCTGGCGACCGGACTCGCTCATGAAATTAATAATCCATTAGCGGTCATCAGCGCTGATCAGACCAATATCAGCGACATCGTCGAAGAAATGCCCGAGGATGCTGAAAACCGCGCCGAGCTAATCGAATCGTTAGATCGTATCAAGCGCCAGGTGCTCCGTTGCCGCAGCATCACTACGAAAATGCTGCAATTTGGCAGGAAGAGCGAAACCGAGCCAAAATTCATAGATATTACAACGAGTCTAAAGGAAATTATTGCTCTACTGGAACGGCAGGCCAACGTTAGAAACGTCAAAATGTTGCTCGAGACTGAGGAAAATTTACCCGAGATTTGGGTTGATCCAGTTGAGCTGGAACAAGTTATCGTCAATCTGATCAATAATTCTCTTCAGGCGATGCCTCGGGGTGGAGAAATCCATATAATTGTCCGGCATCAGGATAATGAATTGCTCCTCGAGGTCAGCGATAACGGCTTGGGGATTCCACCGGAATCACTCGATCGCATCTTCGAACCCTTCTTCACCACCAAGCCGGTTGGAAAGGGAACGGGACTGGGGCTCTCGGTTTGCTATGGTATCGTTCAAACATGGGGAGGCAAGATTGAGGTTGAAAGTCAAGTGGGGCACGGCACAACCATTTATATACATATTCCAACTGCTGATTATGAAAACTCAAGAATAGATAGATAGGGAAAATCATGAGCGAAAAGAAACATAATATCAGGCTTCTCCTCGTGGATGATGAGGAGGAATTCCTGGCGTCAGCGGCCCCAGCCCTGGAAAAAAGAGGTCTGGAGGTCGTCACAGCCCGCGATGGCATTGAAGCTTTAAAAAAGATTGAAGAGCAACCTTTTGATGTCCTCGTGCTGGATGTCAAGATGCCCGGTATAGATGGGGCGGAAGTTTCCCGACGCCTGCGAAAGGAGCACCAGGATCTTCCGATAATCATTCTTACAGGTCACGGTTCGGTTCCACAGGCATTTGAGGCCTCGAAACGTGGGGTGTACGACTACCTAGCCAAACCGTGCGACATGGACGTTTTGGCAAAAAAGATTAATGAAGCTGCAAAAGCACATCCTATCGAACCCGACGAAAAAGCAAATTCTGGAAAGG
>CAZHMN010000125.1:0-6313 GCA_964533705.1 uncultured bacterium
TAAAACATAATCAGGGAAAAACAGATAAACACCAGTTCTCATTCATTTCCCCAGATGCAGAAATAGAAAACCCGTCGTCCAGGAGAAGACCTGCGGAGAGACGGGTTGTCTTTTTGCAAATACTGGAGGGCCCGCCGCCTTTCGGAAATCCAGTCTCTAAAACAGAAGGCTCTTTAAAATGCCTGTAACTATCTGTTTTGCCGTTCCTTGTGCCGCCATAGCCCGTCAGGGCGACGGCGCATCCGCGTCCCTGCGCGGTAAATGTTTTTCTCCACATTTTGTGCCCTGCTTCGCAGTGGCATCCCTTCGGGACTCGCCTCAAGGCTTGCGTTCCGTCTGCCGCGCAAGCCGTAATCCCCAAACAGAGAATGGACCTGTCTGCGCTGAGGCTTCGGCAGGTAGGCGGGCGTTCGACTTGTCCGCCGAAGCCCGTTAGGGCGAAGGTGGATTCCCATTACCATATCAGACGTGCTGTTGTCATAACCCGAGTCTCCAGCCCAAAATTATCCCTCTGGTGGAAACGGGTCATTGCCATGGCTGTCTTTCCGCCTCAAATACCAATTTAAACATTTTCCCTGAAATGATCATGGTGCATAAGTCCAACGATAAAAAACCTTAAGTTTGTTGCCGTGGGATTTTGGCAGGCAGTTGTCATGTTGTAGTCGGCCAACAACAATCCCCGGCGCAATACTGATTTCCTCGGCGAACCTTTGAATCGGCTCCAGGGAGCGGCCATCCCAAGTGGAAAGAAAACGGCGGTAAGCGGTTGGCGGAATGAGCTTGTAGCGGGCAAAGGCATTGGCCTCTTCCTCTTTTTCTCCGTCCAGGCCATTGCCCTCGATGAAGATTTCCTTCCGGCCATGCTTGAGAATATGCCCGGCTTCATGGAAGAAAGTGAACCAGAGGTGGTCGTTGCTCTTGTAACGCAGGCTTAGTTGAATAACCGCCTTGCCTTTCAGCCATCTGGTTGCTCCAAAAACACCAGTCTTGGGAAGTTCGGGAACAAAAACCACGGCTACCCCGGCAGAGGCGGCTAAGTTTACCAGTTCAGGCACAAAAATGTCCGGGGATTCTCTGGTCAGGTCACGAATTTCATCAAGAATTTCCAGAAAACATTTTCGGTCAAATGGCGCACACCTGATTTCCCGCGCTTCAATTTCACCCCGGCGCAACCAGGCGGACACTGATTCAGCGCAGATTCCAAAGCGTTGAGTCTGACGATAGGCAACCTGGTACTCTTGCCAGACCTCCTGCCATTGTTCAGGTGAGGCCACCCCAAAAAAGCGCAGGACCGCTTCCAATTGGTCATTTTTGTCCTTATGCTTTGCTATCCAACCCAGTTTGACCATAGTGTTGACCGGAACTTTCTTTAACCAGCCAAGCCAGGATTCCAGCCTCTGCTGTTCCGCCAGACGAATCCGGTCTTCCTGAAATTGACGTTCCAGATTGTTCCAGAAATGGGCCGGTCGACCCAACGCGCGCTCAAACTTCAGTGCAGTCTCGTGGGTAATGGGTGACTTACCCTTGATGATCTCGTTAATGGTTTTTTTTGCCAGGCCGGTTCTGGCCGCCAATTCGGCCTGCGTCATCCCCAGACTTGCAAGATAATCTGCAAGGACCTCTCCCGGCGTTACAATATAATCCGGTACGTACTGGTTGGTATGTTTGTTACTCATGGGTGTCCTCCACCCCAAGAATCGTAATGGCGGTAACCAGAGACCAGTCCAAACCGCCATCCTCATGCCTGGGAACCGGACCGTGGTCAGGAATAAAAATCAAGCGGTAGGGATGATCCAGGTCCATGGATAGTTGTCCTCGCCGTCGTCCCTGTGTCAGTTCATGACATCGGCTTGGTCCGCTCTTTGGAGGCCAAAAATCCATAAGACTTTTGGCCGCCCTGAGTTCAGCCAAACGAATCCTAATTTTTCTCGCACGTTTGGTCCCGTGAATCTTTTCAAGCTGCTCCCCTTCATTGAAGGACTTGGCCAGCTTTTTATTCTTAAATGATATATTCAAACCAATCCCCAGTCAAGAAAAAAGGTTAACCTGATTGGTTAATTTTTTTATAAATTTCATGGAAGACCTTTCTTCAATTCCCGCTGCCATATTAAACGCGGTGGTGTCATAACCTGAGTCTTGAGCACACACTCATCGGTGTAGTTACCAACCTCGACTTGATTTCATACGAGAAATCCATGAGTTGTCTATGGGTTTCTCGTATTTTTGTCATAGACATCGATAGCAACACAGAAAGTTCCGCTCTTTGCCTTCCGGATTCTTCGCTATCGATGTTCGCCGTTCAGTTCATCCGCGACCTCCCGAAAGCTTGCCAGGGCCGCTTCGATATTTTCGACGATTTCCTCTGCCAGAACTTCCGGTTCCGGAAGGTTATCTAGGTCAGTCAGGTTGGCGTCTTTCAGCCATAAAATATCGAGGCTGGTTTTATCGCGGGAGATAATCTCTTTGTAACTGAACTTACGCCAGCGGCCTTCCGGGTTCCTTTCTGGGTGCCAGGTTTCTTTCCGTTCATGGCGGTTTGCCGGATTGTACAAGTCGATAAATTCCCGCAGGACATCGCAGTAGCTCCAGATTTTTTGAACTATGGATCCGGTGTTCATGGTGCCTGTTCTCCCAGTAATGCCTTCATTCTTTTGCCTTTTGCTGTCAGCCGATAGCGTTGCCCAGGATGTTTTGGTTTCTCAGGATATTTCATCTCCAGAAATCCGGCTTCAGCAGCCGGTTGCAGATAATTTTTCCGGAAGGTCGGCCGGTGCGAAAGTCCAAGTCCGGTCATCATTTCCGCAGCGGACATGAACTCTCCGCCCATGAGCAATAACAATGCCTTTACTTGGTCGGTTACTTGGTCGGCTGCTTGGTCGCTGCCGATATTCCCTATGACCTCACTTATTGCTTCGAGCATGAACGCCACGAACGGCGCGGAGTCGCTGATCTTTGTACTTTCCCCAATGGCCTCGTAGTATTCCTGCTGACGGGCATGCACCATGCTTTCCACAGGAGTGATGGCGAAAATGGGTTTCCATCTGGTGAGGATCAGGGTCTGCCATAGCCGTCCCATGCGGCCGTTACCGTCTGCAAAGGGATGGATGAACTCGAATTCGTAATGAAAAATCGAACTTGCCACCAGGGGGTGGCGTTCGCTGCGCTGGAGCCATTTGAAAAGATCACCCATCAGAATTGGCACCCGGCCTGCGGGCGGAGCAACATGGATGACCTCATTTCCACCCATGACTCCCACCCCGCCGCTCCGGTAGCGGCCGGGAGAATCCATCAGGCCCCGCATCATGATTTCGTGAGCCGAAAGCAGATCTGTTTCGCTGTTAGGGTCCCAATCTTCCAGCCGGTCGTAAACTTCAATGGCGTTTCGCGCCTCCTGTATCTCACGAGGTGGCGCAACCACCCGTCTGCCGTCCATGATGGCGGTGATCTGCTCTTCGGACAGGGTGTTGCCCTCGATGGCCAGAGAGCCCCGGATGGTGCGGATGCGGTTGATCCGCCGCAGCCGCAGGTCGTCTTCCTGGGCCGGAAGCGAAAGACGGCCCACCATCTCGCAGATGTTACCAAGCATCCGCTCGATGGCCGGTGTGACGGTGCAGGGAGGGCGGTAGGTCATTTGCGTTGCCTCCGTTGGGGCGACCGGCGCGCCGTGCCCGTACAGGCTTCTTGCTCCGCCCTAATGCGCTTCAGGAGCTCCGAGGCAGGCTCGTCATTGGGGTCCTGAGGCACCAGCCTGCCGGAAAAGGCCTTTTTGAGGATGGATTGGCGGAGGGCTTCGGCTTTGCTTAGCTCTCTCTGCAGAGTATTCTGCACATTTTCTATGGTGGAAAATATGCGGTCTAATTTATCCGCTACAGCTATCATTTCTGCTTTTGAGCAAACAGGAAATAGATACTCCTTGATTAAATTGGTGTTCAAATTAGGCTGGGCAGCACCTTGATTAACGGAACGAAGCTTTCGTGTATTACTCATCCAAAAATAGTAATGATAAAGCAGAATATCTTCATCAACACCCAAAAATGCAGCTATGCCATCGTTAAAAGTAGTTTCAAATGTACAAATTTTAGGAACCCCAAGAGTAGCTCCACTGTTGGAGAGCAAAAGTGTATTTGCTTTTACCAATCTGGTTTTGGTAAGTCCTGCCTCCTTGATCGTAAAAGTGAAACTTTCCAAATACGGATTTGTGTCTCCCGTTATATCAGCCACCTTTAGGAATGGAATGTTACCACCATAGTATTTCGGATCACCTGCTGGTCTTGGTGAGCCGCCACGAACAACCTCACATAAATGTGCTACCCTGAACCACACCCACCCCTCCGGCAATTCCGGCAGCTCGGCCAGTTCTTCCTTGGTGAGCGGCGGCAGTTTCTTGGGCTTGCGGGGTTTGGTTGGCTTCCTGCCGGGTTTGCCCTGGGCCTCCCATTTCCTGACCGCCTGATTCCACTGGTCCAGTTGCTGCTGGTAGCGTTTTTCACGTTCGGCCTTGATGCGGGCCAGCAGTTCATCGGCGGATTCAAGTTCGTCTGCGTGTTCCTTTCGCCATGCTTCCGTGAGCCTGCCCTCAAAGGCGGCCTTCAGTAATGATTGGCGGTACAGCTCCAGCTTTTCGCGTGCCTTTTTCAGCTCGGCCACGCCCTTGTCCAACTCGGAGAATAGCTGCTCGATCTTGGCTACGATGCGGTGTTGTTCGGGGAGGGGGGCTACCATAACAGGATATTCACATAGTAACTTACCGCTAATAGCCTGAAATGTGCTTCCCGTTGCTTGTGCTGCAAGACCTCGATTGGAATATCTCAAATAATATAAAAGATATTTAGAAGGCATATCATCCATGGGACGAATAGCTGCAAGACCACGTCCAATTGCACAATGAACATTGGCCAGATTGGTTGGACCTACAGGGGCTCTTATAGAGAAGAGAATGTCGCCTGGATATGCTTCTTTTTTAGGAAGAGTGCACCATTTTTTGATAATTGGATATATCTCACCAAATTCTGCTTTTCCTTGAAAAAATGGCAACCCTTCCCCTCTCTCATTGTATGAGTGTCCCGGAGGGCTCTGCCCCTGGACTACTGTTGCAATCTCTTCCAATGAGATTTGCATCCATGGATATGGCAAAGAACTTGTCATGCCGCGAGCACCTCGTTCATCTCGTCAATGATCCGGTCCATGTCCTCGCCAAAGAGCTGCCACATTTTCCCCAAGCCGCCGTTGGCGTCAAAGGGCGCCAGTTCCAGGTCGTCCCGTTCCAGGTGGTGGGACGCTGCAATGTGGTCGCGGATCATGCGCAGCCAGGACATCTGCTCCTCGGTGAATTTTTCTCCGGCTCCCTGGTGGCGCCTGAAGATCCATGTCTTGAAATTGCGGTTCACGGTTTCTGAAAACGGGGTCAGCTTGCCGTCGATGCCGGTCACCCGGCGGATAAGGGAAACCAGGGCGGTCAGTTCGCTCACGGGCGATGTGCCCTTGACATCATCAAGCATGGCGAAAGCCTCCCAGACACGGACTGGGGCCAACTTAGGCCTGTCGGTGCGCAACTTTTCCAAGACATCCTGCAGCATCTGGAAAGTGACTTCCCGGCGGCGGAAAGGTTGTTCAAAGAAGATGCGCAGCGCCAGCAGCTCATCTTTGTTCTCCCGCAGAAAGTCGGCAAACTCCCGGGTGAGTTCTTCAGCGTTTTCCCTGGCGTCGCCATCCCATTCTGCCCGGACGAGCTTGTCAATGTTCTGGTTGTCAATCACCTGCTCGTGACTGCGGCGGATATTTTCCAGCATTTCATTCAGTTCGCCGTTGAACACGGCTGTTGCCTGTTTCGCCAGGGTCGAGGCGGCCTGTTTTCGCTGTTCTTCGTCCGGTTCGGCATCGGACGGCAGGTTGTTTTCCTGCCGGGCCTTCTGGTCGATGCGGTCCGGGTCAACCGCGTCCAGCAATTCACGGGTGATCTGCGGCAGGGGCTCCTTGCGGGTCAGCCGGTGTTCGGCCGGGTGTTCCAGCTCCGCGGCCTCGTCCAGAGGTTCGTCTTTGAGGATAGAGTAAAGACGCTGAATGGTTGAAATAACCACCTGACTTGAGTCGGCGATATAGCTGGATGAAAGGCGCTGCACGTTATACAGCTCGGTGAATTTACGGTTATCGTCGCTTGGCAGGTAGGCCATAAACTCCTGTTCCGCCTGCTCGCCCAGGTTTTTGGTGTCCACCAGAAAAAGAATGCGGGAAGCATTTGCATATTTAAGCAGGCGGTAAATAGAGGTAATGGCCGTGAAGGTCTTGCCTGCGCCGGTTGCCATCTGGATGAGGG
>CAZHMN010000126.1:0-5941 GCA_964533705.1 uncultured bacterium
AAAAAGGGCGCACCTCCTGCGCCCTTTAGTTCAATCCCCAACCCTAAACTCCTATTCCCCAACAATGGGATTCCATTCCCCGATGTGTTCGGTGAAAATCTTGCACTTGCCTCTGGAAGTCCACTTTTCGTCGCAATTATAGGTCCAGGTCAGGTATTCGGAATTGCCGCCACCGATTGTCGTGATCAGACAGCTATTGAACGCGTGACCGATGGATTCCGCCTGTTCTTCAGGTGTGGCCTTATCTCCGCGTGAGGGATCAACCGGAATCCAGCCGTAGTTGGGCAGGTAAACCTCGGCCCAGCGGTGGAAGACGTCGTCCAGGCTGGCATCATCGCCGCGGATAGCGATGGAACCGGCGTAGCGCGCCGGCAAGCCTGCCGCCCGGCAAAGAGCGATGAAGACGAAGGTATATTCCGAACAGGATCCGTTGCCCCTTTCCAGCACCGCTGGTGCGGTGTTCCAGCCACCCGAGAGCTCGTAATACATATGATCAATCACGTAGTTGAAGATCTTGCGCATGATCCAGTAGGGATTTTCTTCGCCACCCACCGCTTCAGCCAGCGCTTTTTGTATGGTGGGATGTTGCAGTGAGAACTTCTCATCATCGGCCAGGTATTGAGTGCGGATCTCTTTGGGGATGTCGCCGAGTTTACCGGTTTTTTCGGGGAAAATGAAATAATTGGTGTCCCACATTCTAGCCTGAACCGTCATTGAAACCCGGTTGATCGTGCCTGCTGCAAGATCCTTCACCGCGTAGTGAGCCACCTTCTGTCCCCAGCGGTCGGTCAGGAAATCCGTCGGTTCGGGTGAAAACTTCGGTTCTGACAGGAGGGACTGGTTGGGTAGATCTTGCGGTACGGCGATGTAAATGTCCAGACTCTCGACCGATCCCGGACCGTAGTTGCGTATTTCGTGCGAGAACTCCACCTGCTGATTTTTTTCATCTTTCCTGCTGTACAGGTCTCCATCCCCGACCAAGATGCAGTAGAGGGAATCGGATTGGAAGTCAACGTTCCAGAGGTTCTTGCCATCCCAGGCCAGACCGTCCGCGTAGGGAGCCGGTGCATCGAACATGAGGACGACTTCACCTTTCTCCGGACTGACCATGTAGATGCGGTCTTTGATCCGATCCGCCACCCACAAGTACCGGCCGTCGAACGCCAATCCCTGAGGATACCGGGACGGAGAGGGAAAGGAGAGGATGGTGGTGCCGTCATCCGGGCTGATCTGATGGATTTCTTTGGCTGAGCGGCTGGCTACCCAGAGATAATTTCCGTCCCAGGCTAAGCCAGTCGGCTTCGAAACGGGTGATTCAAAGGTGCGCGTCACCAGGCCGTCGCTCGGCCGGATGCGGTAAAGGCGCTCTTCTTCGCCGCAGACGCACCAGAGGCTTTCGCCATCGAAGGCCAGCCCCAGAGGCCGGAACGTCGGTGCAGCCATGCTGCGTTCCACGTTACCATTATCCGGATTGATGCCATAGAGCTGATCCGTTTTCAGGTCGGCCAGCCATAACAGTTTTCCATCGAAGGCTAATCCTGTCGGACAGGATCCCGGTGTGGAAAATACCTTAACGGTATCCCCGGTACGGGCAAAGGCAGTTCCAGTCATCGCCATGGTAGAGATTATGATTAACGCCAGCATGGAGGCCGTAAGCCGTGAGGCTCTTACGAGGCTCTCACGAGTTGTGCTTTTGGCATTCATAAGCTTCTCCTTTTTGTGAACGCAAGCTCGGATATACTGGTTTTCAAAAGTAATTTCCGATTATCATATGCCCCATGAGTTGTCATTCCCGCGCAAGCGGGAATCCAGGTTTAATAATAACAGCGAAATAGATTCCTGCTTTTCCCGTAGGGACCTCTTCGTGGCGCAGGAATGACATTTTGGTGGACTGGAAATTACTTTCGAGCATTAGTGTAACGGTTTGATATTGATCTTAATAGGTACATAAAATAGCCTTTATGACCCATAAGATCAACGAATTTATAATCCATCCTTCATCGCTCTGTGCTCATTAAAATCCCCAAGTGAGCAATAGTTTTGCAATCAAAAAGGCGACCGTAAGGCCGCCTTCGGTGTCCTGTGCGAATTCTATACTAACTTTTTCATTGAATTTATAGGGTAATCCTCTGGGACAGAGCGAAATTGATGCCCTTCGATCCGTAAAACAGCCCCCGCTGGTAAGCAAAACCGAAATCCAACTGATAGGCCTTTAAATCCAATCCAAATCCGAAAGCCAGAGTGGTGCCCTGGATGCCGCCCAGCGCAAAACCGAACCGGATGGGTAGAGAGCTTAAGAAACGCGCTTCGGCTCCTGCGGCCAGGCGAGGCGTCGTCGTGCCCCCGGCGGTGTTGTTCAAACCCTGCTGGTAATCAGCCTCAACTGTGATCTTAGGATTCAAGCGATAAGTGCCGGATAGAGTGAAGGATTTAGGGAGGGCGTAACTGAGATCCTCACCAGAGGCAAAAGAGGTGTCATTATCCACGGCCACGCTATCCAGATAGTCCCCGAAATTGTCGAATTCATCCTGATTCAATCCCTTTTCGTTGAAAGCGAAACTCCCCAGATACTCTTCAGCACCGTCGAAATGGATACTGCCGAAAAAGTTGTGAATGGAAAGCCCGACAGTCAGTTTTTCGTTAATCTTTGCCGCCGATCCCAGATCCAGTCCTACGCCCCTGCCGGTTTTCCCTTTATCGTCGAATGGAGCGACCAGAAAGGCCTTGTAGTTTCCGTTGACCGCAATCGTGTCCGGGTTGGAGATGATGACTCCCCCGGCCTCGTCCAGCGTGGCGTAGGCGTGTCCGATGAAATACTTAAAACTGGCTCCCACCGTGAGATATTCCAGCCAGTCCCAATCGGGATGCAGCATTCTACTGCCCGACAGAACAATCTCCGTCCCGAAAATCGCTTCACCTTCAATGTCGGTTAAATTTACCGGTTCAGTGCCCAAACCCTGAAGGGGTACCTCCAGCAGATCTTGAGGCAACTGACCGTCGGCGTAGCAAAAGGTATTAAGAGCCAGCGCGTATTGCTCATAGGAAAAAGCCAGTGATGTGATCTGTAACCGGTTGTATACCTTTAGACCGCCTGAAGGGATTTCTCCGATAATCGTGTTTTTAGCTGCCTCATCCCAACTTTCATGTTCGTCAAAATAATTTTCACTGAAATAATCATTGTAAAGACTGAGGCTGAAGCTGTTGTTCCCCAGGTTCATCGCGACCCCTAAAAGGTCAACGCTCATCCTGGGACCATCCGGAAGCGCCAGGTTGGCCGGGTTCCAGAGCGACACTTCAGCGCCTCTGGACATCCCCTGGTAAGCACCGGCCATTCCCATGCTCCGAGCGCTAAATCCCGTCTGTCCCCAGGCGACGCCCATCGGAAGCAAAAACAGGGTTAAAATTACTGTCTTTTTCATTTCACTGTCCTCCCCCGTTTTCGTCCTCATCCTCGAAATCTATGTCCACGAGTAGATGTGCGCTGGCTCCTACCGTAAGGTGATCGTCAGGTTGAAAATGTACCACCTGGCCGTTTGTCGAATTAATCCGAATAAATGTCTTAACGAATAAAGGTTGTTCTTCACTCGCCCCAGCAAACATCTCTAACTGGCTATAATCCAGAGTGTTCTCTTCATTCGAAATGCCCGCCTCAATCACATAACCGTTTTGATTAACAACTGGATCAGGCAGTGGCATCTGGAAAAAGGTATCAACGAGGGCTCCGTTCGGATTGTAATCTACAAGCTGCAGGGAATCGTAACTGGCCAGAATGAGCGCTTCGCCGTCCAAGGGGACGTGATTTTCGAGATTCATGGTGAGATCAACTTGGTTCAGCTTATTGTCAAAACCGTCCTCAATCACTGCTATCTCCGGCTCAAGTGTGCTTCCACCGATGGCCAGAGAAAATGGCGAAAAAATCCGGTATTTGCCCTCAACCCACTGCCAGTCTTCGACGTCCACCTGGCCGTGAACCCGCGCCTGACCAGTTAGAATAATGTATTCGGGCAATATATTGACAATGGCCTCAAGACCTGTAAAAACCGTGTCCAAGACCATTGGATTTTCGAGATCTCCTGCAGGTATCTCCAGATTATCAATGGAAAAACTGGCGGCTGGAACGGGACTGCCTTTGTAGGCGTCCAGGGCCAAGTTTATTTCCAGAGGCGCGCCGATCACGCTCGAGAGCTGAATGGATACGCTGGCCGCCTCAACCTCGAGTGAATCCAATCCCTCGGGTATGTCCTCGAAATATTGAACTTGTTCGCCGAAATCGAGGGTTCGATCATCCACATAGCCCTCGAATTTACTGAAGTAAAGGGGGGAAACCGAAAAGTTCGTAACGATTGTATCTTCTTTGCTGAAATAAACGTAATCGTCCGGATTCGGGTAGGGCGGGTATCGTGTATCTAAGATGTCACTCCAGACCTGTGCCTGTATTTTATTGTCCTGTTCAGGGCGAGAATATTGATAACCCACCAACGAAAAATTGCTTTCGGTATGAGTTTCGTTGGGAGCTATTGTTATGGTTTCGGTATAGGGCACGCCATCCAGAGTGAAGTCCAGTAACTTGAAGGTTGTAACGTTATAGAAATTGGTATGATTGGTAATGGAATAGGATACCGTTCCCTGTTTTATAATGGCAGTTTTCACCGAGTCGTCCTCTTCGACGGCGTAGGTCGTATCTTCACTGAAACTCTGAGCCGGGAAACGCGCCAGTGCACTGTCAACTTCCAGCGTGGAAAGCTCAATGTCCACCTGAATGTTGCTGTTTTCATCAATATACACGGGTGTTTCCGATCCGGGAGTATCTCCACTCAGGTGAACTTCCATCCAGTTGTCAATTTTCGGCCCGGCGGGCAGTGGGAAAGCCTGCGTAGCCTGACCTCCAACCGACAAGGGCGTATTAATATTCCATTCGAGCAGCTTGTAGTAGGGGTCTCTATTGTAAACCTCGATCATTAGTGTATTCAATGGAACCGCAAGGTTATTTGTTACCGTCAGTTGCGCGCTGCCCGAATGCAGGTAAGCCCAATCGTATTCGTCGAATTCCTCCAATTCCTGCTGAATGGGTCCGAAACTAAAGGGAAACACCGGTACGGTCTGCCCGTATAGCGGCTCCAGTTCGGGAATCGGAAAATAGGTGGATCTTGTCCCCGGCGCATTAACGTTGAGCACGCCCACCTTAGCGACCACAACTTTAGATATGCCTGAAACCTGAATTTCATTACCGATGATGGTTTTCTCCAGCGAGTCGGCAAAATTCAAATAGAGAGTTTCACCGTTGAGCGATACCCAGACGGCAGCCGTGTCGGCTTCAATCGTGTCGGCGATGATTTCATTTAGAGCGTACATTCTATCCGCGATCGGGATGGTCACTTCGACTTCCCACCGGGGAGTGCCGGGCTGTTCGATAGTGCATCCCGCGGCGAGAAGAAACACGGCGGCGGAGAGGATACAGGCCGAACGTTTCATGGGTTGTCCCCTGCTGATGTTCTCGATTCGATTAATTTGAAGGCAAATAGGTATAGCGACGGCTATAAATATTAAATATCAGAGCCGCGATGCGTTGAAACGGCAAAGTGAGAGCCTGGAAAAGTAGATTTTAATCCGTTTTCAAAGATAAAGGCTTTTTCCCCAAAGTACCATTAAAATCATATAAAAAATCACCCCAGCGTAAAACAATGCTGAAATACAATTTTTTCAGTCCTAATAATCTTGATTTTACTATTCTTCAGAATATAGCCACCCATTCGTTTAAGGTCAAGGCCTAAGAAAAGAAAATGCGAAGCGTTCTGCTTCGCATCTCCTGGTTGAAACGACCTTGTACGATCTTTTTATTTCATCAGTACCATCTTTTCACTGGCGCTTAGATCCCCCGCCTTAAGTCGCACAATATACACCCCCGACGCCAGCCCCGACCCGTCGAAGACGACTTCATGAA
>CAZHMN010000127.1:0-5824 GCA_964533705.1 uncultured bacterium
TCGAGAAGGCCGTCCACCTGGCCGACGGCGCGTACCTTGCCGGTTTCCTGGCGCTGAAGAAGAATCGACTGGAAGAAGCTGCGGACTACTTGGCAATGGCGGTCGAGAAACACAGCCGCCTGGGCCGCTACCTTTCCAAGTATGGTATCTCCGCCGAGATGAGCCTCCCCATCACCGACGATGTGTCTGCCCATGTGGGCCCGAATCTTCGGGGGGTGCTGCTGGGCCTGGTAGAGGTCTACCAGCATCAGGAGCGTTGGAAGGATGCGATTGCCTGCCTGGAAAAACTCCGGCGGTTTGAACCAGACGACGTGGTGGTGAAGTTATCTCTCGCAGAGCTATTGCTGGACGTTCATCCGGGCGATAAGGACGTCTGCCGGAAGATCGTGCGGCTGGCCAAAGGCATCGAGAACGAGACCACGGTCCACACCGCGCTGTTGCTGTACAAGGCCAGGGCCCTCCGCGGGCTCGGCTTGCTGGATGCGGCTCGCGAGACCTTGACAGGTGCCCTGCGCCGGAAGAAGGACCGGTCCGAGGAACTGCTTCGGGCGCTCAGGTACGAAAGAGCCCTGGTCTACGAGGATCTCGGTCAGCACCGGCGGGCGCGGAGCGAGTTCGAGAAACTCTACACCGAGGCTCCGGACTACGAGGACGTGGCAGCCCGGTTAGGATTATAGCGGTATCCAAATAGCAAAGAGTGGGGAACCCCTCCCTAAAATGGGCTCCGAGAAACATCAGTATCGTCAGAAACATCAGCCCCCACTCCTGACGTTTCTGATGTTTCTGACGTTTTCCGCAAGCCATATACCTCCCTCATCCGCTCTATATTCCCGTCATCCCAAATGATTGCCGAGGCTCCATCGCTTGCCCTGGCCTTCTTAAACCCCATAGCGGAAAGTCTCCGACCAATCCTTTGATAGGTAACCTGGCTCCTTTCGGATTTATCCTCATTGAAGGCATCGGTGATCTTTTTCACAGGGAGCATCCCTCTTTCTACCTGATCCTCCAGCCTGACCAAGACCGTAAGGATCTGAGCCTCCAGGCTGTCCGCCTTTTCGATCAGCTTCTCCGATTCAATCTGCCTGATCAGTCTTAAAAAGGACGACTCCCGCTCCGGCTTGACCAAGCGGATGATCTGCTGAAGGGGTTTCAAGATGTCCCCCAGCCTTCCAGCGGCAGGCTTCGGGATGTCGGCAAGGGTCTCTCCGAGGTGTCTTGCCCGAAAGGCTATCAATCGCTCTTTGAAGGGCAAAGAAAGCTCCGGTGTAACATCTTTCTCAAACCTCTTGCTCGTCTCCGGCATATTGATGTGAACAGCCCTTGTCTCCAGGATTCGGTGGACCCCTTCGTTGGTGCCAATGACCGTTGGCCCAAAGATGGAATAATATACAATGTCCCGGTGTGCCCCCCGGTCTGGAAATAAGACCCTGGGCACCTTCGCCCCCTTCTCAAAGCGGTGGAGCAGGATGTCCTCGCTCCCGTTCTTCTCTGCCTTTTGCCAGATGTCTTTCACATCGAAAAAGAGGGATGCCCGGAGGTTATGAGCAACCCTCACCAGGTAGGCATCCCTCAGGGATTCAACATGGATGCCCCGATAGGCAACATGGATCATCCCCTTACCGGTTCTGCTCTTTCCCCTCTCCGGCACGGCAAAAAGACAAATAATAGGCGAATACTGGACAGCCTCTAAAAGGTAGGTGTGGAAGTCCCAGGCAACGATCAGGTCGTAGTATTCCTCGCTAGGAAGTTCGGAGATTTGCTTGTGATAGGCTAAGAGGTCATCGTAGAGCGCCCCGTCCCTCTCCCTTTGGGGAAGCGCCTCTTGAAGTTCGTAGAGTTTAAGCACCTCCTCGGCTCTGGGAAGAAGCCAAGGTATCTGCTCCTTAGGAGGCGGGATATAGAGGACGCCTTCCCTTTCAATCTGAGGCAGGATGGAGAGGCTGTCCCCCTCTTTGACAAGAAAGGCGGGACTGGCATTGTGCTCCACCAGGTCAACCAGCCCGTCAAAGAGGGCGGTATAGACAGGCTCGGTTTTCGGGATGGCGTCCCGTAGACCGGTTGCTTTGACTTCCTCTCGCCGGTATTTGTTGACCAACTCGCGATAGCCGTCTATGTCCTCCTTCTTCAGCTTGAAGCGGGGCTTGATCTCATAGCTCAAATACGCCTCAGCCTTTGCCTTCTCCATTCGGGCAAGTTTCTTTAAGACGGGCTCAAGCCGTTGTGGGAGGTCGATCTTGTCCGTATCGGGAGGGATGAGGCTCAGTTCATATTTGATGATGTCTTTGGCGGATGCAACAAGGCTTTCAAAATCTTCTTTGGGATGGTCTTTGAGGTAATCGTTAAGGTCAAGTCCTTCGGGTAATGAAACGATTCTTGCCCGCTCTCCGATCAACCCTCCGATCTTGAGAGCCCCTTCCTCTCCGGCCCTGTCTCCGTCAAGACAGAGATAGACTGTCTCACAGCGGGAGAATTTGGGCAGATATTCCGGTTTGAAATTGGATGAGCCTAAAACGGCGACAGCCGGATAGCCGGCTTGCACAGCGGAGAGGCAGTCAGGTATCCCCTCGGTGATATAGACCGCTCTATTGGACAGGGCGTCCTCGTTGTAGAGGTAGCGGACCTCCCCCGGAAGGTGTAGGTATTTCGGTTCTTGCCCGTCCAGGCTTCGGCTTGAGATGTGGACAGCCCTTCCCCGCTTGAGGTTGGGGAAGATAACACGACGGTAAAAGTAATCCCTGACGCCCTCCCCCTCCTTTTTTTTGAGCACTCCGGCCTTGAGGCAAAGGTCTAATCGAAATCTGCACTCCTCTATCAAGTGCCCCCACAACTTCCCATTGGCGTAGCCGATCTGAAAGCGTGAGATGGTCTCCTCGGTAAAGCCCCTCTCTTTGAGGTAGTTCCTGACCTCTTGGGTAAGGTTCTGGTGGTAAAACATGGCGGTCTCGGTGAGGATGTCTTCAATCGTCCTAACCTCTGCAATGCGTTGCCGGTCCTCTGGAGTTAGGACGGTGAGGGGGGTATCCGCTTGATTAGCAAGCTCAGATAAAACCTCCATAAAGGGCTTGTTCTCATAAAGCTCAAGAAACCTGAAAACGTCTCCTCCGGTCCCGCACCCAAAACAGTGGAAATACTGACCCCTGGGGTTCACGGAAAAACTTGGAGTCTTCTCCTGGTGAAAGGGGCACAGAGCTTTATTATGACGGTCAAGTGCGATGCGCTGACCGATGACCTGAACAATGTCGGTCTGTTCCCCGACCCTCTCGATGAGGTCTCTGAACTCAATATCTTTCATGCTGGGCGGTCTCCTGCGGAGAGCGGGCATTCTGAGTCTTTGGCATCTAATTTCGATTCCAAGGCGGATAACCTGTTTTCAATGTCATCCGTCTCAATGGCTCGAAGCAAAACTTGAGAAACGTACGCCAATGCCTTGCCGCGCTGCTCGGACATAGTGCCCTCGTAGATTTCATTGAGAATTCGACCCAAAAACCGGCGTATTTGGCGTGGATTGTTCAATCTCATTGGGCGTTTCCTCTGAAATAATGAAGGGAATCCCTCCTATCCCCCCATGGACGACGGACTCCCGCTTTTAAGGCGGCCGAGAGCCAATACCAAATCTGCGAAGGTCAGTCCTTCGGCTCTAAGGCCATCCAGGGTAGCTGGAGACAAACGGCCCTGAAATTTTGAAAACCACCTTTCCAAGTCCTGTCGTTCTTTCTCGGAAAGTAATTCCGGGTCTTTTATCAGCTTTCGTACCCTTTCCGCTATGGTGGCTTCTTGTGGAGCCGTCCTTTTGAGATAGAGTTCCTCGATGCGCTTCAGGCGCTGCTTCAGTGCCATGACGTAATCCCTTAACCTGCTATAACAGTATCTTAGCTACACACTGGGGGTATCCAGAGCCTTTTTACCCTTAGTGCAACCATGTATTTTGGGATCCGCTGTGCTTATCCTTATGGAATTCATGTATTCCTGCACATCCGACAAACGATACCGGACGGAACGACCGATCTTGTGGTAGGGGATTCCTACACCGCGAAACCTATGGTTACGCAAAGTAGACAGCGCGATCTTTGTCATTTGAGCGACTTCAAGCTCGGTCAGGTATTGATGTTCTGTTCCCATATTTACTTCTCTATCTGATCACTTGAATTTACAATTGGGCTCAAGAAGAAGGCGGAGTGTGCCATAAACGTAAAAAGCCCCCAATGCGCACGCTTTCCCGTGCCGCTGGGGGCCTCGAGGGCCTCAAAACGCTCGACGATTTTACCTTACAGATTCAACCCATTGTGTCGAATCTGGCTGGAATATAATATCAAAAAAACGACTTGTCAAGACCCTAAATCAAAAAATTGTCGTTTTCTATTTTTTATCGAATTTTCTCACTTGCCTCAAGGTAAAATCTTGAATTTATATGAGTTGGATTAATGTATTTAGCTCATCGGTGAAAATCAGTGCACTATTTTACATCACCTTACTTAAATCGCGTCCAATTAGTCCTCCCAGTTCAGTATCCGTAGCAATAAGATCTTCAACCAGTTCCGATGCCTTCTTCAATGCCTCATCCCGCATATGAGCATACCTTTGTGTCATCATCGGACTCTTGTGCGTCAGGAGCTTCTGAAGAGTATACATATCCACCTGGCCGCTGGAAGCCAACATCGAGGCGAATACATGCCGCAAGCCGTGTAACGGGCGAAAATTCTCCGGCAACCCAGCCGCTCGCTTAATCCGGTTGACCTGCTTGTTGATGTCGACCCGCTGCTTGCCATTCCTGCCGGGGAATACGTATTCGCTGTCATTGCCTTGCGACATAAGAACCTCTTCGGCTGCACGGTTCAAGGGAATCTTTTGGTCCCGGCCGCCCTTGGGATCCCTGATGAAGATAAATCCGTGATCGAAATCGATATCCGACCATTTCAGCCTGAATAACTCACCTCGGCGCATTCCGGTAAGCAAAACGAACTTCATCATATTTGCTGCTGTTCGGTTTGGATCATTATCCAGAACCTCCCATAACTTCGCCAACTGCGCCGGTGTCAGATCTTCGGTCTTTTCATTGCTCACCCTGGGGAGTTCACCGAGGTAGGAGGGCACCCGGCAAAGGTTTCGTTTTTTGGCAAAATTGATCAGTCGGCGCAGCAACTCCATCACGTTGCGGGCGGTCGCATCGGCGAGTCCCCGTTTGATCAACCTGGATTTGAACTGATCAATTTCGAGCGGGGATATCAGGTGCGGTTCTTTTGAACCGAAAGTCTCTTTCAGGTAATTCTTGTAGCGATTCTCGTCGATAAACAGACCTTTCAGGTGACGATTCTGTTTCTTATACTCCAACCACAGCCGGTCAATCGTCCATTTTGATGCTTCCAAACGCCTCTGTTTTTCCAACCTTTCTCGGATTTCTTTGCGGGAAAGACGTCTCCCCTCGATGCGTTCTGCTCGGATTCCGGCTGCCCTGGCCGGGGTCATATCATCAACGTATTGCCTTCCAACTTTCTCTTCATAGACCACTCCATCTTTCTTAAAAATAATGTAAAAGACTTTCTCAGTTCCCGGGCCGCCGAGTCGTTGAACTTCCCGATAGAAGACACCGGGGTACTTCGTACTATATCGTCTCGAAGCCATGATACTTCCTGAATTTTTCCAACCCTATTTCCAACCTTTGGACTAAAATATAATAGAAATCTGTGAAAATCAAGGAAAAATTAATCGATTTATTATCAATTGAAATAGATAGTTAGGTAAATACAGGTAAATACAGGTAAACCCCATTCTTTGGGCTCATAACCCAAAGGTCGAAGGTTCAAATCCTTCCCCCGCTACGATAAAA
>CAZHMN010000128.1:0-5823 GCA_964533705.1 uncultured bacterium
GAAATTCGACCCTACGTCCCCGGCAAACCCATATCAGAGGTGGCTCGGGAATACGGCGTAGATGACATCGTTAAATTGGCTTCGAATGAGAATCCGCTGGGCCCTTCACCCCTGGCGATGGAGGCGCTAAAAGAGGCTATTTCTTCTCTTAACCTTTACCCGGATGCCGGCAGTTTCAGCCTGCGCGGTAAACTCTCCCGCCTGCATGATTATCCCGCTGACGGGATAATCCTGGGCAACGGGTCAGCCGAAATCGTCGAATTGATCTGCGAAGCTTTTCTCGAGCCGGGCAGACAGGCGATCACTGGACCGCAAGCTTTCTTCAAGTACCGCATCGCCTGCCAGATTATGGGGGTGAGACCGATCATGGTGCCCATGCCCGATTATCGCTACGATGTTGACGCTATCATCGACGCGGTCAATAAAGACACCCGGCTGGTTTTCATCGCCAATCCCAATAATCCAACGGGAACGTATCTTAACAAAACCGAGATCGAACGCATTCTGGAGGCGCTGCCCCCGGAAGGCATCCTGGTTCTGGATGAAGCTTACTTCGAATTTATTGATCTGCCCGATTACCCCAACGGATTGGATTACGTCAAATCCGGTCGGCGGGTCATTGTGCTGCGCACCTTTTCAAAAGCTTATGGACTGGCCGGAATCCGGTGCGGTTACGCTTTTACTTTGCCCCACATCGCCGCGGCAATGCAGAAGGTGCGGGAAGCTTTTAATTGCAGTTCCCTGGCGCAAATCGCCGCTGAAGCTGCGCTGGATGATCAGAAATTTTTGGATAAAACACTTGAGAACAATCGCAGGGGCATGCGGGAATTAGAAAACGGATTGAAAAATTTGGGGCTGGATGTCGTCCCTTCGGTCACGAACTTCTTTTTGGTCAATTTAAAGCAACCCTGCGATCGGGTTTTCATTGAGTTGTTAAAGCGCGGTGTAATTATTCGTCCTATGGGACCTTATGAGTTGCCCAACTGTGCCCGCATCAGTGTGGGATTACCCGATCATCATACCAGGTTATTCACGGCCTTGCGCGAGGTAATATAGTGCCATATTTCTCCCGATAGTCCAAACAACTGGATATCCAGTAGGAGAACGAATCTTATGCGAAAGATAGCTGTTATTCCCGGCGACGGTGTCGGGATTGAGGTCACGGCCGAAGCGGTCAAGGTGATAGAGGCCGTGATGGAGCGCTCCGGGCTGGATCTCGAACTCGTACAATTCGACTACGGTGCTGAAAAGTACCTGGATACCGGAATCACCCTTCCAAGTGAACAAATAGAGGAATTTCGACAGGGATACGATGCCATCTTCATCGGTGCACTGGGGGATCCCAGGATTCCGGATCGCTTTCACGTCAGGGAAATTCTACAGAATCTGCGGATTAAACTGGATCTCTTCATTAATTACCGCCCGGTAAAATTACAGAATGCCAAATACTGCCCCCTGAAAGAAAAAAATCCACAGGATGTGAATTTTGCTGTCCTGCGAGAGAATCTTGAAGGGCCCAATCCTGACATCGGCGGAGTTTTTAAAAGTGGAACGCCCGATGAAGAAGTGATCCAGCAGAGTATCATTACGCTTAGGGGTGTCCGTAGAATTTGTCAGAATGCCTTCGAATTCGCCCGCAGGCAAGGGCGCAAAAAGGTAACCATCTGCAATAGCAGAAATGCGCTCCATTTCGAAACGGATCTTCTGACCCGCGCCTATGAAGAAGTGGGGAAGGAATACCCTGAAATCGAGAAGAATTCCGCTGCTCTGGAAGAAGTGGTGCGGGAGATGCTCCGCTGTCCGGAAAACTTCGACGTCATCTTAACCTGCAATTCGTTCGGAGATATAATCGCAGATTTGGGAGCCGAACTCCAGGGCGGAATCGGTATTGCCGCAGAAGGCAACTTGAATCCCGGCAAGATCTCGATGTATATGCCGATTCATGGTCCTCTTACTCAACTTGTTGGGAAAAATGCTGCTAATCCTCTGGGTGCAATTTCTGCCGCCGCTATGATGCTGGAAAATATGGGCCTCGATCAGGAAACCGGCTGGATCAATAACGCGGTGAAGTACGCCCTCGATACGGATAATACCACCCGGGATTTCGGCGGACGCCTGGGAACCCGCCAGGTCGGCGATTTTGTGGCGGATCAAATAAGAAAAGGGGCTCATTCTTAAGAATAATAAATTTGAAATAATGACTGAAAACGAAAAATCAAAATTGTCCTATTGAGGTAAATGTGATCACACTGCGAACGGTTAGACCTTCTGACATCAACGCCATCGTCAGCCTCTCAAACCGACGACTCATGCAGCGTCATTCCGGTGCCGATGAATGGTACAGCGACCCGATAAAACAGACTAATCCGCTCCCCTGGGAGAGACTGACGCTTTACCAAAAATACCTGAATGGGGGAGCCGCCTGCGATCCTGTACTCTACAAGAACCACCTGAACTGGTTGACCCGTAACGGCGGCTTCTCCCTGGCCGCCGAAGAATCCGAAGGGGTCATGAAGAGAATTGTGGCCTACACCGAAATCTGGTGTGCCGAAGAACCCTCCCCAATGGGGAAGACCGGATCAATTATCACTCTCGATGTGGATACCACCTTCACCGAAGATCCCGTGCCGAAGTTATACGCCCAGGCCAAGAAAGAGATCAGACAAAGAGGATTCTCCACGCTGGCGATCTGTCCCTTTAGTTCCAGAGCCGTGGCGGCCAACCTCGATGACAGCCGCTGGGAACTCCTGGCCCTTACCCGTCACTATCGCATTGCACGTTCTGAATTGACTCCCAGCGATCTCCCACACAAGGTGGAAGATGTCCCTCGTGCCCAACTTCCCGTCAACGAACTCTTCTGTCAAGACCAGTCCATTGCACCCTTCTACCTCTGGTCATCAATTTGGGAAGAATTTGAATTGCTTCCTGAAATGAAAAGAGCCGTTCACCGCAGCCAGGCGCGGAAAGTAAATATTGAGTTCGCCGGTCAGAGCATCACGGCTGTGATCTGGATCTGGACATGGGGCGACGTGGAAGATTATTGGCGCCTCAGCGTCTGGGTTCCTCCTGAGCGAAGTGAAGATCGCGAATTGTTGTTTGAATTGGCGAGAATAGCTGCTCAAGTCTGGAATTCCGATGATGTACCCGGATTCGATCTGTGTGTGGATGAAGAGAACGGCTCGTTTCTGGTCAACCGTGGCTTTAAATTGGACGAAGAACGACCAGCTGAGCCTCGCTTCTACACCGGGGTTTGAAATTGTGATGCAACTTAAACGGTAAAAATGCCACTGACCGCTCCGCTTGGAAGAGTTTCACGACTGGAAAACGGCTGAAATGGACTCGCTTGATTTGGTTTGAGAGCGTTTTTACAGACAAATTATGTGGAGAGCTGTATACCCGGGCGGAAGGTAATTCTGGACTGCTACGCCCGGGTTAATGTCATAAAAACAATACTGGCCTCCACTGCACGGATAAGTTGCGTATTGGGATCACTTTCTAACCATCAGGTGCATCAATGGATGAAAAGGCAAAAAACCCCGAGCATCAAAGTGAAGCGGATCAAAAAGGAGATCCCCAATCTTCTGCTGAGCACCTGGTCAAGGTCGTGGATCGGCACGGTAACGTCAAAACAATCCCCCGCTCGCAGTATGAGAGAAAAAAGCGGAGTCGGAAAAAACGGGGCAGCCGAAAAATCATCCCCTATGGTCAGATTTTTTCCATTTTACTTATCGTAACGGTCATGATCCTCGCCGTTTATATAGCCTTGAAAATTGTACAATAAATGAGGGTTCCAATGAATTACGAGAACATCCTGTTCGACATCGAGGACGGTATAGCGGTTGTTACTATTAACCGCCCCAAGGTTCTGAATGCCTTGAACTCCGCCACCGTCGCCGAATTGAAAGCGGCTTTCACCCGGGTAAATGATGATCCTAATATCAAATCCGCCATCCTGACGGGATCGGGAGAGAAAGCCTTCGTCGCCGGTGCTGATATTAATGAGCTTTCCACGAAGAATGCCATGACCGGAGCAGAGTTTTCCTTGACGGGTCAGGAAGTCCTGAATATTATGCAGTTTTCCGGAAAGCCTATTATTGCCGCCGTTAACGGCTTCGCTCTCGGTGGCGGATGCGAGATTGCCATGGCCTGCCACGTTCGCTTTGCCTCGGAAAACGCCAAGTTCGGTCAACCGGAAGTGGGATTGGGCATCATCCCCGGATACGGTGGAACGCAGCGCCTGGCCAGGTTGGTCGGTGCCGGGCGGGCTCTGGAGCTCTGCATGTCCGCCGATATGATTGACGTCCAGGAAGCGTACCGCATTGGTCTGGTTAATAAGGTGTATCCCCTGGTGGAACTCCTGCCCAAAACGAAGGAATTCTGTCGCAAGGTCATGTCTAAGGGCCCCCAAGCGGTCGCTCATGTCCTCCATGCAGTTAACCGCGGAATGGAGATGAGCCTCTACGATGCACTCCGGCTCGAGGCGCACCTCTTCGGTTTGATCTGTGCTACCGAGGACATGAAGGAGGGCACCAAAGCCTTCATCGAGAAACGCAAGCCCAACTTCACCGGCAAGTGATGATTGTAGAGCCGAGGGGGAGGATTTCCCCGGTTCACTTCGCATAGGATAAAATTGAGGTACATATTCGTCCGAGATGAAATACACTATCCTGGTCATAAATCCCGGCTCGACCTCCACGAAAGTGGCCATCTGGAAAGATGAAGAGTTAATCCTTCAGGAGACGATAAAACACCCCGCTGATAAACTGGACAAATTCCCCTGCGTCGTTGACCAGTTTAACCTCAGATTGCAGGCTGTGGACAGTGCAATCGCTGATTGGCTCGAGCCTGACAAACTCTCGGCTATTGCAGCCAGAGGTGGACCCCTACGTCCCCTTGAAGGGGGTACTTATGCTATAAATGAGCCAATGTTGGACGATCTCCGCACCGCCAGATATTCCAACCATGCTTCTAATCTGGGCGCGATTCTGGCCCATCACTTAGCGGAGCGTTTGGGTATTCCCTGTTTTGTGGTTGATCCCGTAACTGTGGATGAATTCACGCCTCTGGCTCGAGTGTCCGGTTTCCCCGGCATAGAAAGAAAGTGCCGCTCCCACGCGTTGAACATCAAAGCGGTGGCCCGCCAGGTCGCGGAGGAAATTGGCAAACCGTTAGGTGGCACCGATTTCGTCGTTGCCCACATGGGAGGAGGATTGTCAATCTGCCCTCTGGCGAAGGGTAGAATCGTGGACGTCAACGATGGCCTGCTGGGAATGGGCCCCTTCTCACCGGAACGCGCCGGCGCTCTCCCCATCGGCCCGCTGGTCGAATTGTGTTACAGCGGCAAGTATTCGAAGCAGGAATTACTGCGGCGCCTTTCCATTGAAGCCGGCCTGAAGGGTTATCTGGGGACTTCTGATCTGGTCGAGGTCGAAAACCGCATCGACGCGGGGGACGAAGAGGCGAAACTCTATTACGAAGCCATGCTCTACCAGATCGCCAAGGAAATCGGCGCCGCGGCAGCCGTACTGAAGGGAAATTTGGACGGCGTTATCTTGACCGGCGGGATGTCCCAGTCAGAGCGGCTGGTCGAGACCATCAAAAGTTACGTCTCCTTCTTGGGCCCCGTCTTCGTCATCCCAGGCGAGAAAGAGATGGAAGCGTTGGCCTTGGGTGCCCTGCGCGTGTTGCAGGGGGAAGAGGAGGCGAAGGAGTATTAGGGGCTGGGAGTTAAGTGCTGAGCGCTGAGCGCTGAATACTGGTAGAGAGACTGTCATTCCGGACCGCCCGAAGGGCGAGATCCGGAATCCAGATCCCCCCTGCCCC
>CAZHMN010000129.1:0-5733 GCA_964533705.1 uncultured bacterium
TTCTATGGAAAAAAGTGTCGAAATCATCACCGTCGGCGATGAAATTCTGACCGGACAGGTGGTGAATACCAACGCTGCCTATATCGGGGAACGCCTCACGGCTGCCGGGATTCCCGTCGAATGGATGACGGTGGTGCGGGATCAACGCCAGCCCTTGCTGGATGCTTTCGCCACTGCGGCGGCGAGAGCGAAGGTTATTTTAGTAACGGGTGGGTTGGGGCCAACACCGGACGACGTTACCAAACCCTGTCTGGTTGAGTTCTTCAATGACAAACTGGTCTTGCGAGAAGATCTGCTGAAGAAAGTCGAAAAGCGGTTTACCGACCGTGGCCTGAAACTGCCTGAAGTTTCCCGCGGCCAAGCGGAATTTCCCGCATCAGCGAACGAAATCGCCAATCCCAACGGCACGGCGACGGGAATACACTACTCGCGAGACGGCAGAGAGTGGTTCGCTCTGCCCGGCGTCCCCTATGAAATGCAGGCGATGATTGAGGACTATGTCCTACCCCGATTATTAAAAATCGGCCTGGGCGGACAGGTGGTCATCCGGATTCTACGCACCAGCGGCATCGGCGAGTCTTTCTTGCTGGAGCGTATGACGCGTTTCGATGAAGCGGCCTCACTGGTGGACGTCGCCTTTCTGCCGCGCTACTTCGGCGTGGATGTAAAACTTAGCTCCAGGGGGGCTGAGCCAACCGAGGTTGAGTGGCGGTTGAAGGAAGCAGAAAAGCTCCTGCTGCCCGACATCGAAGAATATCTGTACGGTTATGATTCCGAAACACTGCCGCAGGTGGTGGGCGGTTTATTAAGGGAGAAGGTTTTCCGCGTCGCTGTGGCGGAATCCTGCACCGGGGGCCTGATCGCCAAGCTCATTACCGATGTGCCCGGTTCCAGCGACTACTTTGATAGAGGCGCAGTTACCTATTCCAACCAGGCAAAAACGGAACTATTGGGCGTTCCGACATCTATGATCGAGGATTCCGGCGCGGTCAGCGCCTCCGTCGCCGAATCCATGGCGCGAGGGCTTCTCGAGCGCAGTAACGCTGACGTCACCGTTTCGGTCACAGGCATCGCCGGGCCGACGGGAGGAACTCCGCAGAAACCGGTAGGGCTGGTCTACATCGCCATAGCTGACCGAAGCGCTTGCCAGGCTCATGAATTACGATTTATCGGAGACCGTGATACGATACGAAAGAGAACCGCCGCCGCGGCACTAAAGCTTTTATATGATCGCGTAAAGAATCTTGACTCCAAGGGATAAATTTCGTATATTAATTTTTTGATTCAGCAATTCCAGAAAATCCGGGGAATCCCACTCTGATTCGCAGTTTTATCGCCGTAAGACTGCCATCTGAAATCCACGAGGCACTGGCGGATTTACAGAAAGAGCTCCGCGAGTTTGTCCCTCGGGCTCGCTGGACCCGGCCCGAGGGAATTCACCTGACGCTGAAATTCCTGGGTAATGTGGAAGAAAACATAGTCAGCGAGGTCGCCTCCGCTCTGGATGGGGTCGCTTCCGGGCAACAACCGTTTGAGCTTGAATTTCAGGGCGTAGGCGCCTTTCCCCGCCTGGCTTCTCCACGCGTCCTCTGGGTGGGCATTCAGCACAGAGAGGAATTGATAAGACTGCAAAAAGATGTCGAAAATACCATCGCTCCTCTTGGATTTCCTACCGAAAAAAGGTCGTTTCGGGGACATCTGACGCTGGCTCGCTTGAAGGGTGAACGCTGGCCCGAGGAGTGGCGGCGTAGATTTCTCGAATTAGCACGAATTACGGACGGTAGAACTCTCCCTGTGGATCGGATCATTCTCTTTCGCAGCGATCTGAAGCCGGGAGGAGCAGTTTATACACAGCTGCATGTCAGCGCGTTTGCGGGCAGCTCGAGCTAAAAAGCAGTCCGCTCAGTCAACAAATCAAATTTTTATAAAATAATTAAATACAACTAACCCTAAGGAGACAGCAATGACTCCAGAGTCCGCTGAAAAAGCGAGGGCCCTGGAACTGGCCATCACCCAGATTGACAAGCAATTCGGCCGGGGATCGATCATGCGGTTGGGGGATGACACCGCCCGGGCGAAGGTGGCGACCATTCCAACCGGTGCACTCTCATTGGACTACGCTCTGGGCGTGGGCGGCATTCCCCGCGGCCGGGTGACGGAAATTTACGGGCCGGAAGCCTCCGGGAAGACGACTCTGGCCTTGCACATTCTCGCCGAAGCGCAAAAACACGGTGGCAATGCAGCTTTCATCGACGCGGAACACGCCCTGGATGCGATCTACGCTAAAAAACTGGGCGTGGACGTTGATAACCTCCTGATTTCCCAACCAGACCACGGTGAGCAGGCACTGGAGATCGCGGATACCCTGGTGCGTTCCGGCGCTCTCGACGTCGTCGTGATTGACTCGGTGGCGGCTCTGGTTCCCAAGGCTGAAATCGAAGGCGAGATGGGCGATCAACACATGGGGCTTCAGGCTCGTTTGATGTCCCAGGCGCTGCGAAAACTGACGGCAACCGTATCCAAATCCCACACGGCACTAATCTTCATCAACCAGATCCGTATGAAGATCGGGGTGATGTTCGGCAGCCCGGAGACCACCACCGGCGGAAACGCCCTGAAGTTCTATTCCAGTGTCCGCCTGGACATCCGCAAGATCGGCACGATAAAAGAAGGCGCTGAAGTGATCGGCAGCCGCACTCGTGTCCGGGTCGTCAAGAACAAGGTCGCCCCGCCGTTCAGGGAAGCCGAATTCGACATCCTTTACGGTATGGGCATATCCAGAATCAATGATATAATTGATCTCGGGGTTGAGCACAATCTTCTGGAGAAGTCCGGTTCATGGTATTCTTACGGAGCTGACCGCATCGGACAGGGACGCGACAAAGTACGGGAATATCTGGAGGCCAATCCGGCGCTGGGACATGAAATTGAGACCAAGCTGCGGGATAAGTTAGGCTTAGTCGAGCATGAGTAAATCCGCCCGCCGCGGATCGAAGTCCCCCCCGAGAACAGCTTTCGATGACGCCTGCCGGTCGCTGGCCAGACGCCGATTAACGGAAGCTGAACTCCGCAAGCGATTATCCAAGCGCCATTCTGATAGCGAGATCGAAGAGGCGCTGAAGAAACTCCGGGAATACCACTTCGTTGATGATGAGGCCCTGATCGCTGATTATACGAGGGATCGGCTAAGGCTTTCCCCTCGCAGCGCTGAACTGATCGAAACCGAACTCTACCGCCGGGGAATCGAACCGGAGGATTTCCGCCGGGTCTTCGAAGGCGAATTTCCCGACTACGACGAGATGGAGGTCGCCCGGCGTGCCCTCCAGACGAAGTTGAAAACCCTGATGAAATCCTCACAGCAGGGCCGCTCCCAAGAGGAGAGCTCACGCCTCCGCGAGCGCGCCCTGCGTTTTTTACACAGCCGGGGGTTCTCGTACGAGGTGATGAAAGAGGTTTGGGAGCGGTTCGGCAACATCACAGATCTTTCAGATGAGGACAATTCCAACACTAACAATGCATTATAGGCGCTCAGTTTGGTATCCGATGAGGAGGAAGTATTAAATGGGTGAAATTAGGGATAAATTCCTCCGCGAGCTGTTAATTGAACGACGCAGGAGCCTGGAAGAGGCGATCTCCAAATTCAAAGAATCCGAGCGACTCGTCCAATTATTGAATGAGATTGATGCGGCGCTGAAGCGAATGCGTGAAGGGACTTTCGGTTTATGCGAAGTTTGTCAGGAGCCGATTGAAGAAGAACGGTTGATTAACGATCCTCTGATCACCGCTTGCCTCGACCATCTCACGGCCGAACAACAACGCGCCTTAGAGGAGGATCTTGATCTGGCTTCGCGAATCCAGTCAAAACTACTCCCGAAGCAGAATCTAAACCTGAATGGGTGGGAAATCTGTTACCAGTACGAACCGGCGGGCATCGTCAGCGGAGATTATCTGGATCTGGTCATTCCGCAAACTGAAGATGGTATGCTTTTTTTCCTGCTCGGGGACGTAGCAGGTAAAGGAATTTCGGCATCAATGCTGATGGCACACTTGCATGCCATCTTTCGCAGCCTCATCTCCGCCGGCACACCTGTCCAACAGTTGGTCACCCAGGCGAACCGAATTTTCTGTGAGAGCACATTGTCAACGCACTTTGCAACTCTCGTGTTCGCCCGGGCGGATCATTCAGGGAGGATTGAAATCTGCAATGCGGGACATTGTGCTCCCCTATTGCTGCAAAAACAGGGCGTCACAGCGCTGGATGCCACCGGTTTACCTATCGGGATGTTCTGTGAAGGTGGATATACAACGAGAGAGGTTCAATTAGGCAGCGGGGACTGCCTCCTGTTATACACGGATGGATTAACGGAGACCGTTAATGGTGATAAGACGGAATACGGCGAGGAGCGATTGGTCAAACTAGTTGCGGATTTTCATGAATTATCGCCGCAGGCGATGATCAAAGCCTGCCTGGAAGACCTGCGAGGTTTTCAATCCGGCACGCCGAAGGTGGACGACTTGACCATTATGGTGATTCGGCGGGCGGTTTAGGCGTACCGCTGGTCGGTGCGCAGTCAATTTCAAACAATCATAATACAGGAGGACATTCCATGTCTTACTACTTTTCCAAACGCATTAATTCAACTTTCCATGATGCCGTTGACCGGGTGACGGAAGAGCTGAAGAAGGAGGGTTTCGGCATCCTGACCGAAATTGACGTCAAGGCCACCTTGAAGAAAAAGCTCGACGTGGATTTCCATCCGTATATGATTCTTGGCGCCTGCAATCCCTCATTTGCCTATAAGGCTCTGCAAGCCGAAAACAGGATCGGAACCATGCTGCCGTGCAACGTCATCGTCCAGGAACTGCCGGACGGCCAGGTTGAAATCGCCGCCGTAGATCCCATCGCTTCCATGCAGGCGGTTGACAATCCCGCCTTGGGCGGCATCGCCGGGGAGGTTCAGGCGAAACTGAAAAAGGTAATCGTCAGCCTATAGTCGAAGGGAATTATGTTCTTCCATATCTCTATCCACCGGCCTAAGCCGGGCAAGGAGGCGGTTTTAATCGAGTCGATGCACCGCTTCGGGGAAGCCTGCATGATGCAGGAGGGGTCTCGCGGGGCGAACGTCATACATGACGAAGAGAGGGGCATCTTGATTGGATTGGCTGTGTGGGATTCCAGAGAGGAGTGGGAAGAAGCGCAGCCTGCCATGTTGAAAGCCGTCGAGAATGATCCCTTCGAAGAATGGGAGAAAGAACCACCACAGGTGTATCATGGGGAAGGGGTGTAAGCTTTTTCAATGGATCTTTCTGACAATTGCAGCTTATACCGCCGCTCAATCCGCCTAAGAGGATACGATTATTCCCAAGAGGGGGTATATTACCTGACGATATGCGCGAAGGATCGGGAATGCCTCTTCGGTGAGGTGGTGGACGGTGAAATGCGATTATCCGATTTCGGGGAGATAGTCAAACGACATTGGTTAGAAATACGAAACCATTTTCATCACATTATACAGGACATATTTGTCGTCATGCCGAACCATGTTCACGGTGTATTGGTTATATTCTATGATGATGACAGATTGGATGTAGGGGCACGGCATGCCGTGCCCCTACGACCATATCAAACAGAACAGTTCCGCAAACCTGTTCCTGGATCAATACCTACTATCATCCGTTCTTTCAAATCCGCCGTTACAAAACGAATCAACGAGATGCGTAACACGCCCGGCG
>CAZHMN010000130.1:0-5662 GCA_964533705.1 uncultured bacterium
ACTTGTTGCGTCAGGTCTTAGGCTCAGCCTTGGTGCCCCACAGCTCTGCTGTGGGTAAGATCTGCAGAAAAATACACTATGAATGACTCGATCATCATTGTAGCCGGAGCGAGCGGTAATCTCGGTGGACGCATTGTAAGAGCCTTGCTCGAGCGGGGAGCCAGCGTAAGAGCGCTTGTTCGCCGGGGAACGGCGCCGGATAAGATTGAGCGACTCAAGGAGCTGGGCGTAGAGATCGCTACCGTTGACTTTAGCAATGTTTCCGAATTGACAGCGGCATGCTCGGGTGCGTCCTGCGTGGTGTCCGCGCTGGCCGGATTGCGGGACGTGATCGTAGAAACCCAGACGGCTTTGCTCAACGCTGCCGTAGAAGCCAATGTGCCACGTTTCATTCCCTCCGACTTCTCGATCGACTTCACCAGGTTTCCACCGGGAGAAAACCGCAATCTCGATCTTCGACGGGAGTTCCACAAGAGCCTGGATAAGGCTTCGATTTCAGCGACCACGATCTTCAACGGTGCGTTTGCCGATATGCTGACCGGTCAAATGCCGCTCATTCTCTTCAAATTTAGGCGCATCCTCTGTTGGGGGAATGCGGACCAGCGCATGGACTTCACGACGATGGACGACACGGCCGCATTCACGGCGAGAGCGGCTCTTGATCCGTCCACCCCGCGCATTCTACGAATCGCTGGCGATCAACTGAGCGCTCGGGAGCTTGCAGCGGTCGCGAGTGAGGTGACCGGAAAGAAGTTTCGCCTGTTCCGCCCCGGAAGTCTGGGAATGCTCGGCGCGCTTATCAAGGTTGCGCGCGCGATTGCTCCTGGAGAGAGGGAACTTTATCCGGCATGGCAGGGCATGCAGTACATGCGTAATATGTTTGACGGCCGGGCAAAGCTGGAGCCCCTCGACAACGATCGCTATCCCGATATGCGTTGGACAACTGTGCAGGATGTGCTCTCAGCGCGTCAAGTTAGCATTACTGCATCGAAGCAGCGCTGATCTGATCCCCTAAAAAGTGCCCCCTTTGCCTGTGTGCCCCACAGCTCGGCTGTGGGGAACCCAGTCATCACCTTAGCACTATCCCTTTAAAATAAATAACCTCGAATCATAGACTTCCCTATGTTCTGGAGAAACATCCCCGTCCTGTGTTATCATAATATAGACGGTTCCGGTGACAAGCATGGCGCCCTAGGGCATCCGCTGGAGCACTTCGAGAAACACCTCGACGTCATTCAAGACCTCGGCTTCAAGACTATTTCCGCCCAACACCTCCTCGACATCTGCCTGGGCAAACGAAAGCTTGACGATAAATATCTGGTGGTTACCTTTGACGATTGTCACCTCAGCCATTGGCTATATGCCGTTCCGCTGTTAGCCAAACGGAACATGACGGGCGTGTTTTTCGCCGTCACCGATTTTCTCTGGGAAGGACAGAAGCGTACGTTTGAGGATGCCCCACCGTTATTAGAGGCGTCCGATTCCTTCAAGCTCGCCATAGCACGCCGAGATTATTCTCAATTTATGAATACGGCGGAAATGGCAGCGGTTATCCACGATTACGGCATGGAAATCTATGCGCACACCTCAACACACCAAGCTTGTTTTAGGAATCTAAGACGAATAGGAAATTTTTCAGAGAAGGCACACTGGACAACCTGGGCGATTTATCCTCAAATGAATCCCGCTCGTGAGAGCCCTACGGCTTACCCGGTGTTTGAGCGCGGTAGCGCCTATGCTTATAACGGCTTCTGGCCCAAATTCGGCAACAACTCTAAACTGACCTTCAAGCTTCGTTCCGATGCCGAGCGATACGCCTTTTGCCTCCAGGATTTCCGCAGAAGTTTTGAGAACATCAAACAGGTCAATAAGATTGACCGTCAGTTGTTCTGCTGGCCCTGGGGACATTTCGATAAGCTTTCGTTACAGGCCCTGAAGGAAGTCGGGTTTGTCGGGGCCTTTACCCTCGAGCGATCGAGAACCGGGCGGGGAACGAATCCATTTCGTTTAAACCGCATCCTGGTGGGTAGAACGCTTAATCATCGCTGGCTGCGCAACCGATTGCGCATGTATTCCACCGCTCCGGGTGCCTATCTTTTTTTCAAGTATTATCGCAAAAAACCCGAAGTTCGTAACGTGCTTTACCTGACCGATTCGATGCAGCTTTCCGGAGGCAACCGGCAACTGCTCAACAACGTTGCAGCCATGTCGGAATTTGGAATATGCTCATATATCGTTCTGCCTTCCGATTCTGACATCGTCAAGGAGCTGAAGAATACGGATGCCCACGTGATCCTCTGGGATCATTTCAGTCGATATTTTCGCTCTGTCTCCTTTCTGGCCCGGATTGTTCGTGAACATCATATTGACGTGGTGCATACCTTCCACAGCAAACCAGCCAAGAAAGCCGTCTTCGCGAAACTTCTCGGCGGACGATTCAGGCTCTGCTTGAACAGAGGCGTGATCTATACCCCGAATCCATTGATCGGATTGTTTGCTGCCATTGCGGACGGCGTGATCTGCAACTCCCACAAGTGTGCAGACGTGCTCAGATCGTATCTGACCCCCAAAAAGAAAATCCAGGTAGTCTATAATTCGTTTAGCGCGAACATTTCCCAGAAAACGCCTGAAGAACGGGATCTTCTCCGAGTCATCTACATTGGGAATGCGAATCCTGTCAAGGGGCATGATGTTTTCTTAGAGACAGCAGAGACATATATGCAACGCTATCCTGAAGACCCTGTCAAATTTGTCTCCTATGGCATCGGGAAAAACCCAGAGTTAGCCAGCTTTGTTTCACAGGAAACCCTGGATAAAATGGAGATTCATGGCCCCGTACCGCATGAGGAAATTCTCCAGGCCCTGGAACAGGCGGATGTCTTCGCCTTGACCTCGCGTCTGGAAAGCATGCCCAACGTTTTGTTGGAAGCCTTTGCTGCTTCGCTGGCGGTCGTCTGCACCGACGTTGGCGGGGTCAACGAACTCGTGAGAGATGGAATCAACGGCTTTCTGTGCGATAGCGAGGACACCCAGGCTCTCGCCGAAAAAATCCATGATCTCGTCCTTCACCCGGAAAAGCGCCTCAAGATGGGCAAGATCAACAAGAAGATCGTCACGCATTATTTGAATAATACCCACAAGGGGTATCTTCTACTGCGAGTCTATTCCGGAGAAAGAATCTCGGAGACTATACCATTTCAGGATCTTAAGAGAGAGCAATGTTCGGGATTTATGTGGACTTAGCGTGACGCTTGAGCGCGTTTCGCGTCGTTTATAGGTGGCGACCCACAAACAACCTGCCGGGCCGCGTTCACCTTGAATTGTCATTCCGGCCCGCCCCAGCGGGGCGAGCGCCGGAATCCAGCGTACGGCTAAGATTACCCGTTGGGACTCCTTCGGAGGTTTCGGCCAGGGTGCCCCACAGCTCTGCTGTGGGAGGATTCGTAGGCCGGTCGTGAGACCCTTACGGGATTCTCCGAATCCGACGTCAACTTCCATTAAATGGAATGAACCATGTCGAAAGCCATTAATATCGAAGCCTGCTTCGAAAAATTTACCGATACCTTCTCGCCAAAAATCGTGGGTGAGCTGAACGGCCAGCATGTCAAGTTGGTGCGATGTGAAGGCGACAAAGTTCCCTGGCATATCCATGATAACGAAGATGAGATGTTCCTGGTGCTCGAGGGTGTGCTGGACGTCTTAGAGAAAGATGAGATTATAAAGGTGTACCCCGGCGAGTTCTACATCGTGCCTCGGGGAGTGGAACATCGAGTCGTACCTCACGGACACGTCAAGCTGATGTTGTTCGAACCGTCGGGAATCGCCCACACCGGCAAGGTGCGATCCGAGATCACCAAAGACAAGTGCGATTATCTTGACCTGTAAAATGCTTTTGTCCGGGGGACATAGTCCGCTATGTCCCTTTTTTTTTATACTTTGCCAGAAAAAAAGCAAAATAAAAGACTTGACAAAAATCTTTATAATATTTAGCTTTGCTTATATTGATGTTAGCAGAGGAGGAATCCAAATGATTTTAAAAGATTTTATGTTGCAAAAGCATCTCCTCTTGACCGTTGTCTTCTTAGCGATACCCACCTATATAGGCGGTTGCTCTTTTTACCGACAGTTCTATAAGCCCTTGACACCGCAGGAAGAATTGGTCGCAGATATCTGGCCCATCCTAAACTCAGTTCAGAAGAAAGAGATTAACAAACTGCAATCGATCGAGGAAGTACAACTGTATATTGATGAATTCTGGGATGATCGAGATCCGACACCTGAGACGGAAGTCAACGAATTCGAAATAGAATATCAAAAGAGACTGGATTACGTCCATATCCACTACCGCTATCGCAGAGGATGGACGCATTCTGACAGAGGCAGAGTGTATTTAATTTACGGGCCGCCCGATGATATCCATTACATGCCCTGGGTTGTCTCAAAATACGTTAGAGGGCCGCAAGTCAATGCCCTGGAGATCTGGGTTTATGAAGAGTTTATGGCGACCCCACATTTCCCCACGATTTTCGATGGTTTTGATCCTAATCTGATGAAGTTCGTCTTCGCCGACTATTCAGCTCTCGGTCAATATACCCAGATATATTCCAATGTACCCGGCGAAAAAATAGACCCTGACGTTTACTGCTCTTCATCGCAGGATAAATTCGATTTTATTCAGGAGCAGTATCTGGTCAGATAGGGTGGGCTGAGCGCAGAGCGCGCGCGAATAGAGGCGTCAGGTATACTCCATTAGACTCAGTCCTGTGACACAATCAAGTAATTAGGGGCGCAGCGTGCTGCGCCCTAAATGTTATAACGGAGCGGCAAAATTTGGAAAATTTAATTTCTTCTGCTATATTGGGAGCAATAAAAGTAAAACTCATATATCCTTACACCAGCCTCGATCCATTCATTGCAGTATTTGCAGGGATTCCAGCATCGGCATCAACAAAGAAAAAACATATATAGAGATGCTCGTGTTTGATGGTGACGACTCCATAATTGACCCAGCCTTGCATTATCTTTGCGCCAGGGTAATGGACCTTGAGCCTGGGCTGCGGTGGATGCAGCTCCAGATCTTGCATGGGAAACGCTCACGAGTGAGAATCCCTTTCCCCCCAGAAGATGACCTTAACCGGCAGTTTGATGCCGCCATCCTGGAAGGACTCTATCATAAGTTATTGACCGACCGCAAAGTGGTCATGAATTAGCCCGAGGATAGTATGAAATCGGAAACCGCAAAGAAAACACGCACGGAAACGCACTCGAAATCTGCCGAGAAGCTGACGCCGTTAAAGAATAAATTAGAAGAGCTGGAAGAGGGCCTGCGCTGGACCCGCAAACGGTTGCTTTTCTGGGAAATGTTGATCTGGCATTTATACGATCTCGTTCCACCAGAAACCTTCCCGCTGAAAGACATCCTGGACGGATACACCCGAGAAACCCTGATAGCCGAGCGGGAAATGAAGGCTCGACTTAGCAGGGGGATTACTGTAAGAATTGTTGATCCAGAAAGCGGGGAAGAGGTCTGTAGAATGGGCAGCGAACAGGAGGCCCATTTTATCCAGCGAGCTGAAAAATTGAAGGCGAAGAACACTGAGGAGATCATCCGCGAATTCAGGGATGAATTGGCGGAGGTATATGGGGAGGTGCTGAAGGGGGA
>CAZHMN010000131.1:0-5630 GCA_964533705.1 uncultured bacterium
CTCGTGAGAGCCTTAAGGCTTGCCAGTCGGAACATCGGAAATTCTTTTCAAGAACGGTATAATATCAGATTATGAAGAAATCTGGTGCGAAGGGAACCTGTTTTATGAGGTTGGAACCAGAAGCGCGTGCAGGCTTATAACAGATATGGCGCAGTCATGCTGACTAAAATGGACAATAGCCCACCGACCGCTCACCCCTGAAGGCTGCCGGAGAATCAGAGGAGATTCCTGTGTGGACCCTGTTTTTCATAGTCTTACTTCTTTTTTATTTAGGTGACGCATCCGCGCAGGATCTAATCATCAGCGAGGTCATGTCCGCCAATGTCAGTACCCTCGCTGACGAAGATGAGGATTATCCCGATTGGATCGAGATTTACAATGCGGGCCCCTCGCCGGTCAACTTGAATGGATTCGCTTTATCCGATGACGATGCCAGCCCCTTCAAATGGGTTTTCCCTGAAGTTGACGTCGCCGGTGGTGAATATGTCCTGGTTTTCGCTTCGGGCAAGGAGAGGTCAGCCCCCCATCTCCATGCTAATTTTAAAATTGCATCCAATGGTGAGCCGCTGATTTTAACCAGTCCTGCCGGAGAGACAATAGACAGGATAGAGACAGGCTACATTCCCACCGACATTTCCCGCGGCCGCCTATCCAGTGATGATCCGCAGCTTTACTTTTTCCCTGAACCTACACCTGGTGCGAGCAACTCATCCGATGCATACCTCGCTATTGCCCAACCGCCACAATTCTCACCTCCCGGAGGAATATATTCAGAGCCGGTATCCCTGACGCTGGAGACTTCCTCGGCGCAGGCGATTGTCCGCTATACCCTTGACGGGAGTACGCCCGATGACTCGTCGGTCGCCTATGTTTCACCCATCCTGATAGACAGTACCACCGTCATCAGAGCCCGAACCTTTGAGCCCGGGCTTCTGTTCAGCAATACGGTTACGCAAAGCTATGTGCTCTATCAAAATCATAACCTATCCGTGGTCTCACTGTCCACCGATCCGGCCAATCTCTGGGACGAAGAAACGGGCATCTACGTCCTGGGCAGCGACGCCTCGCCGGAATTCCCCTATTTCGGAGCCAACTTCTGGGAGGAATGGGAACGGCCACTTCATATAGATTTCTTCGAGCCGGACGGCTGCCCTGGTTTCAGCGCCGACCTCGGAGTCCAAATCTGGGGCGGATGGTCGAGAGCCTTCGATCAAAAATCCCTGGCCCTTTTTGCCCGGGACAAATACGGGCTGGAGGAGGTTGAGTATCAGATTTTCCCGGACAAACCCATCTTCAATTATAAGTCTTTCATCCTCCGCAATTCCGGCAACGACTGGCTGCAGACCATGATGCGCGATGCTCTGCTGACCGACCTGGTCAGCGATTGCGATCTGGATTATATGGCTTATAGACCGTCCATCGTGTTTTTGAACGGAGAATACTGGGGAATCTACAACGTCCGCGAGAAGATCAACGAGGATTTTCTGGCTTCCCATCGCGGCGTGGACCCCGATAATCTTGATCTGCTCGAAAATGATGCCTATGTCCTCGAAGGAGACGCCGATCATTATAATGCTATGATGGAATTCATCGAAAGTCATGACCTTACCGTCGCTGAAAACTATGAGTACGTAAAATCCCAAATGAATGTGGATAATTTCGCCTGCTACGAGGCCTCTGAGATATATTTCGCCAACTTCGACTGGCCCGATAATAACATCAAGTACTGGAGACCGCGCCGGCCGGGTGGAAGGTGGAAGTGGATTCTATTCGATCTGGATGGTGGTTTCTCCGCCGCGCCGTTTTCCTATAGCCATAATACTCTGGCCTATGCCACCGATCCGGAAGGAGCTGGAGTGCATAATCCCCCCTGGTCAACTTTCCTCTTCAGATCTCTGCTGGAAAATGTCAGCTTTCGTAATGATTTCATCAACTATCTGGCCGATCTGATGAATGTCAACTTCCGTTCCGATCGGGTGGTAGCACGAATTGACACAATGGTTTCTGTGATCGAGCCTGAAATGCCCGCCCATCAAGCGCGATGGGGGAGAACGATGGAGCAGTGGTACGACGAGATTGACGTGCTGTACGATTTCGCCGTGCACCGCGCCGATTGCGTTCAGGTTCACGTTCAGCAGGAATTCGATCTGGAGGGTACGGCTTCGGTTCTCCTCGATGTTGATCCGGATGACGGCGGCAGGATCAAGATTAACAACAAAATTATCTCCAGCCTCCCCTGGGAAGGGATCTATTTTCTGGAAGTTCCCATTTGTGTGACCGCTCTGCCGAATTACAGGTACAGGTTTTCCGGTTGGAATGGGACTGTTTCGGCGGATTCGAGTGAAATAACGATTGAGCCGAATACGGACGTCTCAATAACCGCGATCTTCGAATCAACAAGTATAAACGCACCGCGGGTCATTATAACAGAAATTAATTACAATTCTGCGGTGGACTTTGATCCGGAAGACTGGTTGGAGTTGTACAATTATTCGGGGGATAAGGTGGATATTTCAGGCTGGACATTTAAGGATTCCAACGACGATAATTCTTTTACATTTCCTTCGAATGTTGAGATATTGCCGGCTTCGTTCCTGATTCTATGCCGCGATACTGCTACGTTCTTAGAGTGTTTTCCCGCCGTTGAAAACTGTCTCGGCAATTTCGATTTTGGTTTGAATAACAACGGCGAATCGATCAGGTTGTTCGATGCCGCAGGCAACATAATTGACTCATTGACCTATGACGACGAACCCCCCTGGCCGGTCCAGGCCGACGGAATGGGGGCCACATTGCAACTGATCAATCCTGCTTTTGCCAACGAGTCTCCTGAAAATTGGCGCGCTTCTCTCCAGATTCATGGATCGCCCGGCCAGGGAAATGGTTGGATTGACACAATCAGCGTTAATCCGACGCCGGAGCAACCCACGGAGTTCTTACTCCTTCCCGGTTATCCCAACCCTTTCAATGTGAGCACCCGGCTGACCTATCATCTGCCGAATTCAGGTCATGTCTCGCTGAAGATTTTTAACTTGATGGGGCAGGAGGTGGCGAAATTAGTCAACGGCTGGCAACCGGCAGGCGTTTATGACGCCACCTTTTCCAGCACGGGGCTGGCGAGTGGCATTTACTTCGCCCGTTTGGAGGCCTATGGTTCGCAGCAGGTGCGAAAGCTGCTTCTGCTGAAGTAGTGGTTTACAGTTAATTGGGGGGAATTACAGAGGTAGGAATTCACCGACAAGCAATTGAGTCCGCCGTTGAGCGGGTGTAAACCTGCCGAACGAGTGAGAAACCTATGGTATAACATTCAACGTGTCAATAAAAGCTTCATAAGCAAAATCCAAAAACCTGATAGGAATCCAAAATTGAAACGAGAAAATGAGATACTTGAGCCGGAAGGCAAACTGGGCGTACTGCTGCCGGGTCTGGGAGCGGTAGCCACGACCTTCCTTGCGGGTGTGGATTTGGTCAGAAGAGGTGAAGGCGAACCCATCGGTTCATTAACCCAGATGGGCACCATTCGACTGGGAAAGCGCACCGAAAAGCGAGTGCCTTCCATCAAAGATTTTGCCCCGCTCGCCGATTTGCAGGATCTGGTCTTCGCCGGCTGGGACATATTTGAAGAAGATTGCTATGAGTCAGCGCGCAAGGCCGAAGTCCTCGAACGGGACAGTCTCCAGAAAGTCAAACCCTTCCTGGAGGAGATCAAACCGATGCCGGCAGTCTTCGACCCGGCCTACGTGCGCAATCTGAAAGGGCCGAACGTAAAAAAGGGAAGTTCGAAAGCGGAACTGGCCGAAATGCTGATGGACGACATTCGCAGCTTCCGATCGCAAACAGGGGCCAAACGCTGCATCATGGTCTGGTGCGCTTCAACGGAGGTCTTTCTGAAAAGGCAGAAGGTGCATGATGATCTGGCCGAGTTCGAGAGAGGCCTGGCGCGGAGCGATCCGGCCATATCCCCCAGCATGATCTACGCTTATGCCGCCCTTAAGTCCGGAATTCCCTTCGCCAACGGCGCGCCCAATCTCTCCGTGCAGATTCCCGCCCTCCTGCAGTTAGCCGATGAAACGGAAACACCCGTTGCCGGGAGCGACTTCAAAACCGGCCAGACTCTGATGAAAACTATCATCGCCCCCGGCCTGAAGGCGAGGCTGCTCGGGCTGAAGGGTTGGTTTTCCACGAATATTCTGGGGAATCGTGACGGAATGGTCTTGGATGATCCGGACTCCTTCAGAACCAAAGAAGAGAGCAAACTGTCCGTTCTCGATCAAATCCTGCAGCCCGAAATGTATCCCCAGCTTTACAAGGACTACTATCACAAGGTCCGCATCAATTACTACCCGCCTCGAGGCGATAGCAAGGAAGGGTGGGATAACCTCGACATCTTCGGTTGGCTGGGGTATCCCATGCAGATAAAAATAGATTTCCTCTGCAGGGATTCCATCCTGGCCGCGCCCATCGTGCTGGATCTGGCTCTATTTCTTGATCTGGCCAAGAGAGCAGAGATGAAGGGAATACAGGAATGGCTGTCATTCTATTTCAAAAGCCCCATGTGCGCTCCGGGTCTCTACGCTGAAAACGATCTCTTCATCCAGTTGGCAAAACTGAAGAATACGTTAAGATACCTGATGGGCGAGGATCTGATCACCCATTTGGGGATCGAATACTATGACTACTGATTGAAATGACTGATCCAATTAAAAGCAAAAGCGTCAAGTCTATTCACGTTCAATTGGGAGATGACCTGACGCTTTCCTATTTATTGACGCACAAGATAACGGATGAATCGTTAAAACCACCGAAATTTGTTGACTCCTTCAAGAGGGTGATTTACTTTACGAGAGAGTAGCATCCATTCAGAATTCAAATTAAAGGAGGAGAGGAAAATGAACGATAAGCGATTAATGACCATGATCGTGGTTTCCAATATTCTGTCATCTTACTACGCCAACAAGACCAGCTTCTGCGTTGTCAACAATCGGGAACCGGATGCCGCAGAGAAGGACGACCTTTTGAAGCGAGTCCTTTCCATGTTCGAAAACTTGAGCACCAGCTATCTTTCGGATATCTTAGAAATCGCCGAAAACATCAAGTAAATGTGAATCGGATAACTCCAGCCACATCCCATAAGAGAGGAGTCATACCATGGTCGTCGAAAAAATGCTGAAAGGGCATGAACTATTCAACTCGCTGAACGTGGATGAAGTAAATCGGCTGAGTACCTTTTCGTCAGTGAAGGAGTATACGGCCGGAGAGACGATTTTTGAATATAACCAGGCGAGTTCTCACTTTTTCATGTTGATGGAGGGAACCGTCTATCTCCAGCTTCCTGCCAACCCTCCCAAGTTCAGCTTCGCCGTTTCGAAATTAGAAAAAGGCGAGCTGTTTGGCTTGTCTTCACTGCTCAATTCGCCAAGGTACACCTCTACCGCGCAGTGCCATACGGAAGCGAAAGTCTTATCCATTGAAGCCAAACCGTTCCGGGATCTCCTCGGACTGAATTGTCCGGCCGGACTGGACATCATGAACCGGGTAGCGCGCATCTATTATACCCGGTATCTCGATGTGCTGAAGAGACTACAGGATGTGGTCAGCCAGATCTCACTGATCCGCTGAAGACGGCAATT
>CAZHMN010000132.1:0-5604 GCA_964533705.1 uncultured bacterium
AATTCTGCGGCTGAGGCTGGATTTAAAGTCGCTTCCGCGACTAGCATTCACGATTTACCTCCTCTTATACCTCCCCATCAACTGTCCCTCCGCCAGAATGTGTCCCTCCATCGCCTTCAGCAACTCGTCTTTGTTCAATCCGGGTTGGACGTCCAGCATCATGTCCAGCGCGTAGAGTTTGAAGTAGTAGCGGTGAGTCCCGCTGGGAGGCGCCGGGCCTCCATAGCCGTAACGCCTGAAGTCGTTCACGCCGTGAAGGCCGCCTCCGGCCAGCTCCGCATCCGCGGACACGTTCTCCGGCAATCCGGTCATCGTCGCCGGGAGATTGTAAAGCACCCAGTGCACCCAGGTGCCCATGGGCGCGTCCGGGTCATCGCAAATCAGCGCCAGGCTTTGAGTCCCCTCAGGAATCCCCGACCAGGCCAGCGGCGGTGAGACGTCGGCGCCGTCGGCGGTGTATTGAGCCGGAATCATTCCCCCCTCTTCAAATGCGGTACTGGTTACTTTAATGTCCATAATCTCCTCCCCTTTCGTTTCAGGTTCGGCTTGCTCTTTTTTACCGCAGCCGAACAGCATAATTGAAATGACGATAACGCTAACTGTTCTGAAGTCCATAACGCTATCCTCCTTAATAATCAGATAATCACCTATTTGAACTCCCGGTATCTCGTCTTCATCTTATCACGGAAGCCTTCAATTTCAGGCCCGCTGAAATCTTGGAAATCCTTGCCAAGCCCATAATAGCGCTTATTGCTCAGGGAATCCCTCTCTGCTGAAGTTGGGTAGAAGAATTCCGCACCGTCCTGCATCAGGGAATCGGGGATTTCCACCCCGCTCTCGAAATTGAGAAGGGTGTATCTATCCCGCCCGCCGACATCCGCAAACAGGCAAATCTGGTTGGCGTATAAAACCGGGAATGCGCCGATGATGGGGGGATTATACTGGGTAAAATTGTTCTGGCCGTAATTGTGCCCTCCGCCCGTTATATAGCGGTCTTCCCCATCGGTATCGAAGAAGAAGATCTGCGACATGTTAATGGCGTAGCCCAGACCGTCGTTGCGGATCTTATAGAGATCGTTGCCCCCCTTATTCAGCAGCAGGGCGATGGTGAAATCGTGGCCGAAGCCGATCCCGGCGGACTGATAGCCGGTGACCAGATGTTGATCGTCCCCGCCTTCATCAATCAGCGCCCCGATGCAGAAGTGAGCCCCGGAAGCCTGCGTCCAGTTGGCGCTTCGATAGACGTCATCGCCCCCGCCATCCCAGACGAATCCCATGCCGTACCAGTAGCCGCAACCCAGTGACCAGTTCGCCGATTCGTACAGGTCGTTTCCCCGCAGATCAATCAAGGTTCCCATGCCACCCGCCCAGGAATGCCCGTCGGTAATGTCCCCTCTTCTGCCGATGCCGCAGCCCTGAGCGTAGGAATAATTCATTTTACCGTCTTTGGAGTGGTAATCCGGCCGAAAGACGTTTTTCGCCAGCGGTTCGCACCAGTAATGGTCATTGCCGGTGCGGTTGACCAGCGCCCCCACTCCCCCGACACCGCCGTAGCCCTGGCCGTCCCCCCAGAGGGTGTATTTATCGTTCCCCTTGTTATCAACGGCCACACCGACCCCGAAGTAAGCTCCTCCCTGCCCCGACGTCCACATGTGATACTCGTCGTCCCCGTCCAGATCCGCCAGGACGCCGATGCCCAGCATCGCAGCTCCTTGAGACAGTCTCTTCGAACGGTAAACGTCATGACCGGAGACGTCCAGCAACACGCCCGCCCCGAAGATCGCCGCACCCTGGGAAGGCAGGTATTCGTCCTCATTGACGTATTGATCGTCACCCTCAAGGTCAACCGCCAGCGAAACGGGAACGTCCAGCGAAGGCGTTGAACCCACAGCCCCCTTGTACGTGTCGTTCCCAGCTATATCCACGACGAGAAGCGCGTCGGAGTATTCATGGGTGTCATCTCTACTGCCCGAAATCACAATACGGCCTATTGGAGTTTCCGCATTCAGGTTCTGCTTTTTCCAGTCAATGCCTTTCTCACTCTTTAACGATAAAAGCGTATCCGCCAGCATTTCGGATGATTCCAGCAATTTCATCCCGGCGTAGTAGATGGAATTGATATCCACGTCTCTGGCACAATCCTCTAATTGGGGAAAGTATTCCAGACCGTCGAACTGGGTCTCGCCCAGGTGCCGGATGCGCCAGCACGACAGAGCTTTCTCGTAATCAACGTTGCGCATAGCCGTTTGTCGAAAGCGATAAGCCTGGAGCAGGTGCAATACGGTGCGCGCCACCGCCTTCTGCACTTTGGGGTCTATCGGCGCAATCGCCGCCCTCAAATCCCTCTCGATCAAAGGAAAATCAGAGGCCTGTCCCATGGCATTGAAGTGGTAAACGCGCCCGGTCTGATCGTAAATCGCCTTAATCGCCATTAACAGCGGTTCATCCTCGTCGAGTTCAGCCCATAGCGAGGCGCTATAATCCCTGAATTGAGCGGTGGCATTGCGAATGCCACAATAATACGCTACTTTCAGCAATCCCTTGCTGTTGCCTCGGTCTTTTCCGGCGAGATAGTCAGGGTGCAGGTAATCTTCCACCGACAGCGCCATAACGCGCACGAAATCGTAAATGCACTGCGGCTCGGTAAAGAGGTCATCGAAGGCCAGCATTTTAAAGGGAATGTCCTGTGGGTCGGGATAGCGAGTCCAATAGCCTTTGGGCTGGAATCCCAGATCAGATTCCGTCAGATTCAAACTATGCAGCATAGTTTCCCAGGCATCACTGCTCGCTGGTGTCGCCGAAGTTCTATATTGCGCTGCACCGGACGGTGCTAAGAGCAATAGTGAAATCAACAGCAGAGCAAGCTTCTTCATGAGACGTTCTCCAGACCTTTATCTGTTTCTTAATTAGAAAAGCGACCGGTAAGGGTCGCTGTGGTGGGCTTAAAATGCCTGTTATTTAGAGTTAAACCCTGACCGGCAAGCCAGAGGTTTTCGCACCGAACTCAGACCGCTCAATGCGATTCCGGACCTGCCTTAAAGCCGAATTCCTTATCTGTGGGCATGCCCTGAACCTTGATCTCCCCGAAGCGGGCTTCATATCTTTCCACATTCTCCTGTAGGGCTCTGGAGAAACCCTTGAGATGCTGGGGAGTCATGATGACGCGAGCTTGTATTTTGGTCTTGGGCAAGCCGGGCATCACTCGAGCGAAATCCATAACGAACTCGGCGGCCGTATGAGCGATCATTACCAGATTGGCATAAATCCCCTCCCCCACATTCTCATCAATGGCGATATTTAAGCGCTGTTGCTGCCCTGGTGCGGGTGGTGGTTGAGGCGTTTTGGGGTCTGCCATACTATCCTCCGAAGATGTAATTGAAAATCCTAATGCACTCAGTAACAAGGACTAATGATTCCTACCTGAGCCAGTTTAACAATTTTCGCGCAGAATTGCAAGCAAAATTCTTCAAAAGCACGGATTCCACTTGCGTTTGAAGCGAAATTTATATATCTTTCAGGGATTAAGCATTCATTGATCAAGGCGAACCCGTAACTTGAACGTTTACCGTACCATCGTATTTTCCCTGCTGGTGTCCATTCTGATCATCTGGCAGGATGCCAGCGCGCAGCGCACCTGGGTCTTCTTCACTGATAAAGGATACACCAGTGAAGAATCCCTCAGGGAAGCTCTGAAACGGGAAGGGAGCTTGCTTCTTCCGGCCACCAGAGACCGTCTCCTAAAAGTGCGCCCTTCAAATGCTCTGGTCACCGAAAGAGACTTGCCCGTCTATCCGGCATATCTTGAGGAAATCGAGGCATTCACCGGATTAAAACCCCATGCCGTTTCACGATGGTTGAACGCGGCCAGCTATGAGTTTGACCGGAACCAGATTGATCGGGTTCACGAATTGCCCTTCGTTAAATCAACGCGGCCCGTCAGAGGATTTCCGGCTGATCGGGATCTGCCTGGAGGCGAATTGCCCGAAAAGCAGAATTACCGGTCGGTCAGCGATTCTCTCTTCTACGGCGGTTCATGGCTGCAGAACAACATGGAAAACTTCCCCGCCGCTCACGATGCGGGATATACCGGAGAAGGAGTTCTGCTGGGCATGCTGGACGCGGGTTGGAACAACCTGGAACACGTCTGCTTCGATTCGCTGGAAATCGTGGCTACCTGGGACTTCGTTAACGGCGACTCCAGCGTGGCGGACGATCCCGGTCAGATGGGATCGGGCTCTCACGGCACCCAGACGCTCTCCTGTCTGGCGGGCTACGATCCCGGCGAATTGATCGGCACGGCCTACGGCATTTCAGTGGCGCTAGCTAAAACCGAAAACACCGACTACGAACGGCCCATCGAAGAGGACAACTGGGCCGCGGGCATCGAGTGGCTGGATTCGCTGGGCTGCATCGTTGTGACCAGCTCCCTCTCTTACAGCACCTTCGACGATCCGATCTACGACCACACTTACGAAGATCTGGACGGTAATACAACGGTGGTAACCATCGCCGCGGATTACGCCGTCGAACGAGGCATTGTGGTGTTGAATTCGATGGGTAACGACGGTAGTTCGGGCTATCCCGATCACAAGATGAACGCTCCCGCCGACGGCGACAGCGTGTTATCCATTGGCGCGGCATCCTCCGATTCCAGCAAAGCGTCATTTTCATCCATCGGCCCCACCTACGACGGGCGTATCAAGCCGGACCTGATGGCTCTGGGGATCAGCGTCCGAGTGGCCTCACCGAGCAGCACCACGAACTATACCTCCGGCAGCGGCACCTCGTTTTCCACTCCGATAACCGCTGGAGCCTGCGCTCTACTGCTGCAAGCCGATCCGGCGCTGACACCCATGGAAGTTCAGGCCTTTATAAAGGCTACGGGAGACCAATCCTCCAATCCTGATACGCTGCGCGGCTGGGGGATTTACGACGTCTGGCTGGCCATAAGAAATCTGCTGGTTTCGGCACCCAACACCGAACTCGTCTTGCAACCCACGGATTTCCAGCTATTTATGCTTTATCCAAATCCTTTTAATCCGGTAATCAACATTTCTTATAGCTTGCCCGCTGCGGGTGAAATCAAGCTGGAGGCGTTCGATACGGCCGGAAGAAAGGTCAAACAAATCCTGGCGGGAACCTATTCCGCCGGAAAACAAATAACAAGGTGGGACGCGACAGGTTTCACTTCAGGGATCTATTTTATCCGTCTGGAAACCCCCTGGGGTATGCAGATAAGCAGAGCCACTTTGATGAAGTAGAAAAATCCGGATAAGTCCGCGATTTGGACAATCAAATGAAATTATGCCGAGGGGTAAAATGACGGGTATGACGCTGGACGTAGATGAAGTCAACGGAGGCGCCATCTTCCATCTGGGCGGCCGGGTAATGTTCGAGAGCGATTCGGTGGCTTTCCGGCAGAAGTTAGAACAGGTGCTGGAGCGGGGAAAGCGCTGGATCGTGTTGGATTTGTCCAGGGTGATCGCCATGTCATCAACCGGCTTGGGCATCTTGATTGCCGCGCATCGCGCCCTCACCGACAGGGGTGGCTGCTTCAGGCTGGCGCAGCTATCCGAAAAAGTCAGATCCATCCTGGAAACTACC
>CAZHMN010000133.1:0-5414 GCA_964533705.1 uncultured bacterium
GAAATTGAACATAAGAAGCTATTTGCAGAATGAGAAATATTGAAAGCGTTCCAAAGACATATAAATATTTGTTCTTGACGTTTGCCAGAACCAATAGTACGAGGAAAAGAAGGGGTGTTAACTTAAAAAGTGCAGCAACAAATATTAGAGCGCAAAATAGAATATTTCTCTCCTTGAGGAAGAAATAGAACGCAAACCATATCAATACCTGCTCAAAGACCGTGACGTTCCCCGTGGATAAGTCTAAATATATAGTAGACCTATATGCAAAGAGCAAAAATAGAAGGAATAGGATGTCGAATTCCTTATTCAGAAATTCTCGCATCCATAACACGATCAATACAGCGAGCATGGCACATTTCAATATTAGAAACAAATAAGCAGACACACTATAATCAGCCAATGAGAAAATATACCATATCGTCAGTGTGATAGGAGGATAAACGAAACTAAGTTTCCCTGGGGTTGGAATTATACTATTTATCACCTCAACGTCATATGGATTTTCGCCATCCGCAACCGCCTTGCCCGCCGAATAATAAACTTTAAAGTCCCACAAATAATTGTCCGTATGCAGAAATATATCAACGATTAGATAAGAACTATAGAGAATAATAAAGGCTAAAATTAACTTTTTAAAAACTTTCTTCTTCATCAGCGTGTTACCATGATTGTGGACACTTTGTACGGCTGATTTTTAAGTCACGGTCAATTCCTCGGAAAAGGCAATCCTAAACCACCTAGCCAGGGCCATACTTAGACGTATAACTACAAGTTTTTTCAATTACTAATAAATCAAAATTACAAGAGGCTCAGACATCCTTCTATTAAAGAGAAGGCATTTGACCAGCCGGCTTTCCGATCGCCGCTCGCCCCCCATCACCCCGTCTTCTTCGCCAGCGTTTCCTTCCTGATTTTCTCTTTTAGCTTGAAAAAACCATCCAGAAGCGCTTCGGGGCGGGGTGGGCAGCCGGGGATGTACACATCTACCGGAATGATTTGATCCACGCCCTTGACGACGTGATAGCCGTGTTGCCAATAAGGGCCTCCGGAGTTGGCGCACGAACCCATCGAAATCACGTAGCGGGGTTCAGGCATCTGGTTGTACAGCCGGCGAATTCGCTCCGCCATCTTGGCGGTTACCGTACCGGAGACGATCATGCAGTCCGATTGCCGGGGGGTGGGACGGGGGAAAACGCCCAACCGATCCAGATCAAAACGTGAGGCATTCGTACACATCATCTCGATGGCACAGCACGCCAGTCCGAATGTGATCGGCCAGATAGAACTGGCCCGCGACCAGTTAAATATCTTGTCCACTGAGGTTATGATGATGTTGGGCCCGTAGCGGCCTTCGAGGATACCCATTTTCTATTCCACACCAATTTTAATTACTTATTCCGTCTCGCTTTTGCCGATCCATTTCGTTAGATGTTAGTCGGGCATTTTAGCCTGGTCCGGTTTCGGCTTGATCCATTCCAGATCCCGCTTCGCCCAGACATAGGCCAAACCTACAGATAAAATGATGATGAAAACCGTCATTTCAATCCAGGCGAACAGGCCCAAATCCCTCAGATTAACCCCCCAGGGGTAGAGAAAAAGCACTTCCACGTCGAAAACGAGGAAAATCAGCGCGATCACGTAGAAGCGCGTATTAAACCGGATCCAGGGGGAACCTACCGGCTCTTCCCCGCACTCGTATGTGGAAAGCTTGAGGGGATCCGGCTTGCGAGGCGCCAATAACCTATTCATCAACAGTGCCACGAAGACCACCCCGGCAGCGGCAGCGAAGAAGATAAAGATCGGCCCGAAATCCATTTGTATCTCCAGATAAACAATCATCTAATATACAAAAGGAGAAAATGCGAGTCAACCGAAAATCTGTTTTCTCGCTTTCGGCTTTTTTCCATCATCCTGCTTGCGCTTGTAGCCAGGCGTTATTAAATTTGGAGAACTGCAGGAGGCAAGATGTATTTTTCGGCTGAAATGGTGCGGGAAACTGAGCGGAGGTACGGTCAACCCAAGCTGCTGCGGCTCAACTATCCCACACCCCGCGAGCATTACGATTTTATTCGCTCAACGCAGAAGAATGACCGCGCTCATGACGTAACGCTTTACCTGTACCACGAAAACCGATTGGCGGTCACACGAAAACCCATGTATCCCGAGGGAGCTTACCGCCCGCCCTCCGGCGGTCTCAATCCGGGGGAGAGCCTCGAGGAGGGAGCGGAAAGAGAGGGTCTAGAGGAATTGGGGCTAAGAATAAAGCTGGATCGTTACCTGCTGCGAGTGCGGGTCGATTTCGTCTGCGGGGATAGGCGCATCCGCTGGACGACTCACGTATTCCGGACGCAACTCGCCGAATCAGGAATGGCAAGGTTAGAGCCCCAGGATCGGCACGAGATTGTGGAGGCGATTTGGGCTACCGAAAAGGATTTCTTTGGCCCTATGCGAAGGGGGCTTCTAGCTCTGGGTTCGACGGGGCTGTTGTATCGTGTGCATTTGCACGATTATATGTGGAGGGTGTTCGGATGGGGGTAAGAGACGATAAAGCTCTTGGCGGGGGAAGCACCCCCGCCCTACCCGGAGAATTTTCTCTAATCGGTGCCCACCCCAATCCCTTCAATCCCACCACTACCATTTGCTTCGATTTGCCGCAAGCGGGTTGGGTGAAGCTGGATGTGTTTGACATTGCAGGAAGGCGTGTTGGCATGTCGGGGTCGGGGACGACCCCGACTACGGCATTGGTCAACGGCTGGCGGGGGGCCGGATCGCATGAAGTGACGTTCGATGGGTCGGGATTGCCATCGGGGGTATATATTTATCGCCTTCAGGCGGGGGATTACGAGGCTGCAGGGAAAATGCTGCTTATCAAATAATGCAATGCAGCTAGTAAAATGAAAATTGAAAAATGTAAAATGGAAGGCGTTCAAAGGTCGCCTTTCGAAATTAGTGAAATCTGCGTAATCCGTGATTCAGATAATAAAAAGAGCCCGTCAGATTCCGGACAAGTCCCAAAGACCCTTAGTGGCCGGAATGACGGGACAAGCCGGGATGACACGACAAACGGGAATGAGGTGGCTTCTAAGAACACGTAGAAGCATCCGCCCACTAGCATTCCTCCTGTCACTTTTTCAGTCAGACATGAATGTCTAACCTCCCCACAATTTTGCTATGAATCAGAAGTCCCGCCTCATGCGAAGCGGGACTTCTAAATTGCCTGCCGGGGGCCCCAAAGGGCGTCGGGCCCGAAACCGGGATCGGGATAACCCCGGCGGCATCAGCGGAGGCAGCGCCGTTGAAAAGTCTTCCTTAGGCCGGGCTCTGCTGGCTGCCTTGCCTTTAAACTCTGACCCTAAAGAACAGCGACCACCGGTTTCCCCCGCTGCACCGCCGTGTCCCCCAAAGCCCAAGTGCGGTGCAGCACCACCGGATTGCATCAAGTTCAACCCGGCTCAAATATTAGTAAGGCAAAGTGGATGCCAATTATTTTTCACCAAAATGAATTTTATATCCTATTGATTATTAAGGTATTAGTATAATCACATAGATATTGTATTTTCAAAACTGTAGGGATTATTGACGGGAATGCTTGCTTGAGATGGTTTTATAGCGGGCGAATTTTGACAGGATGTCAGATTTCACACAGCTCCTCGCATTCGACGTCGAGGCCGTACTTTTTCAGCTTGGCGAGAAGAGTTGTGCGGTTGATGGAAAGTCTTCGGGCCGCCTGGCTGCGGTTGCCACCGCACTCCTCCAATACTTCTTCCAGGACGCTCTTTTCAAAGGCATCCACCTGGTGGTGAAGTGGGCCTTCCAGCCGAGGAAAGATACCCAACGCGGCTGTCGTCGTTCTCGATTCATCAGAATCCAAAAAGGCCAGAATGCGCTCGTCCACCCATTCGCCTTTGCACAGCACCACGGCGCGTTCGATGGCGTTTTCGAGTTCGCGGACGTTTCCAGGCCAGCGATGGGTTTCCAGAAGTCGGAGGGCGGGAGGCGTAAACCCCTGGAGGCGTTTGCCCATTTCCTGAGCGAACTTCTGCAGAAAATGCCTCGCCAGCTTGGCGATGTCACCTCTTCTCTCGCGCAGGGGTGGAAGTGATATGGGGAATACATTTAAACGATAGTAAAGATCCTCGCGGTAGTTGCCCCCTTCCACCATGGCCTTCAGATCGCGGTTGGTCGCAACGATCACTCTGACGTCCACCATTAGGTTCTGAGTCCCACCCACGCGGCGAAAAGTGCCGTCCTGCAGAAACTGCAAGAGCTTCACCTGGGTGGACAGCGACATTTCCCCGATCTCATCCAGGAACAACGTCCCGCCGTCAGCCACCTCGAAAAGACCCCGTTTCATACTGATCGCTCCGGTGAAGGCGCCTTTTTCGTGGCCGAACAGCTCGCTTTCTAAGAGGGATTCGGACAGCGTGACGCAGTTGACCTTGACCAGCGGACGGCGGTTGCGGGGGCTGGCGTAATGGATGGCCTGCGCGATCAGTTCCTTGCCGGTGCCACTCTCGCCCTGAATCAGAACCGTGGTGTTCGTTCCTGCCACGTCTTCGATCAGCGAATAGACTTCCTGCATGCGGGGGTCGTCGCCGACGATGTTCTCGAAGCGGTAGGGCTTGGCCAGCTCGGCGGCGAGCAGGTTGCTCTCCCGGCGTAACCTCCCCACTTCAAGGGCATTCTGAACGGTGAGCAACAGGTCGTCCACGTTGAAGGGTTTTTCCACGTAATCCAGCGCTCCCTGCTTGATGGCCCGAACGGCGTCCTGCGTGGATTTCGATCCGGTGATGACCAGTATGGGAAGTTCGGGCTGCTCTTTCTGCATCAATTCCAGCAGCTTAAAGCCATCCAGATCGGGCATGGCCAGATCGGTCAGAAGCAGGTCTACCCCACCCTCCTGGAGCTCCTTATAGGCGGCGTTACCCCAGCGCGTGGCGGTGACGCGATACCCGTTCTCCTTGAAAATATCTTCGAGGAGCGTCAGGATTTCGGGATCGTCGTCGGCGATCAAGAGATGAGGGGACTGGTTCAATGGGGTCATGGTCAAAATCCACTGCGCTTATTTTGCAATGAGACTGTTGCAGAAACTTGCAAGACGTAAGCCTATTTAGCAGCATGTCATGCCCGCGGACGCGGGCATCCATATAGTTCATTGATTATTATGGACTCCCGCTTCCGCGGGAGTGACAAAAAATCAGTTATTTATATGTTCTGACGCATTTATAATAGCAATTCAGGACAGAATCTACAAGGAATTTCGGGGAAAATCTGACGGTTGAGTATCTTGCCGTGCCGAGGGTGTCGTTCCTACCGGATCAATGAGAAAATAATTTCGGCCAGACTTATTTATTGCTTGACAATCCAGATAATTTGATTTATATTGACATTAAGTTTTAATGTGGGAGAGT
>CAZHMN010000134.1:0-5394 GCA_964533705.1 uncultured bacterium
ACGACGGGATAGCGCTCGAATACGTCTTCGCCGTGAGGAGCCTGGTTCAAGAAATTAGTCAAGTCGTCGCCGGCGTCGTGGAGATTCTGGTGGCGGCCGCTCTTCCAGAGGTCGCTGCCGGTGACGTCGTAAACAACGCCTTGATATGCAATATAGACCGGCTGTCCGTTTTTTCCGTTATACTTTTGCAACTCCTGATAAGTAAAAGTCTTATCCATTTTGTTTCCTTTCAAAGCGATTCACCTGATCAGGGGTTCATTCGATTCTGCATCCTCAACGGTATCGTTCACCCGGACCCAGCGCTTAACGATGATATCCTCGGCTTTTCGTATCAAGACCAGAATGAAAAGTACGATGGCGGTGACTCCCAGACCGAGGAACGGATATCCGGCTCCGATAATCAAGCCAATGGCAGCCACTGTCCAAATCGTTGCGGCGGTGGTTAAGCCATGAACGTGACCGCGAGCCTGAATGATCGCTCCCGCTCCAATAAAGCCCACACCCGTTACAACCTGCGCGGCAACGCGGGTGACGTCGAAGGGCTGCTCAGCCGTGAGTGCTGCCAGCCGGGATACGGTCATATATAGAGTTGAACCCAGACAGATCAGAATCATGGTACGCAGACCCGCCTGCTTTCTGGCGATTTCTCTTTCAAGCCCGATCGCAGCACCGGCAATTATGGAGAACGTGATCCTCTCCAGGATCAGCAGGAGGTGTTGAGCCGTCAGATACTGTTCCATAGCAGATTCTCCACTCAGGGTCTTCGACGAGATTACCCGGGTTATTAAAAAAGAGGCGAGTTCCCTTAAACCCGCCTCCTCCCGATCTACTGGTTATCTAATCCCATCAATTCTTTTTTTCTTCGTCATCGTCCTCGACGACTTCGTAATCCACGTTCTCGACTTCCGCTTCCTTATCCTTCTTCCCTTCGGCTTCACCAGAAACGGTTTCAGCTTTGGCCCCAGCTTGAGCTTGCGCCTGGGCGGCCTCATACATCTTGGCAGAAGCCTGCTGCCAGACCTGGTTCAGGTCGTCGGTGGCGTTTTGGATTTCCTTTACATCGCTGCCGCGCAGGGCGGTTTTCAGACGTTCCAGAGCGGCGTCAAGTTTGGCTTTATCATCCGGATCTATCTTATCTCCGAACTCCTTCATCTGCTTTTCGGTCTGCCAGGCCAGAGCATCCGCGGCGTTACGGGTTTCGACTTCCTGCCGCTTCTTGGCGTCATCCGAAGCGTGAGCTTTGGCATCCTGCTTCATTTTTTCGACCTCTTCCTTGGTCAAACCGGAGGAAGCCTGAATTTTGATGGACTGTTCCTTGCCGGTGGCCTTGTCTTTGGCCGAAACCGAAAGAATACCATTAGCATCAATGTCGAATGTCACCTCAATCTGCGGCATGCCACGCGGTGCGGGTGGAATGCCGTCCAGTTGGAAACGCCCGATGGTCTTGTTATCGTAAGCCATGGGTCTTTCGCCCTGGAGGACATGGATGTCAACCGTGGTCTGGTTATCCGAAGCGGTGCTGAAGATCTCGGTGCGGCGATGCGGAATGGTGGTGTTGGCTTCGATCAACCTGGTCATAACGTTGCCCAGAGTTTCGATCCCCAGCGATAACGGGGTAACGTCTAAAAGCACCATGTCCTTCTGAACTTCACCGCTCAAGATGCCAGCCTGGATGGCAGCACCGACGGCGACGACCTCATCGGGATTGACGCTTTTATTGGGCTCTTTGCCGAAGAATTTCTTGACCGCTTCGATTACAGCGGGAACTCTTGTAGATCCACCGACGAGAATAACTTCATCTATATCCTTTGGAGTCATTTTGGCCGCGTCCAGCGCCTTCTGGCAGGGATCAATGGAACGCTGCACCAGATCCTCGATCAGGGATTCGAACTTGGCTCTCGTAATGGCCATATCAAGGTGCTTGGGCCCTTCCTGCGTGGCAGTGATGAAGGGCAGGTTGATCTGCGTCTGGGCGACACTGGATAATTCAATCTTGGCCTTCTCGCAAGCTTCCTTCAAGCGCTGGAGCGCCATCGGATCTTTGCGCAGATCAATGCCCTCGGATTTTTTAAACTCATCTGCGACGTAGTCAATCAGGCGCTGATCGAAGTCATCGCCACCCAAGTGGGTATCTCCGTTGGTGGATTTTACTTCGAATACGCCTTCTCCCAGCTCCAGGATGGAAATATCGAACGTGCCTCCGCCCAGGTCATAGACAGCGATGCGTTCATCTTTATTCTTATCCAAACCGTAAGCCAGCGAGGCCGCGGTCGGCTCGTTGATGATGCGCTCCACCTTAAGGCCGGCGATTTCTCCAGCGTCTTTGGTGGCCTGGCGCTGCGTATCATTAAAGTAGGCCGGCACGGTAATCACGGCTTGAGTGACTTTTTCGCCCAAATATTCTTCTGCAGCCTGCTTCATTTTCTGCAGGATCATGGCGGAAATTTCCGGGGGACTATATTCCTTATCGTCAATTTTCACTCGGGCCTGGCCGTTGGGGCCAGAAATGACTTCGTAAGGAACCTCTCCAATTTCGGTGTCAACTTCAGAGTAGTTACGACCCATAAACCGCTTAATTGAGTAAACGGTTTTCTGGGGATTGGTCACCGCCTGCCGCTTGGCCGTTGCTCCGACGAGTCGTTCTCCGGACTTGGAGAAAGCGACGACGGAGGGCGTCGTGCGGCTTCCCTCGGAATTGGGGATGACGACCGGCTCGTTACCTTCCATGACTGCTACAACTGAATTCGTCGTTCCCAGATCGATTCCGATAATTTTGCCCATCGTATATAAACCTCCCTTTTTAATCAGTTTATTTGTTTTTAACTGGATTAACTATATGCAAAGCCCGTGCCGACAATTGGCGCCTCAAATTACCGAAAATAAACTGCATATACTTATGTTTATCAAGAAATTATAATTGATCCACGGGAACAGCAAGAATAGCGAGCAGAATAATAATCCTGCCATATCCTGTCAATGTGGCTTATTATGGCAGTATTTAGTTAATATTCCGCAAGACGGCCAATGCCGATAAGATTCTCTCTTCGGTAGTATATTCAGCGCAGAGATGGATGGCATCTTCGAGCTGGCCGGCACTTACGCCGACTCGTAAAGCGCCTCGCAGGTGGGAATGAAGTTGCCTCGGAAGACCTTTAACCGTGAGAATGGCGATGATACCCAACTCGCGAAGATCAATGGACAGGGCCGGCCTTGCCAGCACACGGCCATAGCCTTCGAGCAGCATCCATTCCCGAAGAGTCGGTGATAGGTCGGATACGTTTTGTAATAAACGATTGAAATTGGCGCCGTAGATTCGCTCGCACAGAGCTCTGCCTCGTTCATCCCACAGAAGCAGGTTTTCAGGCGAATAGGCTTCCAACGATTCATCGGCGGGCAGGGCGCTCGCATTCAGACTTTTCAGTGTGATCAAGCCCTCGAGGGTGCAGGGATAGCCGTCGAAGAGGAGGCTCTGGAGAATGAGCTCGACCAATTCGGCGGAACTAAAGGCTTGATCCAGGGCACGCTGCAAATCTCTTGATAAAACGTCAGGCCTGCGCTGTACCAGGGAGGCTGAAACTAAAACTGCATATCTTTGACGGGGAGTCAAATCGCTCAGGGAGCGGGGCGGCTGCTTAGAGGTCATTGGTGATCGGTTATTCCGTTATATTTCCCGATGGTCTGTTTTAAACCATTTATAATGAAAAGACCTGCCCTTTCGGACAGGTCATATTCGAGTTCAGAAAGGTTATCCTTCCTCTTCGAGAATTTTGATTTGGTGTTCTGCATTGGGGCGCCACTGTCGGTCATTCAGGCACTTCTTGTAGTTTTCCAGCGCTTTTGTCTTATTCCCGAGGGCTTGGTAAGCCTGTGCAATTTCGAAATAGGCGCCCGCATAATTCGCCTTGTACTTGAGGCATCCTTCACCGGCGTCAATGGCAAGTTGGAACTTTCCAGCTTTATTCGCTGCCATCGCTTTCAGATAATAGGATTTCCAATAACTGGGTTTGATGGCAATTGCCGCATCCGCCGCCTTTATCGCCTCATTGAACTTACCTTGCTTGCTCAGAGCCTGCGCAAGTGAGGTGAACGCCAGATAGTGTTTGGGATCGAGTTCAGTTGCGGTACGAAACGCCTCGACAGCGTCAGAATTCTTATTCATATCCAGATATACAGATCCCATACCGAAATACGCTTTTGCGTAGGAGGGGTTGTGGGTGATGGCATCCTGATATGCTTTCAGGGCTTCACTATCCTTGCCCATCTTCTGCAATACGCAGCCCCGCATATAATACGCTTCAGCGTATCCTGATTTCAGACTGATGGCATTATCAAACGAGGTTAATGCTCCAGGATAATCCCTGGCTTTGTATTGGGCCACTCCGAGCATATAATAGGTCCTGGGATTCTGGGCGTCATACTCGAGGGATTTTCTAAAGCTCTCTACGGCCTGCGTGGTCTTGCCCTGCTGATAGAACTTTTTCCCTTCGTTGTAGAATTTTACTGCGTTATTGCGGGCTTCGATATCCTTTGAGATTTGTTCGTTCAGCGCTTTAATCTGCTCCGAAACGCTCTCCCATTCTTCAAGCAACTGATTATACTTATCGTGATCACCGGCCTGGTTGGCAGCTTCCATCTCCGTTTTCAGTTCGCCGCGCCTATTCAACAGTGATTGGAGTTCTTCATTGGGATCATTTTGCGCAAGGCCAACTGACACCATCAGACTGATCAAGACTAACAGCGCCGCTGAACGGATCAAAATCATCAGATTGTCCTCCTCTACCACAGGGTATTATGTTTCTTTTTTGCAGGTGAAAATATAAACAAGCGAAAAACAAAATGCAAGCATATTTTCACCTACTGTAACGATCAGGCATGGCACCAAGTCGATGCTTTCCATTCTTTCAGTTGTTATGCCTTCTATAAAACTAAAATTCGGGTTTCAGGGTTCCTTCAGGGGAGTGGCAGTCAGGTGGATAGCCTGTTCGGCCAGGACTATGATGGGGATGGGAATCAATCTCCGTTTATGCCAGAACGTCGATTTTACCGAAGGGAAGAGGTAGGGGTTGACGCTGGGAGTCCTCCTCTTTGGATTCCGATTCGGACTTCGACCCGACGAAGGTGCGCTTGCCCTGCTCCTTCGATTTCCACCCTTCATCCCGTGTGCGTATGGGTTGAACCTCTGTAGAAGTATTCTCTGGCATTTTATGCACTTCTCTCGACCTCACTTTTTTAATCGGCAGATTTTACCGCAACTTGAATAATTTTCGCAACCCATTAAAATGTCTGCGATTTTCGTTTGTTTGCAGGAGAGATTGATCAGCCAAGTTCTAATAAATTCACTAAGATAAGATCAGAGCTGAATTGGAGCGACGCGCTCTGTCGCATTAACAAAAA
>CAZHMN010000135.1:0-5313 GCA_964533705.1 uncultured bacterium
AGGCCGAAGCGGTGTGGCACAGCAGCAGCGTTGCCGCCGCAATCAGGAGAATGTTGAAGCTACGGTGAATCTTGCTCTGACCCGAAGTTGTTGTTCAAAGGCGTGATAAGATAAGCAATTGCGGGGAAAGAAGCAAGTATAAGGCCTGGAGATGTAAGGTTTTATCTTTAGGTTGTAAAGACTATCCTGATTCTCCTCGGCAGGCGGGATGCGATTGAGTGAGAAAAAAGCAGGGTGTTTGTGCACAAGATTGCAGAATTTCCTGTCCTATGGTTATTTGGTTAACAGGAATGAACTCTATTCCGTTTCTCTAATCACATCTTGGCTTTAAAGGTGAAATTTCAAAGTTACGCCTTGATAGCTCTGACGTTTGGCATTATATTGGGCGGAACTTGCCTTCATCGCATTTCGCAATTAATAACAATCTAAATATCCATTGATCAACGGGAATCAAAAACGTTCGAATAACTCGACGGATCGGGAAGCGGAAGACAAGATCAATCAGCCGGGGACGAGATACCCCGGTGCAGTATCCGCGACGCCACCGCTCACTACCCCCGATTTTGCAAAGGGCTCTATCTTCCGCCCCATTCTGCGCATGGGTCTGCCTTCGATCATCGCTTTTCTCGCCGTCAATATTTACGATATCGCCGACATGTTCTGGGTGGCGAAGCTGGGGGCTGAGTACGTCGCAGCTATCGCACTATTTGAGGGATTTTATTGGGTGCTGATTGCCTCGAACGACATCGCCGGTTTAGGTTCCGTTGCCATCATTAGCAGGAGATACGGCGAGGGAAAATTAGACCACACCGCCGCGGCGATCAAGGAGACCTTCATCTTAAAATGGATTTGTGCCCTGATTTCCGGTATCATCGGATTGATATTTCTGCGACCTCTGATGATAATCATGGGAGCTCAAGGCGAAGTTATTGATCTTGGAGTGCAATACGGCCGGATTCACATGATAGCGCTGGGTTTTTATTTCTGTTCCTACTCCGTGTTCACCTCCCTCCGCAGTGTCGAAGCTCCCAATAGGGCGATGGCCTTGATGCTGTTTGGGGCGATATTTAACATGTTTCTTGACCCGCTGCTGATTTTCGGCGTGGGGCCCTTCCCGAGGTTGGGCATCGCCGGAGCGGCCTGGGCTTCAGCTATCAGCCATACGCTTACGCTGGCGATTGGTCTGTTTATTTTTTTCTCCAGGTATTCACCCGTGCGCCTTCATTGGAAGGGTCAGGTGCCGGTTCGCTTTAAAACGATGATCCACATGATGAAAGTGGGTTTACCTGGCGGTGTCAATACGGTCAGCTTCAGCCTCGCTCGAGCGGTTATCACTCCGCTGGTGGCTCTCTTTGGAACTGCCGTCGTGGCCGCCTACGGAGTCGCCATGCGCATAACGCTCATGCCGGTATTGGTCATCTTCGGTTTGGGACTGGGAGTATCGCCTTTGATCGGCAACCTGCTGGGCGCCGGATTTAGGGATCGGGTCTGGAAGACGGCGCGTCAATCCATATCGCTGAGTATGGGAATTACCGCCGTCATATCGGTCGTTATGTTTGCGTTGGCTCCGCAAATCATAGAAATGTTCTTCAGTGATAAAGAGATCCTGAATATTGCGGTTGAGCTGCTGCGCATCTGGGCGCTGGGGCTACCGTTTATCGCCATCTGGATCATGTCGGAGAGCATCTTCCACGGCGCTGGTGATAATATCCCACCCATGCTGATTTCCATCATCGCTTCCTGGGTCGTTGAAATTCCTCTGGTTCTGCTGGTAACCGTCGGTCTGGGATTGGATCAGACGGCCGTCTGGTGGGCCAGGTTTTTCTATTTCTTCATTGGAGCAACCTGCATTTATTATTGGCTGCGCCGCGGTAAATGGATCGAGAAAAAAGTGTAATTTCGAGTGCAATGTCCCATATTTTTTATTATTTTTTATAAATGTCAGTACGCATCGTATGCACGGTCATTCGTGCCTCTATGAATGGAATGACCTTCATAATAGGTGTAATGACTTGCTGGAACGAAACTTGCTTTTCAGCTTGTCTAAGAGATCTCAAGATGTGGGCAGTTCCATGAAAAAGAGAGTTTTACTCATTCTTCTTATCTTTGCCGCCGCGCCTTTAACGGCCTCGGGAATGGAATTAGTCGCCGCGGCAGGCATCTCCGGCCGCGTTGAGGACGTTTTTCTGGACGGCGATTATGCCTATTGTGCGGATCGTTACGGCCTCTGGGTGCTGGACGTCAGCGATCCCCAGCAGGCAATTTCCTTAGGGCACTGGGGTTCGCCGGGGCTTTCCACGGCTTCCACCGTGAACGGCACCGTCGGCTATCTCTGCGAAGGCTCGGGAGGAATGTTCGTATTGGATTTAACGGATCCTTCTTTACCATTTTTGCTGGGGACGGTTGCTGATCTGGAAAACGCCGTATCTTGCGTCCAGGACGGCTCCTATCTCTACGTCGCCGCCGCTGAAGACGGCCTTGCGATACTGGATCTGGCTGATCCGCAGATGCCGGTTAAAATCGGTGAATATCCGACCAGCGCTCAGGCCCAGGATGTCAGCGTTAACGCGAATTTGGCGGCTGTGGCAACTGGCTTTGGCGGAGTTCTGCTTTTGGACGTCAGCGATCCCACCACACCTTCTCTTGAAGTTGAAATTCAACAGTCCCGCGATGCCCGGCGGGTGATTCTAAACGGCATGTTCTTATTCATTCTCTATCCGGAATCGGGCGTTGAAATATGGAACATATCAATCCCTGGTCGTCCCAGTTATATAGGGTCTCTCATCTTGAATGGTTGGGCGACTGACATGGTTATGTTCGGGGAAGCGCTTTTTGTAGGAGATTGGCTTGCAGGTCTAAACGTTTACTGGGTTTACAATCCCGCCCAGGCCGAATTACTGGCTACGGTCTGGCCTGGTGGATTCATCGAGGCGATGGTGGTTGAAGATGATCTTCTGGTGCTGGCAATGCGCGACACCGGCCTGGAATTCTGGGATATTTCAACTCTGTATGAACCTGAATATATCGGCCAAAAACAGATAGCAGGGTTCCCCCAGGACGTTCTGTTGACGGCTGAAGATTTGATCTTCGAAGCGGCGGGTGATGCGGGACTGCGAGTCTGGAATGCCGATTTGGAGCCGGGAGAACCGATCGCACAGATCCAGACTTCAGGCTGGGCGAACGCCCTGACAGCCAGCGAAAATTGGATCTACCTCGCCGATGGGTTCGGTGGACTGCGCATCTTCGACCGCAGTTCAGACCCGCAGGAAGCGTTCCACATCCCCACCGGTAATTATTCAGGCAAGCTGGCAATTAATGCTGAGGGGAACATTTTCGCAGCTCAGGGCGAAACCGGTTTCTTGAGTCTGAAGTTAGAGGGATTTTCTGAACCCCAGGTTTACGGTTTAACACCGACCCAGGGATATATCTATGATTTGTCGGAATCGGCGGATTTGCTACTGGTTTGCAAGGGGACAGAGGGCTTTGAGCTTTTTGACATCGCCGATCCGGCTGCTCCGCAGCTTGTGTCCAGTTACCAGCCAGCGGGAGGCGCCTGGTGCGGCTACCTGGAAAATGCCACCGCTTATATCGGCACAGGGTTGGAAGGCATCGAAACCTTCGACCTGACGATACCGGAAGCCCCTGTATCAATGGGAACGGTGGAGGGTGTCGGCTGGGTCGAGAGCATCAGCTCGGCGGGGTATGGTTACATAACCGCCTGCAGCGGAGTGGACGGCATTTATATCCTCAGCACCTACCAAACGCCGCCCGAAATCTACGACTACTACGACTCACCCGGCATCGCTAGAAACGCTTCAACGCTGGGTGCTACCATGGTGCTGGCTGATGACATGGATCTGTCTCTCTTCGGTTTATATCTGGGAGTTCCCGGCCGCGATGCTGCAAAACCGGTGACTTACCTGGTTCGAGAGCCCTTCCCCAATCCCTTCAACCCCACCACAATCATCAGTTTCCAGTTGCCGGAGGCCGGTTGGGTTAAGCTGGAGGTTTTTGACGTTAATGGGCGCGTTATACCGTCGGGGTCAGGCCCCAAAGGGGGGCTTTGCTCGGCGATCCCGACTACGCAGGGAGGTACATGGTATTCCCCCGGCGCGCACCAGATCACCTTCGACGGCAGCGGTTTACCCTCCGGCATCTATTTCGCTCGCCTGCAGGCGGGAGACTACACCGCCGTCCGCAAGATGGTTCTGGTGAAATAATCTAAGAATATCCGCGATTGTAGGGGCGAGGTAACCTCGCCCCTACATCCTCCCACCTGCCATCCCGTCAGCCTCTTGTCAGAGATCACAAACGGCTTCAAACCGAATGCCATTTTTTGGCTTGACTTTGGCGCATTTCAGACGTAAATTCCTACGATGGCAGATAAGCAGGAAAAGGCGGATTTTCAACTGGTCAGCGACTTTAAACCGCGCGGCGACCAGCAACAGGCCATAGATAAACTGGTCGAAGGGTTGGAGCAGGGGCAGCGCCACCAGACGCTGCTGGGCGTGACCGGTTCGGGCAAGACCTTCACAATGGCCAACGTCATCGCCCGGTGGGGCAGGCCGACGTTGGTCATGTCCCATAACAAGACCCTGGCCGCCCAGCTCTACGGCGAACTGAAGGCCTTTTTCCCGCACAACGCCGTCGAATATTTCATCAGTTACTACGACTACTATCAACCCGAAGCCTACCTCCCTACCACCGACACCTACATCGAAAAGGAGACTTCCATCAACGACGAGATTGACCGCCTGCGCCTCAGGGCTACCTCGTCCTTGATGGAGCGGAAAGACGTTATTATCGTTGCTTCGGTTTCTTGCATTTACAACCTGGGATCGCCCAAGGATTACCGGGAACTACTCCTTTTCTTGGAGAAAGGCCAGACCTACCCCCGTAAGGAATTGTTGGGCCGCCTGGTGGACATCTACTACACCCGCAATAACCTGGAATTCCCCCGCGGCACCTTCCGCGTCCGCGGCGATTTCATCGAAATCCATCCGGCCTACGAAGAAGAGGCCATCCGCCTGGAGTTCTGGGGCGAGCAACTGGATCGCATCAGCCGTATTAATATCCTTACCGGCGAACAGATCGAGGAGAAGGACAAGGTCGCCATCTATCCCGCCAAGCATTTTGTCACCACGCTGCCGGGGTTGCGGGAAGCCATCAAGGCCATCGGTGTCGAGCTCGATGAGAGACTTGAGGAACTTCGCTCGCAGGGCAAACTGCTGGAAGCCCAGCGTCTGGAGCAGCGCACCAAATTCGACCTGGAGATGCTGCGCGAGGTAGGTTATTGCTCGGGCATCGAAAATT
>CAZHMN010000136.1:0-5231 GCA_964533705.1 uncultured bacterium
GATTTCAACGGGGATGGGATTAGCGATATTATCGCCGACGGCGACTATGGAGGGATCGTACTGTACCTGGGATCACCCTGGTTCAACGGGGTGCCTGAGTGGTGGTATTCGGAATTCTGGATGGTACTGGATGGCATCACCGTCAACGGCGTCGGTGACGTCAACGGGGACGGTTGCGACGAGTTCGTCCTGGGATTTCCTTATTTCGATAATTCCAGTTGGGCCGAGCTGGGCAAAGCCTACCTCTTCGCGGGGAACCCGGATTTGATTGATCTGGGCGCCCCGGTGGAACCTGGAGATCTGCCCCACATGCCTGGCTGGTACAGATTGGAGCAAAACTTCCCCAATCCCTTCAACGCCACCACGTTCATTCACTTTGAATTAGGCAAACACTCTACCGTAAGCATGACCGTTTTTGATCTTCAGGGACATAAGATCAGAGAGCTGATCCAGTCCAAAGAAATGCGCCCCGGGGGCTATAGTATTAGCTGGTCGGGGAGAAACGAATTAAATCAGCCGGTATCATCAGGCATTTACATTCTCGAGCTACAAGTGGATCAATTTAAGGAAACGCGAAAAATGGTGCTGATCAGATAGCAGCAAGGTCATTCCGGCCACCGAGGGTCTTTAGGACTTGTCCGGAATCCGACCTTGCTTGGCTGTCATTCCCTTAAGCGAAGCGCATAGGGAATCCGACAGCCTGAAGAACTCGAAACTCGCAACTCGAAACTAAAAACTATTGAGGTTTATCATGAAGAAGACCCATTCAATGTCCCAATTCATGCCCCTAATTCTGGCGACGGCCTTCGCCCTTTTCTTGCTCTACAACACGCTCTCGAGCACGGAATTCCCTCGCATCCTCTACATTCCCCCGGACAGCCTACACTGGGCTCATTTCGACTCCCTGAATCCCACCGCGGTCTGGAATTATTCCCTGGAAGGGTATGAGGACCTGGACACGTACTTGGACTACCTGGGAGATACGGACATCAAAGCCGTCTTGCGCCCTTACGGGGATTACGGGATAGAGAAGTATTCCGAGGCTCAGTATCATCACTACGAAGCCGAGCGCGACTATGATGAAGCTCAAGGAATGCTAAACCAGGACAATCCCGAAGGCTTCTATTTCTTCTGGCATGGTGGATCGGCGGATACCGTCAGGGGCGAAGCCGTTGTGACGCCACCACCAGATAATGTACCCGCCTGGAAATGCGAAACCGCCAGCGACGATGCCGGGATCATGTTGTACGGCCCGGGGGAGACGACAAAAGGTCAGGACACATTGTTGAACCTGCGGGAGCAGTCCGACTGGCCGGAATACAACAGCAGCCGGGATTTCAAGGCCATTATCCGGGTGATGGCCGACGCCCAGGGATTGGCGGACAACGACACCATCTTCAGTTTTTCGGTTTGGTTCGATGATGGGGGCACGTCCGATTCCTTAATGGTGAAGGAATACTTCACCAAGAGTTCGTTCGGAGGGACTTTTTACAATGATTGGAAAAACTTTGAGGTTGACTATGTCGCGCCTGACAATTCTTCCCTCAGGGGTTATTTCACCATTTTGTACCAGCTGGAATGGTATGATAAGTGCGACTTCTGGGTGGATTGGGTGGAATTCATGGACAGGGACAGGGCGTATTACCTGTTTTACCACGATGAGGAAGGCTATTACACCTTCAGAGATAGCCTGGTGAATGACATCATCATCCCTGAATGTCAAGCCATCGAAACAGCACATGGTAATGTGCTCATGGGGTGGCATCAATCCGATGAGCCGCTCCGCTCCGCCTTTCAAGCGCACGGGGTGGTCAATGAATACTTGAAACAACAGAAAAATCCCCCCGCAAATCTTTGCACTTGCGAATAATATCTTAAATGGTTATATTACTTGCAACTTGCAACCTGTAACTTGCAACCAAAATGGAGCCCACCATGCGCACGGTAACACTAACCCTGACAGTAGTAACCTTGCTGAGCACAACAGCGACCGCTCAACTGAATCCTATGACCTTAGTCGGCCAGTACGATGGCGAGACCTGGGCGAACTACTTCGGAACGGGATTGACCTTTGGCGATTTCGATGGGGATGGACGAGAAGAGATGGTAGCGGGCGCTTGGGGTTGGAATAACCAGACCGGCAAGAACTACTTCTTTCAGTATGAGAATGACTGGCCCGACTCCCCTTATATGACGGTCCAGGGTCATCAGGAATTTGAGGGTTACGATTGGTATGATGCCAACCTGGGCGACATCAACGATGATGGTTTTGTGGATCTGGGGATTCCGGAATTCGGCTACGGTCCGCTTTTTGAGGGCAGGCTGGACGTCTATCTTGGCTCGGCTCTTTTCGATACGATTCCGGACTGGACGATGAGTCCGGACTCTGCTGTCACCTACTATGGAGGCAACCTGGACTCCTGCGAAGACATTAATGGTGACGGTTGGAACGATTTCTTAATGCGGGTCGAATACTATCCGAGTTCTGCTTATCGGAAGCTCGAGATCTATTATGGTGGACAGATTCTGGATACAATCCCAGACGTCGTACTCAATTCAGAGAATAGTACTGTCAAGCCTGTAGGGGACGTTAACGCAGACGGGTATAGCGATGTTATGGTAATTCAAAACCAGGCGCCTGTCCGGATATATTTTGGAGGAAACCCCATGGATACGCTTGCTGACATGGTACTCTATGACGAATCGGCTTTTCAGGAAGGCGCTGGCTTGGGCGATGTCAATGGTGACGATTTTCCGGACTTCTGTTTGCCGATGGTGTTCCCGGATAGCACGCTGCCGAGGGACGCTGTTTATTGGGGCGGGCCGAATTTGGACGACCAGCACGACGCTCTTCTATATACCTATTGGGGTGGGTTAAATGCCTCCCTGTACGGCGTCGGCAGCGGTGATTTCAATGGAGATGGTATCAACGACATCGTCAGCGCCACCGGCGATATGGTCTTGGGTCGGGTGGTCTATATCTACCTCGGCAGCCTGGACTTCAACGGCGTGCCTGACGCCTTGATGACGGACTATTCTGTGCTCAACGATTTCGGCAGTTCTCTGGCTTCGGGGGACATGAACGGCGACGGCCGGGACGAATTGGCTATCACAGCAGGGGCTTATCCGACTGGCAGCTACGACGGCAGGGTTTATCTTTACGAGGGTCCACCGACCTGGATTGACTACGGCGCCGGTGGCGTATCACCGGAAGAAATCGGCCGCTATCCCGAAGGCTTTATCCTGCGACAGAATTACCCTAATCCCTTCAACACCTCGACTACGATCCACTTTGAAATCGCCAGGCCCTCGACCGTGAATATGGCGATTTATGATCTTCATGGCCGCATGGTGAAGACGCTAATCCTGGGGAAGACGATGTTACCCGGCGGCTATAACGTTGCCTGGACCGGGAAGGATGACGCCGGGCGTACGGTGGCTTCCGGTATGTATCTTCTGATAATGAACGTGAACAATTTTCGGCAGATGAAGAAGATGGTTCTAATCAAATAGCCAGCGACAATCTTCCATGATTCTAAACCTGAGAGGAGAAGCAAAATGAAATCTCAGAATCTCACTCACCTGGGCGCGCACTTTTGCGTGGCCGTTACGGTCGCCATGCTCGCCGCCGGAGTTCTCTACGGCAGCAACTTCGTTCGTGGCTTGTATTCACCGCCACCCATCTCGGAAGACGCTGCCTGGGACGACCTCGCCAGCATCGGCGCCACCCACATCTACAACCAGCGCGGCACCTTCAGCAGCACCCAACTGAACGCCTATCGCGATCTCCTCAGCTCCTTGGGTTTGCAGGCCATTCTGGAAAAAGGAGGCTGGTACTGGCCCAGCAGCACGCCGTATCTGGTCAAGCACTACTCCATGGGCCAGTATAAAGAATTGCAAGTGGAATGGGACGCCGCTGCTGCCGAATATTTGCTCAATTTTGATGGAACGGGTTATTACTATTTTCAGCAATTCGAGGGCGACGAGGACAATGGTGCCTGGCTGGTTGATCCTGAGTCCGATGATCCGGGCGAGATATTGAAGGGTCCCTTTGATACGGCCATACCTTCAGAAGGTTACATCCTGGCCTGGGAGCCCCAGTTCAGCTTCTATAAGCTCTACGATTACACGCAAAGGACTTTTCGCCAGAGAGTGCGGGCTATGGCCGACCTGACCGGACATGACCCCGATGAACTTGTTTTTGAGATCATCCTGGACTACGAACACCAAGACAGGACTTTCGAATACGACGTCAATTCACTTGCCGTAACCGTCGGCGATTTCCAGCAATCCATGCAGTTTGACACGCTGGAATTTGATCAAACGCTAACCACCGCAGACAGCGTGCGGGGCTTCGGTTTTCGCATCTACTGGCCCGGCACCGTGAAGCTCTGGATAGACTGGATCGCCTACATGGACATGGACCAGGCTTATCCTCTATTTGCGGATCAGGCCACCCAGGACAATACTTTGCAGGCAATCGTCGGTGAATGCAACAGCGTAGAGGCGCAGATGGGGGATGTTCTGGCGCGCTGGATGCAATCGGATGAACCGCAGAGGTCCAGTTTTACTCCTCATGGCGTCGTCAATGAGTATTTGCAGAGCCTGGGCGAAAAGTGGGCGCAGTGCCCTCAATATCCTAGCGCGAATCGAAACTTCAAACATTTCGTAACGGTGGGGAAAGTTCCGATTCTGGAGGTGGATCAGTATGTTTTTGACGGCGTGGACTATGGCGGTGCGCTGGGCGATCAGAGCGAATTGACGGCTCTTTCCTGTTCTCTCGAGGTGGCCTATCAAGCGGCTCAGATGGGCTCCGTCCCATTTGCCTTCACCGGGCAGGCCCACCGCCTCCTGAATATGGTTGGAGGGGAGATGAAAGAGAGGCACCGACACCCTTGCCGCGGTGAATTTTTTGCGCAAACCTATATCGCGTTAGCTCATGGTGCCAGCGAGATCTATTTCTATCCCTACAAATCGGGTACGAGCGCTAGTTCCGAATCATATGGCCTGGTGGACCTCGACTGGAGCCACGAAGAGGAGCCTTTCGCTTCCAAATGGCAAGCCGTCCACGACATCTTCGCTCAACTCGACTCCATCGGCAACACCCTGCTGTCTTTAGAGCGCGACACCGCCTACTGCGTTTGCACCAACCCCGCCTTCCAATCCCCCATCACCAACATCTACTTCGAAGACGACGACACCAACTACATCGAAGTCGGCCAATTCGATTC
>CAZHMN010000137.1:0-5142 GCA_964533705.1 uncultured bacterium
GGGCCCCACCAGACGCCCAGCACCAGCGTGGGTATGACGAAGATCAGGGTGAGCAGGGAAAGGCCAAAGGACATGGGGATGGGTTTGGCGGCTTCTTCTTCAGGTTCGTAGATGAACATGTCGCGCATGATGCGCACGTAGTACACCAGACTGATCACGCTGTTGGCCACGCCGATCAGAGCCAGGCCCCACATATTTTCGACGATCAATGCCTTGAAGAGGTAGAATTTACCGATGAAACCGGCCAGCGGTGGCAGTCCCGTCAGCGAAAAGAGAAAGACCGAGAGCGCCACGGCCAGAGCGGGTGAGGTTTTCCCCAGCCCTTTGATGTGAGTCGTCTCTTCACCGCCCAGGAATCGCCCGGCGGCGTCCACCACCAAAAAGGCTCCCAGATTCATGAACAGGTACACCACCAGGTAGAACAGCACCGCCTGGTAAGCATCAGCGGTCCCGGCGGCGAAACCCATCAGGATATAACCTGCGTGAGCGATTGAACTGTATGCTAACAGTCTCTTCAGGTTGATCTGATGGAGCGCTCCCAGGTTGCCGAAGGTCATGGTGAGGGCGGCGGCGACCGAAAACAGGAAGCGGGCGTCCATGTTCAGGAATTCCGCCGGCGCGGCGAAGACGTCCATCATGCGGAAAAGCGCGGCGAAACCAGCAGCCTTGGGCGCCACCGAGAAGAAAGCGGTGATGGGCGTGGGTGATCCTTCATAAACGTCCGGGCACCAGAAGTGGAAGGGCACCATAGCGATCTTGTATCCCAATCCGGCAAGAACCAGGGCTATCGCCACTAAGAATGCTGGGGCGGAAAAATCCGCAGCGGCGAAATAGGCTGCCATTTCGGATATGGAAGTCGCTCCGCACAGACCATAGAGAATGGAAAAACCATAAAGCATAACGCCCGTGGAAACGGCGCCGAAAATCACGTACTTCAAGGAAGCTTCTGCAGAACGGGAGTCGCCGCGATGGTAGCCGGCCAGGATGTAGGAGGGGATGGAAACGAGTTCGATGGCGACGATCAAGGTTACGATGTCGGCCGATCCCGCCAGGAGGAACATACCCAGAACGCTGCAGAGCAGCAGCAAGTAGGGTTCGCCCTGCTTCTTGAAGGTGAACAGGGTCATGGCCATGGCCAGAAAGACCGCCAGCGAAAAGAACACTTTAAAGAAGACAGCGACGCCGTCGCCGATTACGGCTCCGAAGAGGTAGCTGCCCGGCTTGGCACCGATATTGACGGTCAGGACGATCAAACCGGCCAGGAGCACCATGCTGCCCCAGCCGATGCCCAGGGCTGAACTGTTCTTGCGTATCAAGTCGCGGATGATCAGCACCAGGATGCCGATGACCAGGGTCAGCTCCGGGATGAAGGAGGTGAAGTTAAGTTGGCTGTAGTCAATCATGATGGTTTACTATATTACTTCAGGTTCACTTTATGATTCATAACTACCAATTGCAAATTGATATACTGTTAAGCAGTAATGTTATATGACATAGGATGGACACAGATGTAGTTAATACCCCTCCGGATATTGCAGCCACTGCCAGCGAATTCCAACCGAGGACCGCCCCGTGTAGTCCGGCGGATTGATTTGTAAATCAGTGACCTTCTCGCCCTGGTAATATAGCGACGTTTTTTTGGGCGATGGAGTATAGAAGGTCAAACCTATCAGGTCGGATGCTGTGAACTCCATTTCGGGATTCAAAGGATCACGAACCGCTTCGACCTCGATCAGGTATTCCCCGTCCTCCTCTTCGTATCGCCAGTCAATCAGCCGCGTCATCAGGTTGTAGTCCAGCAGGCGGGTTGTCGTGGTGATAAAAATCTCACCATCGTCGAACCGCTCGGCCAGCATTTCCAGTTTATCCCGCGTAACTTCCGGAAGATAGTCGTCGAAGCGATCGTTGGCGCCGAAATGGGTGTAGATGATCTGGTAACCGCCCGCCTCGATTAGTTTATCGAGGTTTTTAGCCTCAATCTGGTCGGCTAAATATTCAACGTCCACGCCGTACTGCGAAACGTCACCGTCGTCATTGATGAAGCGCCGGAAGCGCCAGAAATTCAGGCCGTCATCAAGGGTGAACTGATCAAGAAGCCGGCTATTGGTCATCAAGTCCGGACGGCCGGTGCGCACCCATTCCTTGAGCGAGAACAGGAATTCGTAAACCCCCCAGGCGGCATCCTTGATGCCAGCCGTCCGATCCATTGACACCCGGTGAGTGACGTTCCAGGTTTCAATATAGCGAATCCCAAAATCCTTCAATAGAAACGAATGGTACTCCGGAGTGGATGGATTGTCACCCCGCTCATAGGATTGCCTCCCCAGGCACTGGGTATTGTTGAAATTACCGTGATTGACCCAGGCGGGAACGCTCAAATCGTTCTGTTCGAAGTAACGAGCTGCTTTCTCCGCCATCCAGGTTTCGAACTGGTACTCTTTGCTGTTGAAATCCCCGTAGGTGTGAAGGCAATCAATATAGCCCGAACGAATAAAATCATTGATAACCCGCGCCGCAACGGAATCTACCGCTCCCGAAGAATCGAACACAGTAAAATTCGACAGACCGCTGAAATCGTAGAACCAGAAGCTAGCCCCCACTTCCAACCCCAAACCGGTTCCCCAGCGCGTGTCCCGCCGGGTGCACAGGTACTCCTGTATGGTCAGGAACTCTGCGACGCTGTCGGTGCCGTCTATATCGCTGGACAGAGCCAGACCGGCTCGGTATGGATAGGGGAAACGGCGCAGTGAAATGTCATCTTCGGCACAACCCTGAAAAAGAACGAGGAATATTAGAGCAATAAAAAGAGTTGTTAGTTTCAATAAAATGCCTAAAACTGGTTCAGAGCCGACAGCTCGCATGATGCCACTTCCTGCATGTGCAGAAACGTCAACCTACCATCTTAGAACAAATGCCGTAAATAGGCTTGTTCAACCGATCCAACCCATGGCGAACAACAGCGTGATGAAGATCCCCATCAGGCTCTCCCCAGCGATGATGCCCGAAGCGACCGGAATGGTGTACTTTTCGGCGATGGCGGGTCTTCTCTTCTCGATGACCAGGGCAATCAAACCGCCCAGGAACATGGACAGTGAATACCAGAAGTGAAACGTCCAGGCCAGGCCGAGTCCCATCGCCGAGGGGATGTACTTGCGTTTGTCGGGAAAGGCCTTCTCCAGAATGGGGAGAATGATCCCCACCAGACCTCCGATGACCAGCGCCCAGCGGGCCGTGGGATGGAGCGACTCAAAGCCGTTGGAGAGCAGCTTCGCCACCGAGGCCCAGACCTGCGCCGCCGGAGCGGGAAACTTATCCGAACCCAACACCTCCACGGTGGGCACGATCAGGTAAAACGCCGGAACGATGACAATCGTGCCTGAAAAGATACCAAAAAATTGCGCCAGAAACTGCAACCGGGGATTGGCGCCGAGCTGATAGCCGCTCTTCAGGTCGGTCAACAGGTCGGCTGAGGAATCGGCGACGCCGGCGGTGATGCAGGCGGTCATGAGGTTGACGTTCATCTGTCTGGGAGCGATGGCTCCGTAGAAAAGCTGGGTGATCTTGCCCATGGCTCCAACCGGCGTCGTATCCGTTTCACCCGTCGCCCGGCAGGCCACCAGAGCCAGGAAAAATGACATAATGATGGCCAGAATCGCCATCCAGACGGCCACGCCGAAATAGACATGAATCAGGTAAACCACGCCGATACCCCCCAGTGTCATACCCCACATGAACCAGGAGCCGGGCACTTCGATCCTGTCCATCTTCTCCAGAATGGGATCACGGGTGATCTGCCGTTTGGAAAAGATCGCTCCGATACCCGAAAAGGCCCGCAGTGCCGTTCGCCACTGCAGCCCGAATGATAAAAGCCCCGACGTTACCATGCAGGCGGCGCCGCCCCACAACGTCCATGAAACCAAGCTGCGGTAGCCCAATTCTTCAATGACGCCCAGGTGCACCATCCAGGGTGCGGCCACGCCCCAGCAGAGAATCCCGCCCAGTAGAATTGACCAGGCCACGCGAAAGCCCATAATCGCTCCGGCGGCCACAAGGAGAATGCTGTTATCCCAGGCGATGGTGTATTGCGCCAGCCGCGATCCGAAGAGGTAAAACTGCGCCGGAATCCATCCCAACCCGTCCCTGATGATGGCGACGATACCGCCAATTCCACCGGCGATAAATAAAGCCTTAGCGCTGTCCCGGCCCGCGTTGGCATCCTTGATCTCGGCATGTTCGGAGGAGCCGCTGGGCATGCCGTGCAGACTCTTCAGCGTTTCCGCGGCGGCGATGCCGGAGGGGAATTTGAGCCGCTCGATGTTGATCATCTGCCGCTTCATGGGAATGGCCAGGCTGACGCCCAGCACAGCCAGAAAAAAGACCCAAGCAGTCAGCACGCCGTAGGGCACATGCACGCCGTTGATCAGCAGGTAGGCGCTGATGGCCGAGACCAGCGTGCCGCCGGTGGAATATCCCGCCGAGCTGGCGGTGGATTGCATGGCGTTATTTTCAAGGATCGTGAAATCGGTCCTAAAGATGCCGGGCAGTAGCTTGCGAAACGTTTTCCAGATGGTGAAGGAGAGAATGCAAGCCGTTATGGCCACGCCCAAACCCCAGCCGGTTTTCAGCCCGATGTAGAGATTGGATAGCGACATGAAACCGCCCAGAAACGACCCCATGATAACCGCCCTCAGGGTGAGCTGCACCATGGAATCGCCGCGGCCGGTGTAAACGTTTAGAAACCACTCACGCTCTAATTCTTCCGGGGTTTGCCGGTGGGGTTTATCGGTCAAATTCGTTCCAGGTTGCAAGTTTCAAGCCGTAAGGCTCTCACGAGTTGCAAGTTTTCTGCACCGTAGTCGGGGTCGCCGAGCGAAGCCCCCTTAGGGCCTGACCCCGACGGGGGAGTTACAGGATACAGCCAGAAGCCTCACGGCTAAGGCTCATCAAGCCGCTGAAAAATCCATTAAATATAGGAAATTGAGATTGTAAAGGCAAGGGGAAACTGGGGATTGAGCGGTTGGCCGAGAACAGAGAACAGAAGACAGAGAACAGATGGGAGGATGTTTTGGTTACGAGTGGCGAGTTGCGAGTTGCGAGTTTTTTACGCCGCAGTCGGGGTCGTCTCTGACACCGACGAGCAGG
>CAZHMN010000138.1:0-5125 GCA_964533705.1 uncultured bacterium
GGGTCTCTACCGCCCTGATCTACGATCACAGCAGTGAGTTAGATTTGGCGGTGAGAAATGATGGGGAGAACGTAGTTTATTACCACGGAGGTAGTGAACCCCCCGGCACTCCTAACGTCACCATCCCGGACTTAACAGGCCTTCCGCCTTATGGTGAGCAGCCGCATAAATTTCACGATCCCGATCTGGCAAATGGCACAAATCTGATGGCTCCCGATTGCATCGGTGCGAGTTTCATCGCCATTGGTGGATATTCAGAAGGCGTCGAATCATTTCTCGCCAAAGATGACAACCAAATGAAACGGATCGAATTCATGGCCAATTGGGACGTCGTAGAGATCTACAAAGGACATTATCATTGGGGCTGGGTAGATAAGAACCTGGAATACATAAATAATGCTGGGGGCGTTGCCCATTTGCGTTCCTGGAGCAGCCCTCTATGGAGTATGGGAAATTATGATTTTACCGAGGATGACAAAAAGAAACGCACGTCGGATGAAAGGCTTCACGCACTCTATACCCGTAATCTGGTCAACCGCTACCGTCCGGGAGGGATACTCTCCTATGTCGATGTCTATAACTGGGGCGATTGGGGCGTGGGGGTGTATCAATTCGTGCATGAACCCTGGTGTCCGTTTCCGATATTTGAGTATAACCATGACGAAACCTTCGAACCATTGGCTTACAGAATGTACCTGAATTACCAGATGATCAAGGAAATTGACAGCACGCTGATCGTCGTTTCACCCGACTTTCAACCCATGTCGGGCGGTTACGGTGTGGATGTTGGAGACTATCTGGGGCCGGAGATGCCTTATTTGAACAGCTTGAACGACACGGATCTTCCTGATGAGCTTATTCCGGGTCCCGATCGCGTGCTCTGGAACTACTGCGACTGGATAAATCAGCAGGTGCACTGCGGCTCGGCAGGTAGTTCGATTACTGACTTCAAAGATCCTTTCACTTCAGTGACTGTTGAAGGATCGCCTAACCTGCGCATCGGCGTTGAGCACTACCTCTGGGGTTTTTTCGAAGAGGGATTAGCGAATTACTACGATTTGGCGTATGCCGAGGATTGGTATCCCGTGCTACGGGATGGGAATGACTACTATAAACACCCCTTCCTCATCACGGACTGGCACTATTTCAACAGCTACTATGCAGGTCAAGGGGATTTCAACGACGATTACTATCCCCAGGCTCACTGGAACGCCGCACATCTGGCGGAATTATTCAGCATAGACATTCTCCCGAGCCAGGAAGATGAAGATTACCGCTTGGTGAACTTTTGTTGTCACTGGTTGCCTTCGCGGACGGGGTACAATACCGGGCCGGAAGCGAGTAAATACTATGAGCCTTTCAGGGTAGCCGCAAAGCTCCTGAACGACAATGAGAGCACCGCCGATACTTCCGATTTTTACCTGGAGGGGATGACCTTCCCCGGCCCTGTTAACCAACCCGACGTGTACTGCTACACCTACCATAAAGCAAACACCGAGGAGCGGGTTCACTTTGTGAAGACCGAATGGGATGTGGAAGCCTTAGGGGATTGCTTTGTGACGCAAGAATGGGATTTCTACCTGAATAATTTCAACTATGTAAATAATCAAAAGATTGACTGCTATACCCCCACCGGCGAGCATTTCCAGAAAAACGTCCTCAGAGAGTACGATAACGATCCCTATATCGAATTCGCCCCCGGCGAAACCGGCCCGGGTATGCTGATCATTCACGAATTAGACCAACCGAGCAGCCAGGACGACTACACCCAAACCCTCCAGCTTCACGAAGGCTGGAACCTGGTGAGTTGGCATCTGGATGTAATTGATCCAGATCCAATTGGAAGCCCTGAATTGCTAGTTGCTGAAGTTGCTACCAGTATTGATCCCGAAGAATATTTTACGGGCCCGGAAGCCGGAATATGGTGGTATTATAGTACCGCGGATCGTTATCCTTTAGTCACAGGTGAAGCCTGGTATCTAAAACACGCCTACTATATCAACCTGGACAAGGCTTTTCAGAACTGGATACAGTCACCTACTGAGCAACTGCCAGGCGACACCATTAAATTCTATCCGTCAGATGTATGGGACAATGAAGATCACAACACTTCATCCCACTATGCCAACCACTGGTTCTTCATGGGGTACTCTGCTCCGGGATACTGTAAATTGTCGAGCGTGCCCGATAACGGCTACTCGCCATTATCCGGCGATCCTTCGACGTTTGCCTTCGAAGGTCCGTTTCACTGGCTGATCTGGGATGAAAATACTTACGAATTACTGGATAATGGTCTCAAGATCGTGGGTACCGATGAAGGCAAGGTTTACATTCCCGATCCCAGCCCACTACACAACCGCCCTCCCGCTGACAGCATCGGCATCCTCGAACCGGGAAGAGGGTATTTCCTCGGATTCGATATGACCGAGCCAGAGGAAGTTATCTTTGAAGGCTGGGGAAATTGGCCGCAATGGCGAAATGAAAGCATCGATACCTCACCGAAAGATAACCAGCAGGAAACCTCATCTACCGGTCATTTCCAATTCCACAAATACACCCATTGGTTCTATCCGGTCTATATAGACACCGTTGATCAGGAAGAATGTCCGATGTCGCCTGCAGATGAAATCGGTATATTCGACGGTGAAATTTGTGTCGGCTCAGGGACATATAACGGATCATTTCCCATGATCATCACCTGCTGGGAGGATGACATAGCTACTCCCGATATTATTGATGGATACGAGGATGGAAATCCTATGACATTCATCTGGTATGATGCTTCTGAGAATGCCGAAATCGAGTTTTACATACCACCGATAACGGCATCGAAGGAAGATCACCGCATATGTCCGTCATATGCGGGCTTCGGAGAGGGATTGTACGCTTTCAAGAGCTTCATGGATGGTATCAACAATGTTAGTTACTTACCCCAAGATTTTCGAATTGGTCAAAACTATCCCAATCCGTTCAACGCCGAGACTGTGATTCCCCTGGAATTGCCTCAGCGATCACGGGTAAAGATCGATCTATTTAACGTCAGAGGGCAGCATATTGCCACCCTCTACGAAGGCATAGAGGAGCCCGGTTGGCCGAAAATCCGGTATAAATCTTCCGGTCTCTCCTCCGGTGTTTATCTTTACCGGATTGTAGCGGAGGGCCTGGAACGGGGCGGAAAGTACAATGACATAGGCAAAATGCTTTTACTGAAATAGACTGATGAAAAAGCTAAAAAAAAGCAGGGGCGGTTTGGGCTGGCCGCCCCTGCACTTGACAATCAATGGAAATATGCTTACATTATAGAAAATCACATTGAGGAAATCGTGAGATACCTCTGGTTAATTTTCACAATCCCTACCCTCCTGTTCGCCCAGGATCTGGAATTCGAACTGGATCCTGATGCTTTTCCGCTGGAAATAGACGACTGGCAATCTTTCCAACCTTGGGCAGGTGGAATTGAGGATGCCACTCCAGAACTTTGCGATATCGATGGTGATGGAGACATGGATCTTTTCTTTGGTGATGAGAGAGCTTTCTTGACTTTTTTCACTAACATCGGTACTTCTAATAATGCAATCTTTACATATATCACAAGTTTCTATGAAAATTTTCAGGCTCCTGGTGCCTCAATAGAATCGTTCAGAACCGACATTGATTTCAAGGATATTGATGGGGACGGTGATTTTGATGGTTTTCTTGGAGGGGGTTATGTCTCAGTTTTCACGAACTCAGGTACTGTTAATCAAGCGTCCTTTGTTTTAGATCCTGATACTCTCCGTGATTCAAATTCAAACTTTATTCCTGGATCCCGGATAGCTCTAATTGATATAAATGCAGATGGGCTCTATGATCTTTTCTGTGGAACCTATTATTCTGGTGAATTATACTTCTATGAAAATATCGGCACACCGGAACAGTATTCTTTTGAATTGGTGACGGAGGCTTGGCAGGGAGTACAGGCCCCTGAGGGCAAAGCTGATCCATGCTTCGGTGATCTGGATTCCGATGGCGATTTAGATCTATTAGTAGGAACCATGTCCGGAAATATCTATTATTATGTTAATGATGGAGACAGTCTGAATCCTCAGATGAGATTTGAAAGCAGTAACTACTTCGATATCGATGTTGACTGGGATGCATCGCCCGAATTGGCCGATATTGACGCCGACGGTGATCTGGACCTGTTTGTGGGCCGAGGACATGAAACCAGTGTCAGTGGACAGGGGAATATCTCTTTTTACGAGAATATCGGCAGTCCTGTAGAGGCGAATTTTATTCATCGAACCGATAACTATCTACTATATGACGACGGTTGGCATTCTCGACCGTTGTTGGTTGATATTGATGCCGATGGGGATCCGGATCTATTCTCTAAATTGTATTGGGAGTTAATCTTCTTTCGAAATACAGGCAATTTGGAGAACCCATATTTTACATTCGAAAGCGACTTCTGGGAAGGAATCCAAGTTTACGGTATGTATCCCTGGTTCTGTGATATAGATCAAGACGGCGACTATGATCTATTAGCAGGCGAATCTAACATCCTGGGAATTCCACAGATTTACTTGTATCTTAATCACGGCACGCCCATCAATCCAAATTATATATTGTACACTGATGACCTTGTTCCGGGCATATTTGATGAAGGAGACGTTAATCCCAATATCAGCATGGCAGATATTGACGCTGACGGAGATGAAGATTTGTTTGTTTCGACATCAGGTGAAGATTTTCATTTCTTTGAGAATATCAGCACCTCAAGTCAGATTCTTTTTCAGCACATCACTCAGAGCTGGCAGAATATCACTGATCCTTCGCCAGGTGCTGATATGTACTCATGTTTTTACGATACAGACAATGACGGCGATTTGGATTTATTCGTTAGCAATGAATCTTGGGGATGGGAGCCTTGGGATAAAAACCTGGTATTCTATCGCAATCACGGCGATTCTATCAATGCGAATATGCAAATAGAAAATCCTGATGTATTTGCAGAATTTATGATCTTCCATCCGACGCCATTCCTAATTGATATGGATCAAGACGAAGATGGCGACATGTTCCTGGGAGATTCCTGGGGTGGTATTCGCTATTTCAAAAACGTCACTGGGGAGCCGCCGGGGGT
>CAZHMN010000139.1:0-4942 GCA_964533705.1 uncultured bacterium
TTTGTGACGACGATGGGCGGCGATACGGTTGAGGTGGGAGGCGCCGCCTATCTGGCCGGTCTGCTGGATTCCCTGCGGACTTCGCTGCCTGGGGCGCTGGCTCTCCACGCCGGCGATGAGTTCACCGGCACGCCCATCTGCTCGTTCACTAAGGGACAGTCGCAGATTGATCTTTTAAATTTAATGATACCAGACGCTTTCGCTCTGGGCAATCACGAATTCGATTACGGCTGGGGGATACTGCAGGAACGGTTAGTAACGGCGAATTTTCCCGTTCTCTGTTGCAACGTGGTGGATTCCAGCACCGGTCGTCCGGTGGTGAAATCCAGTATCATCATAGAGCGGAACGGTGTTAGAATCGGCGTTATCGGGGTGATTCAGCAAAAATTGGCCGGCTCCGTCATCAAGGGCGCGCTGGCGGGACTTAGCGTCGAAGATCCGGTTCCCATCGTGAAACGGTTGCTGCACGAATTGGAAAGGAGCACCGATATTCAAGTGGCGCTCACTCACCAGTCGCTCAATGATGATAAACGTCTGGCTCGAAACTGTCCGGGACTGGACGTTATCGTGGGAGGGCACCAGCACCTGCGCATTTTTGAACCGCTGCTCGTGAACGGCGTGCCGATTCTCCAGGCGGGATCGAAGGGCGAATACCTGGGATTCTTTCAGGCGCAGGTGGATACGGCAGCCGATCGCATTATCAGCTATGAGGGGAAATTAATTCCCGTTATCAGCCGGTCAATCAGGCCGCGTGACGACGTGATGGCTCTGGTGGAGGCGCAGGAAAAAATCATCTCAGCGGAAGTTGACCGGGTGATCGGTTATTTAAAGGAGCCCTGGATACGCGCCAGTGACGGCGAGAGTAACGTGGGCAACTGGACGGCCGATGCCATGGTACGAATGACGGGATGCGATATCGCCTTCATCAATTCCGGCGGCTTTCGCAAAAACCTCCCCGCAGGGCCGGTTACGGTGCGCGACCTGTGGGAACTGCACCCCTTCAACGACCGGCTGATGAAATTCGAGATCAGCGGCCGGGATCTCCATAGAGCGATGAGCTATCATGTCACCAGTAATCGTCGCCTTCTACAAGTGGGAGGGATACGCTATCGAGCCAGAAAAAGCACGGGTGAGATTCTGGAAATGACCGTCGGCGGGAAACCGGTTCAACTGGATCGGCGTTACACCGTGATTACGAATGAATTCGTCGCCGGGCACATTGAGGATTACCTGGGTTTGTCGTTGCCTGAAAGCGATATCGAGGATACCGGCTGGATTGATAGATTATTAGTGGAGGAAGCCTTCATTCAGGAAGGGACGGTGAGTTCCCGAAAGGATGGGAGAATCATCCTGGAAGAATGAGGGAAATCATTTGCGAACGCTTGTTCTTCGCTTTATATTTAAAGGATATTATGAAATATCATAGCAGAATCCCTTCGGAGGATTAGGAAGTTGACTGAAAGAAGAAAAAGATACTTCACGGATAAATCCCATACGTTAATCGGATCATTGAAACTTAGTCTGACCTTCTGGTTAATGGCCGGGTTTGTCGTTTGGCTGGCTATCAGCATTAAAAACGAATTGTATACGGTAGATGGCGATGTTTTAAAGATATTCATCGCTACTTCCTTGTGGTATGGTGTGCTGGGATTGATCTTCTGGCTACCGGTCTGGATAGGCGGTTGGGTATTGAAAGGCATCTCAGTTTTGGGTAAAAACGAATATGGTCTGCAGTTGGGCTTGCACTGGTTTGTCGCCGTTATGCTGACCTACTTCTTCCAGTTGCATCGCGTTTTGCTACCCTATACGCCCGCGCTTTCGCTGCAGGGTGTCTTAGTGACGTTGCTTCTGGTTCTGTTTGGAATGGTGACGGCCTGGCTGGTGGTGCTCATCGCCAGAGCATTCAGCCGCCTCTCTCTGTTCCAGAATTACATCCGCACGTTAATTGCCTGCTTTGTCTTAATCGTCCTGGGCTATGCCGTCAGCGGGGCCTACTCCGGCATTCGAGCGCGATCGCAGGCCGGTATTCCCCCGGATCTGAATCGCGTTGATCCCACGGGAGCGAAGGCCATACTGATCGGCTTCGACGGGGCCACCTGGGAGGCAATCAATCCTCTTATGGAAAAGGGGCTGATGCCCAATTTCGCCAATTTTCTAAGCGAGGGATTCGGCGCGCCCTTGCAGAGTGATAAGCCGACTCTTTCTGCCATCCTCTGGACGACCGTGGCGACGGGGAAGACGGCGAAAGGCCACGGTGTCACCGAGATCGTCTCTACCATCACGCCGGGCTTAAAGCAGAACGTATTGAATTATCCGCATCTTCTGGGATGCGATCTGTTCGTACAATTACTGATGAAAAGGGGGGTCTTTTACGTGACGCCCTTATCCAGTTCGGCCCGACATACCAAAGCGGTATGGAACATTCTGTCGGATTACGATAAGCGAGTTGGAGTGGTGGGTTGGTGGGGATCGTATCCCCCGGAGGAAGTCAACGGCGTCATCGTTTCCGACCACGCTTCCATGGCCAAGACAGAGATGCGCCAGGCCAAAGGGCAATTAACCAGCGAAGATCGTCTCCCCGCCGATCAGGCCGTTTCGCCGGTCTATCCACCCGAGTTGATGGAGGAATTGCTGCCCTTCGCCGATCAGTCCTCGGCTATGACCCTGGAAGAGCTGCATTATTTCCTCCCGGCCGACAGCGCCGATCTGGAGAGAATCAACCGCATTTCCAACTGGGATCGCACTCAACGGGAAAGCGTCATCAAGATCAGCTACCTGAGCGATAAATTTTTCCGGCTGACCACCGAGTACCTGCTGGAAACGCAGCCCTTCGATTTGCTGCTGACCTATTTCTTCGAAACCGACGGCATCGGCCACTGGATGTGGCCTTACCGGGAAGCCGAGTATTTTCCCGAGATCCCGGCGGAACAGGTCCAGAGATATAAGGACGTTATAGACAGTACCTACGTCAACATGGATCGCATGCTGGGATCCATTATGGAGCGCGTGCCGGATGACTGCCACGTGATCATCATTTCTGATCACGGCTTTGGTGTTGAGGATTATGGTGGGGTTTACGGCGTCGGCCACAAAAAAGCTCCCGACGGCATCCTCATGATGAAAGGGCCGCATTTCCGGAGAGAGGTGGAGATGAACGAAAAGGCGCGACTGCGAGATTTGACGCCCACCCTGCTGGCACTGTTAGGCATACCGGTGGGCGAGGACATGCAGGGGCGGGTGCTCACCGAAGTTTTTGAACCGGAATTCCTCGAACAGCATCCCATCCGCACCATCCCTTCGCATGACCGGGGACAGAAATTCAGAGCCCGTGCCACCGTATCGCAGGAGGATCACATTCTGAAGGAGAAGCTGCGGGCGTTGGGGTATATCGAATAACTCCGCAGAATCAAATCCGAATAGACATAGAAACAAAAAAGCTCGGTTTGTGACCGGGCTTTTTATCTGTACGAATCATTCGGTTCCTTTTAATTCAACCTGAATCCCACTTCCCACTCCCACGAATCCTCGCCTTCATAATCGGTCCAGGCAGCCCTACTCCAGAGGTATAATCCTAACAGCAGTTCGTAGCGGCCCTCAAGTACAAATTGGTTCGACTCCTGCAGGTCGCCGCCCAGGAAGGGAGCGTCTTCGGAAGTGCCCTGCTTATGTGGGAGGTGAATATCGCCGCCGGCGTTCAGGTCGTCGCTGTTGGCACCGTGTTTCAGGTACGTCCAGCTACCTTGCAGACAAACCCGCCGGTGGGGGCGGTAACGCAGGGAAGAGTAGAGGGTCTGCGAGTTGGGCGGATTGTAATAGCCCAGCGGCGCCGTCCAGTGGGTATAGACGTTGACGGGATAGCGGTTGGTGTAAACGAAAGGCCGCAGTTGGACGATCTCAAAGGTGGCGTCCAGATTCCTGAGTTTCCCCGGTTCCACCCAGGAGAAACCTCCCAGCCAGCCCAGTTTATTGCCGAAGAAATCGCTGCCCAATTTGCCGGTGGTGATGTCGTCAATCAGCAGTTCGCCGAAAAGTTTGAAGCTGGGCAAGGGAATCCAGGTGGCATCAAAACTCATTAATGCGTTGTCCTCGTCGCCCAGGTCGTGCTCGGCGGAATAGAAGAGATTGATCGGGATCAGGTAAGCCAGTTCCGGGTTGCGTTCCCCAAAGATGACGGCTTCGGCGAAGGCCAGGCGAAAGCGGGGATGCGGGTTCCATTCCAGCCGGTGCGCGGCGATGTATTTCTGGGCCTCTATGGTGCGGTAATATCCGGAGTTAGTATAATAAAGCGTATCGCCCAGATCCGGATAGGTTTTCAAAGACCCGAAAACATAGACCAGACACAGTTTCGATCCCATCGTGAAGGCGCCCTGAAGCTGGTGGAAGGAGGTGCCGTAATCCGAGAGCAGCAACTGGCCGCTGCGGCCCGGCCCCCAGCGCAGCGGCATCTTGGCGGCGTGGAGTTCCCAGAATTCGCCGCCGATGGCCAGGTCGAATTCCGATACGTCGTAATTGATGGATGCTTCGCCCTTGGGGTTGCCCACGTAGCCGGTGCGGTCTTCGTAGAGCTGCGTGCGATCCTGGTAAGGCCCCCGGCCGCGCTCGGTGGTGTCCAAAAAATCGAAGTAGATGCCCAGGCGGTTGTAAAGGTGTCCCCGCAGCCGGATGCCCACACCCGTGATGACGATGGATTCGCTTTCCCCCTCCTGCCTGATTACGCGAGCCAGCCCGCGCGGGTCAAAATATCCGTCGAAAGCATCCGTTTCGTAGCTGTAGAGGTTGATGCCGTTGGCGTAGAAAGCTCTGGTGAACCAGTTGCGGGACGCCATCCAGCCGTTGATTCTCCCCCACCTCGATATGCCGTCCGGATGAACCGCGGGCGGCGAGGTTCTCTCCGATCTGGCGGCATCGCGGCCCAATTCCCAGCGCAACGCGGCCAGCGTTT
>CAZHMN010000140.1:0-4807 GCA_964533705.1 uncultured bacterium
GGGATAGGGAAGACCGCGTTCTGCCCCAGATCAGTCACATCAGCGACCTCGACGTCGTTCCTTTCCCCGCTCGCGATCTGGTACCCTTCGAAGAATATCTAAGACGCAGCGGCGGCCGCTGGATTCGACCCGGTCTGCGAGTCGCTTCGATGATTACCAGCCGGGGTTGCCCGTACCGCTGCACGTTTTGTTCGGCATTCCGGGTGGCCGGCCGTAATTATCGCCGCCGCTCTGCTGAAAATGTGCTGGAAGAGATAGCTGAACTGGTAAACCATTACCGCATCAACGTCGTCGCTTTTGAGGACGATAACCTCACCGCCGACCGCCAGAGGGCCATTGAGATTTTCGAAGGCATCGCCCGGAGGTTTCCCAAACTACAATGGATCACGCCCAACGGTGTATCCATCCGCAATCTGGATCGGGAGCTTCTGGGGATTATGAAACGATCCGGTTGCCGGTCGGTCAATCTGGCCTTCGAATCCGGCGATCCGGAGGTTTTGCGTCATGCCATGAAAAAGGATTTGGATCCGGAAGAGGGCAGACAGGTCAGGTTATGGTGCCGGGAGGTGGGCATCGGTGTGAACGGCTACTTTATTTTGGGGATGCCGGGGGAGACGCCTGCGTCCATGCGCCGCACCATGGATTTCGCACTTTCTTTGGATCTGGACGGCATCGGCATCTTCATCGCCACGCCCTTTCCGGGGACGGAGCTCTACGATCAGTGCAAGGAGCAGGGGTATCTGGATCCGGACTACGCTCGGGGTGATGCGTTATTTCAATCCGATCCTGAAGTCCTGCACCGTCCGCTGATCGAAACTCCGCAATTAAAGCGCACTGAACTCATGGCTTTTCACGCTGAGTTCGAACGGCAGTTTATGAAGAATTATTATGCTAACAGACCTGTGGCGCGACTGAAACAATTGGCGATGCCAATATTACGCCGGACAGGGTGGAGAAGATGAGCAGAGCGATTTATCTTCTATTGGTGCTGGCCCTAATGGCCCGGATTCTCCTCGCTTTGCTGACCCCACTCTACGACGATCCTGAAGTCATCCCCTATTTTAATGACGAGCGAGCCCATTTTAATTACGTCCGATACGTGGCGCAGACCTGGTGGCTGCCGGAACAAAAGTCCAACGTCCAGGACGGTTTTGAGCGGGCGGAATATGAATATTATCAGGCGCCGCTGTATTACTTGCTGGCTTCACCTTATTATTCGCTGGGGAAAAGGTTGACGCCCGGGTGGGAGTTGCTCTGGGTGCGCCTCATTTCGGTGCTCTTTTCGATGGCCGGCCTGACGATTCTGTATCTGGCGGCACGACGCTTCTTCCCGAAGGGGGGTCTGCCCTTGAACCTCTTATTCCTCGCTGCTTTTTCCGGCGTCCCGCTGCGCTTCGGAGCGCTGGTCACCAATGACAGCCTGCTCTTCGCCCTGGTCTGCCTCTACTTCGCCCTGATTTTTCACCTGCTCACGGTTAAGTGTGATCTGCGTCTTCTCATCGCCGCCGCTCTGATCGCCGCCGCCGGGTTATGGACCAAGGCCTCATTTATTCTGCTGCTGCCACTGCTACCCTGGGCGCTGCTGCGCCGTCCCAACGGTTCGATCTGGAAAGCTGCGGGTAGCCTATTGATTCCGCTCGCTGCCATCCTGCCCTGGTACCTGCGCAATTATTCCCTCTATGGTCGGTTTATTCCCCTGGAAGTCGGCTCCGGTTCCGCCGATTCAATAGTTTTCGACAGCGTGCTGGCTCGCATCTTCACCACAGCCAACTATTTCGTTCGCTCGCTGGTTTTTCCTTACGACGGTCTCTGGGGTGGATCCCTTGACAAGCTGGTTTATCCGTTTGAAGGTCTACTCTTTCTCGTCTTGATCATTGCGGGTTTTTGCTACCTGCTGAAGAGGTATAAGCCGGTCTTCTGGATGTTTCTGGCCGCCATAATCCTGAGCGTCTGCGCTTACCTGAACTTCAGCGCCCGCTTTTTCCAGTCGGAAGCCCGCCTGCTGATGCCCGCCTTCCCCTTCATCTTAACCCTCCTGGCCCTGGGCGCCTGGCAAATCACCGGTAAAAAGAAAAACCGAGCCATCCTTCTGCTCGGTTTCTGGGTGCTGCTGCCCTGGGTGGGGGCGATGGTGTGATCTAATGTACCTTCTCTACGATTTCCTCGCCTACTAACGTGTTGTCAAACCGCCGAATGCTACACTTAGATACTACAAGAATATACAGAGTGTATGCCCACTCGAAGCCTGAAAAGCGCCGCATTTAACGGCGCTTTTTCGTACCCCTGGGGCGATTCGAACGCCCGACCAACGGTTTAGGAAACCGCTGCTCTATGGCTTAATGCAAAGATGAAACTATATATATAACAGGTCTTTACAATCCTTTAGGGTAAGTGCATAATTCATCGTGCTACCCTTTTTTTAACCAGTTACCGAGATTTTGGTCCTTTTCGACAGGATTTCGGCAGCCTCCCGAAGATCTTCAGGAATCGCGTGGAGATAGCGTTCCGTAACGTTGATCGAGCTGTGACCGAGTAATTTCTGGACGGTGTAGATCGAGACGCCACTCCGCAATAGCTCAGTTGCCGAAGTGTGTCTTAACGAGTGCAAACTCAGATGGTCGCCGAGACCGGCCTTGCGCCGGTAGATTCTGAACAGGTGCGAAAACCAGGAGGGGCCGTAGGGGAAAACGTGTTGGTCTGTCCTGGGGATCGAGTGCAGCAGGTGAGCCAATTCCAAGGTGATCGGAACCGCCCGATCCTTTTTCCCCTTCGTACGTCTAAAGATGATTTCTTTGGATTCAAAGTCCACGTCAGACCAAGTGAGGTTTGCTATCTCACTTCGGCGGCAGCCGGTCATGAGGAAGAAATCGAAGATGGGCTTGTGCTTATCATCGACGGCGCTTAAGAAGGCATCGATTTCTCTCGGCCTTAACGCCTTGGGGATTACCTTATCGATACGGATTTTCAAGCCCTTTAGGGCGAAAGGATTTTGTTCGGTATAACTGTGAACAAAAGCCCATTGAAATGCAGCCCGGAGAGCCGTTAGGCTGATATTTACAGTACCTGGCGCAACGGACTTTAACCGCCATTCCCTGAACCGTTCAACGTCTCTTCTCGTGATCGATGAGACAAGGGTTTTACGGTCGCCGATGTAGTCAATGAAGAGTCGCAGCTTTTGTTGATCGGTCTGAACCGTGCGCGGTGCTAATCGATCGACGCGGTCTGCGATGTAAATCTCAACGAACTTCTCCAATGATACGGGCTTGATTTTCTCCGGCAACGGAAGGCCTTCCTTGATGCGCTGATCTTCTACTTCGATCTTCTGCCGGATTTCTTCGGCCAGCTTTTTGTCAGAAGTCCCAGTCGACTTCCAATAGCGTTTGCCGTAGCGGTAACCTCGTTTGTACCAGGTGTAGCCGCGCCCGCTATTGGATTTTCGTTTGTGCAAAGTTGCCATAGATAACCTCAATAAATGAAAAGCCGAACAGCGCCTACGACTCCAAGAAGGAATACGTCCAGGGCCTCACGGCAACCTGACTGTCCGGCTCATGATGAAAATGAAATAGCCGAGGAACTCTCGGCAAGTTCCTTCTCGAGGTGTAGGCCTATCAAATATAGGCATTCATTCTGAAAATCAGTCAAGAACTTTCTTAAATCTTGATTCTTTTTATTCAATTGTCAATGACCGTGATTTTGTGCTCATTAATCCAAAGATCAAGGCGAGATTTGGTTATGTAAATTAAATTGTGTAAATTCGTTTAATTGATCCTTGAGTAAAAACGGGGTGTTCCTTATTTTGGTTTAGAACCAAAAGACCAAAATAGAAAGGAGTACACCCCGATGGAAGCGCAAAAGCTTCACGATCAGAATGTACTGGAAATCGTCGTCAATGTCAAGCGTCAGTTTTTGAATTTGATTGAGAAGGAGGTTTTGTCCTTCATCTCATGAGAGCCTTACGGCAAGACCTATTTGCAGACGCTGTTTGACCAAGCTGTAAAAGAGCAGATCAGTGCGGATCGGTACGAGCGCACGCCGGATGGCAGAGATTACCGTAACGGCAGTTACACCCGTTCTTTGACCACCAAATTCGGGCACGTTGAAGATTTGGAAGTGCCTCGATTGCGACATGGATCCGTTGCACAGCGCGCCCTGGACCGCTACGAAAGAATCCACGAAGACGTCGACCGGGCTATCGGTCAGTTGTTTCTGGCGGGGGTATCCACCCGTCGCTTAAAAAGCATCGCCAAAGAGCTGTTCGGACGATCCATCAGCGCCCAGACGGTTTCTAAAGCCACTGAATCTCTGGACGAAGAGCTGCAGCGATACCGCAGCGCCGAATTAGACGACGACTACGAATTTCTTTTTCTGGACGGTATCCACGACAAGGTGCGTGAGATCGGTGTGGAAAGAAAAGTCCTACTCTGCGCCCTGGGCGTGCGCCAGGACGGCACAAAGAGAATTCTTTCCTTCCGCCTGGTTGATCAGGAAGACGAAAAAGTCTGGTCCGCTTTCCTGGTCGAATTGAAAGCTCGAGGACTTAAGGGGGATCATCTCAAAATGATCACCACCGATGGTCAACCGGGACTGCTGAAAGCCCTGCGGCAGCACTTCACCTTCGTTAAACAGCAGCGCTGTATCGCTCACAAGGCGTAAGCCCCTTACGGGATGCGTAATGTGGTGGTGAAGCTGAAGTGGCCCCAGTCGTGAGACCCTTACGGGAAGAAGCCCTGTGCTGATGAAGCCCGATTGATTTGGGCCGCACCTAACCGAAAAGAGGCCGTCCGCCGCTTCAAGGAGTGGGAAAATA
>CAZHMN010000141.1:0-4777 GCA_964533705.1 uncultured bacterium
GATTCATCAAACCCGTAAGGAATAATAATCAAACAAGGGCTTGATAAATCAAGCCCCTACAGGATTCAATCCCGGGAGAACCCATGCGCCTCAGAGACAAAATCGCCTGGATCACCGGAGCCGGTTCGGGCATCGGTGCGGTGACCGCCAAACGCTTCGCCGCCGAAGGTGCCAAACTGGCCTTAACCGACGTCAATCAGGAAAGTCTGGATAAAGTCGCTTCAGAAATCGGCGGGGACGTTCTCACAACAATCGCCGATGTTTCCAATAGAGATCAGGTTCAAGCCAACGCTAAAAATATCGTGGAAAAATTCGGCCAATTGGACATTCTGATCGCCAACGCCGGCTTGACCCGCGATGGATTATCGTTGAAAATGTCCGAGGCGAACTGGGACCTAGTCTTGGACGTCAACCTGAAGGGGACGTTCTTCTGCTGCCAAGCGGCCATGCGTCACATGATGAGCCAGAAATCCGGCCGCATCGTGACCACCGCTTCCGTGGCATCATTGGGAAATCCGGGACAGGTCAATTATTCCGCCGCCAAAGCTGGTATCATCGGGCTGACCAAGACCCTGGCGCTGGAGCTGGCGCATTTCGGCATCACAGTCAACTGCGTCGCTCCCGGAGCGACGGACACACCGATGCTGCAAGCCTTAAAGGACGAGGTTCGTGAAGGGATGCTGAAGATGATCCCGCTGAAGCGTTTCGCCTCACCCGATGACATTGCCGCCGCCCACCTCTTCTTCTGCTCGGACGATGCCGCTTACGTCACCGGCCAGGTCCTTTTCGTTGACGGAGGGATTTCGACGGGAATCTAAGCAGTTTAAGAATACCACCGAAATCATTCACCCGGTCGGGAATGACCGGGTGATTGCCTCTAAATTGCTTTAGAGGCTTTTCCATCACTCGTCTCGGGTTTAAAGCAGTTCCCTCCGTTTAGCGGCTTGATCCCCTTTGAAAATATGAGCGTAATCCAAAACGAATTGCTCAAAGCTGATCGGCTTTTTCTTCGTTACTCGCAACACGTCATCCCAGAGACGAGCGCCCTTTCCCGCCTGAAATTGCCGGTACAGTCCGATTAAATCGTCCGCCTGCCATTTGGGCATCCCGGCCTCCAGCATCGCCCTGTGCGCTTCTTCCAGGCTTACACTGACGTATGCGATTTTCCGGGCTGTAACTGCTGAAATTGTCTCTGCAATCTGGTAATATGATAACGCCTCCGGGCCGGTGAGGCGATAGATGCTTCCCTCATGTCCATCTTCGGTCAGCGCCGCGGCGGCGACCGCGGCGACGTCCCGTGCGTCAATCATGCTGATCCGGGCATCGCCCAAGGGAGCCCGCAAAACACCATCAGAAACGATGGATGGTGCGAAATTCAGCGTGTTCTGCATAAAATTATGAGGCCGCAGAAAAGTAAAGGGGATTCCCGAATCTTCAATCTCTATCTCCGTCTCTCGGTGCCAGCGCCCCTGAGCGAAGGTTGCTTTCGGACTGGCGCTTAAGGTGGACAGCTTGACAATGTGCCGGATTCCCGTTTTCTGCGCGGCTCTGACGAAATTTCCCTGCAATTCGACCTGCGCTGGATCGGCCGACGACGCCAGGAAAGCCTTGTCCACGCCCTCCAAAGCCGCTTCGATAGTATGGGGGATTCCAAGATCACCCTTAACGATCTCTATGCGGGCGCCCTCTGGGAAATCTGCCCTATCCGGACACCGGCTGAAGGCGCGCACCTCGATGTCTCTCTCTGATAACTGCTTGACAAGCTCGCGTCCCACCGTGCCCGTCGCGCCGATGACTAAAATCAATGTCGCCACCTCTTTAGAAATATACGACGAAAACGAGAAGCAGGTTGGGATAGGAAGTCGCAGCCGCGACTTTAAATCAGGTCTCAGCCCCCGAATTTATTCGGGGGGATTGATGCAGGGCACCGAGTCCCTGCGGCAAAACCGCCGGAATGAATTCCGGCGCTAAGACTCAAAAGAGCCTTACGGCTCGTTAGAGTCATACGAACAGCCCTAAAATCCCGCCAGGTTGGGATAGGAAGTCGCAGCCGCGACTTTAAATCAGGTCTCAGCCCCCGAATTTATTCGGGGGGATTGATGCAGGGCACCGAGTCCCTGCGTCAACCCCCCTTTTCTTGAATTGCCCACCCTGCTTACTTCATCAACACCATCTTCCCGCATTGGGTGAAATTATCCGTGGTCAGACGGTAAACGTACAGCCCGGAAGCCAAGTTCGAGGCGTCGAAGATTACCGTGTGATCGCCCGCCTCCCGGACGCCGTCCAGCAGCCTTACCACCCGGCGCCCCATCAGATCGTAAATGCTCAGAGTCGCCCGGGTGCGTTCGGCCAATCCGAATCGGAACACTGTCGTCGGATTGAAGGGGTTGGGGGAATTCTGCGCCAGATAGTAGCGGTGGGGGAGAGCTTCTTCACCGCTGCTTACCCCTACCGGAGGATCCCCGACTCCGGCGCGAATCATGAGATCGCCGTAATTGATGAGGGTCCAGCCTTCGAGGCTGGTATAATAATAAGAGCGGTTGTCAGGAGCGGCATAGTCCATACCGATGGCTGGATCGCCGGGTAATTCGGGCAGGTAGAGCAGCTTGATCCAGAAGTCCCCATCCGTGATGACCGGCTGGTCTAAAGCGGGAATGTGGAACAGGTCGAAATCGAACGTTGTGCCGGGAACGAACAGGTAGGGGCCGGCCAGAATGTCTCCGGGAAGGCCGAAATTGTCCGCCGCCACAGCGATCTCGATGCTATCCTGGCTGTCAGCGAACAGCGAGATTGTGTACACCGCGGTGGGATACCCTCCCGGTGTGTACCGCACCGCAAACTGGTTGTCATCGTAGCTGAAAGAAACCACGTAAAGCGCTTCGTAGCTGCCGTCGTCGTAGGCTATTTCGGTGATGGTCGGATCCGCCGTCACGTAAGCGCCTTCGTAGGTCGAAAGCGGGCCGTAGAGATTTCCCACCTGGTCTATAACCCAGCCCCGCAGCGCGTACTCGTACCAGCCGTACGGCAGGACGTCCTCATCTAAGTAGGTTTCGGTTCCAATGGGTATTTCAGTCAGAAACTCTCCGTTTCTCCAGATCTCCAACCCGTCGAGCTGTTCCAGTGGTAGGTTGTCAACGCCGGAATCCGGATCCGTCCAGGTCAGGCGCAGAGCATCTGAACCTTCGCGGGTCACCAGCAGGTCGTTCACCGGAGCGGGGGGCACAGGAATCGTCGCCGGCAGCAGACAGTCGGCGAACTGGTTCGGATAAGAGACAATCGAAGCCATGTTCTGCGGCCACCAGCCGTTGAAAATGGCGTTCTGCGAAGCATCCCGGCTGATGGTGAAAGCTCCGATGCCGGGGGACTTATCCGGGCCGTAGAGGGCAATATCGTAGAAATACCTGAAACTTAGTGGAAACGCAACTTCGCAGCTCACGTACCCCGCTGCGTCGGAAAACGCCAGGTCCGGGCTGGGGAAGTAGTAGTAATTGGGCGATGAATAGGGCCCCCCGGACAGCGACCGGAAGCGCAGGTCGGAACCATAGGGGTGGTAATAGGCCCAGTAGTTGCCCTCCGCACCGCCGGAATCATAACTCCATTCATCGTCGTCATCATCATCCACGTAGAACCCCAATCCCTCATTGTCGTCTAATTCCGCATTCAGATAATCCACGTATCCGACCAGAAGCTTGTCATTGGTGTCGTCGTATTTCATGTACAGGTAAACGGACTGAGGTGGGTCTGGCTGATCATACCCGAAAACGTCGGAAATGTCCAGTTCAACCGCGTCATCCCATTCACCGGGCGATAGCACCCCATCGAAGGTCACCGCGGCGGTCATCTCCGGTATGGCCGGATTGTAGATCAAGTAGGAATCGTCCAGCGAAGCGGAGACCTCCTCCGAATAGGGCGATTCGCCCTCCGGGTATAGCGCCGTCAACACGTAATGATAGACGATGGTGGGAAAGAGGTTATAGGTGTCAACATAAGTGGTGTCTTCGCCGTCCACCGAGGCGATGTGAGCGTAAGGGCCGCCGGTGATCATGGAGCGATAGATGCGGATCGAATCCGCCTGGTCGGTTCCATCTGAGCCTCTTGGAAAAGAGAGCCCATCAGTCGCCGTCTGTCTCCCCCTTCCAGAAGAAATTAGTGAATTCTCGTCTCCAACTGCATTTCTCGCATCCCTAAGCCAATCCATTTCCACCAGACTCCAGGAGAGCGGAATTGAGGTCAACTCCCCTGACGTCGCGGCGACGTTCTGAGGTTCGCCCCCTACGACGGTGAGGTTGAAGTTGACTGTGGTGGTGCCCCCTTCCGTGACGACGACTCCGCTCTGCGTCCCGGTGGAAATACCCGGTGATCCGGCAATCACGGTGTAGGTTCCTCCCGGCACCTGGGTGATGGCATAGCGGCCTTCGCCGTCGGTGTAACTCCAGCGGTTGGCGTTCTGAACCTCCACTTTGACGTTTGCGGGAGAACCGCCGGATACGGTCACCCGGCCTTGCACCGTGCCTCCGCCCAGGTCGGCGGAAACGGCGTAGGCGTCGCCTCCGTTGCCGAAGTAGCGGTTGTGCACGTGTTTTCCTCCGGCGAAAATCGTCTTGCCGTCCGCCGAAATCCCCACCGAGTTGATGGATCCGGGATGGTTCAGAGTGTAAAAAGGAGTTGGAGTGTATTTTTCGTAAACGCGCAGATCGGTCAGAGTGTTCTCCATATCCCCCCAGGAACCGACCGCGATGGTCAATCCGTCATCCGATATGGCGATGGGGCGCACCAT
>CAZHMN010000142.1:0-2385 GCA_964533705.1 uncultured bacterium
GAACGGCTACTGAGAAGGAGTATCTGGATGCACTGGATGATTATCACGGGAGTGAAATCCAGAGCATCGTCGCATATGCCGATTACTGGCTGGCTCTCCTGGAACTGAAGCGCGCCAGCGGGGGCGGTTTGATCAATTTGAAAAGACCCAGCCCAATTCAATATGAATGATGGCATTCTCATTGTGTCTTGAAAACAAATCCGGGTAAATACCATGAAGTTGAAATGCAGAAACAATTGCGCAATCATCTTGTTGGCGATTCTATTGTGCGGCTGCGGCCGGGAATCACAGAGGGAATTTCTGGGATCCGGCACCCTGGAAGCGGACGAAGTGATCGTCAGTTCACTGCTGGCGGGGCGGGTGGATTCCGTTTATGTTACGGAGGGGGATTCTGTGATTTTGGGTCAAATTCTGGCGTTGATTGACGTGAGGAAGTTAAAGGCCCAACTAGATCAGAGCGAAGCAGCCCTGGAAGAGCTGACCGTGAACCGCCGCATCGCCCGCCGTTCAGTAGAGCAGGCCCACGAACAGCATGAGAACGTGCTGACCTCCCTGAACCGGCAGAAAAGCCTGCTTCTATCCGGCAGCTCCACGCAGCAGATCGTGGACGACCTCTCCACGCAGGAAGTGTTGGCCCGATCGAGATTAGAAGCGGCCCGGGATCAATTAGAGGCCCTTGATGCCCGTCGAAAACAATTGGAAGCCGGAATAGAAGTCATACGCCTGCAGATTGACGATGGGCAGATAACCTCCCCGCTGTCAGGAACGATCATTGAGAAATATGTGGACTCCGGTGAGAGCGTTACTCCGGGCACCCCGGTGGTTAAAGTCGCCGATTTGGACAGGATGTGGATGGAGGTTTACCTGGACGAGACGGACGTCGGCATGGTCTCTCTGGGGACTGCGGTTCAAGTTAAGGTGGACGCCCTGCCGGATAAACCCTTCGACGGCCGTGTAACCTGGGTCTCCCCGAAGGCCGAGTTTACGCCCCGCAGTGTGCAGACGCGCCAGGCCCGCGCCGACCTGGTGTTTGCCGTCAAAGTCGAATTCGATAATCCGGATCATACCGCCTTAATCGGAATGCCGGCTGAGGTGCACTTGAAGTGAAATCCCAGGCTGAAAACAGCGTCATCTCCGTTCGGGGACTGCAGAAGTCCTACGGAGAATTGCCTGCGATTCGGGGCCTGGATTTGGAGGTGCAGTCGGGCTTGATGTACGGTTTGATCGGCCCGGACGGCGCCGGCAAAACCACTCTGCTGCGCATACTCTGCGGGTTGATTCTCCCGGATGGGGGTGAAGTGCGGGTTATGGGATTTGATCCGGTGGGAGAGCAGGATAGGATTAAGGATCTGATCGGCTACATGCCGCAACGTTTCTCACTCTATCCGGATCTAACCGTCGCTGAGAACATGCGCTTCTTTGCCGATATCTACAACGTTCCCAAAGCGGAACGGGAACAGACCACCCGGCGGCTCTTCCAATTCAGCCGCCTGGGCCCCTTCGCCGATCGCAAGGCGGGGGCTCTGTCCGGAGGAATGAAGCAGAAGCTGGCCTTATCCTGCACGCTCATCCATACACCGAAACTACTCATTCTCGACGAACCTACCACCGGTGTTGATCCCGTCAGCCGGGGGGAATTCTGGGATATATTGAGTGAATTGCGGCGCGAGGGCGTAACCATACTGGTGACGACGCCGTATATGGACGAGGCCTCACTCTGCCACCGGATTACTCTGATGTTTCAGGGGCGGGCCTTAGTGCAGGGGCGACCAGAGCACGTTACTGCCGATTTTCCCCACAATATCATCCGTATTTACACTGACGAAGTCCAGAGTGCGGGAGAAGCTCTGAAACGAGAGAGCGGATTCGGTTCCGTCCACCTCTTCGGCGACCGCATCCACGTAGCCGTAAGTGACGTTTCCACTTCCCTGGAGCGGATCAAAAAAGCGCTCGAGAACGCCCAAATCGCCTTCAGTTCCATTGAAGAGGCGAAACCGGATATGGAAGACGTCTTCGTCAACCTAACTGCATCTTTGGAAGAAGAAACGAGACCATCGAAATTAAATAACCTATGAATCGCCAGGACGTTGCCATAAAAGCTGTGCAGCTAACCCGTCGTTTCGGTAAATTCACCGCCGTGGACGCGATATCCTTCGATGTCAAGCGGGGCGAAGTGTTCGGCTTTCTGGGCGCCAACGGAGCCGGAAAGACGACCGCAATCCGCATGTTCTGCGGTCTCCTGAAGCCTTCGGAGGGCGATGCTTATGTCGCCAATATATCCGTCCGCCAGGATCCTCGCTCCATCAAGCGGCGCATCGGATACATGTCGCAGAAGTTTTCCCTTTACGAAGAGCTGATGGTGGAGGAAAACCTGGATTTCTTCGC
>CAZHMN010000142.1:2485-4777 GCA_964533705.1 uncultured bacterium
GTGTTTGTCCATCTGATCAGGGGCGATTGATGTCGAGCATTATCCCCATCATCCGCAAGGAATTCATTCACATTCGACGCGATCCTCGCTCGCTGATGATTATCATCCTGATGCCGATTCTGCAGATGCTGCTCTTCGGCTATGCCATTGACATGGATGTGAAAGACATTCGAATCGGCATTCTGGATCAGAGCAATTCCCCCGCTTCGCGCCAGCTGGTGCGAAAATTCATCGGCTCGGATTATTTTGAGTGCAGCACCGTCATCGAGAGGCGTTCGCAGATCGAGGATTACTTTCGTCGCAGAGAGATCAAGGCGGCGCTGGTGATTCCGGCAGATTACGAGAAATCCTTGCGTCGTGAAACTATTACGCCGGTGCAGATCCTCATAGATGGATCGGACTCGAACACCGGCTCAATCGTCCTAAACGCTTCCCGACAGATCATAACTGAAGTTTCATTTGAAACTTCCGGCCTGGAATCAATGCCGCTGCAGATGACCAGCAGCATCTGGTATAATCCCGAACAGGAGAGCAGTCATTTTGTCGTGCCCGGCTTAGTCGCCGTTTTGATGATGATGATCTGCGCCCTGTTGACCTCCGTCGCCATCGCCCGTGAGAAGGAAACCGGAACCCTGGAGCAAGTCTTGGTCGCCCCGGTGCAACCTTTTGCAATTATTATCGGGAAAGTGGTGCCTTACGTGGCCCTGGCCAGTCTGGATGCCCTCCTGGTGCTGCTTTTCGGGCGGTTTTGGTTTAAAGTGCCCTTTCTTGGAAGCCCACTGTGCTTGGCCCTTTTATCACTGAATTACCTCCTGACGGCGTTGTCGTTCGGCATTTTAATCAGCACCGTAGCGCGCACCCAGCAGGTTGCTATGATGATGGCCGCTATCGGAACGCTGCTACCGTCGGTGATCCTATCGGGCTTCATCTTTCCCGTCGCCAGTATGCCGGTCGCGTTGCAGGTTTTGTCGAAGGTTATCCCGGCCACACATTACCTGGCTATCATTCGCGGCATATTGTTAAAGGGCAACGGGATTGCCGTGCTTTGGCCCTTTTCATTATATCTGCTGATCCTGTCTATTTTATTAATCACAATCAGCGTACGTCGTTTTAAAATCCGTCTGGAATAGAAAAATGCGCCCCATTCTGGTATTGATTCGCAAAGAGTTCCAGCAGGTTCTGCGCGACCGGCCCATGCTGGCGATCATCTTTATTGTCCCACTGGTGCAGATTTTTATCCTGGGTTATGCTATCACTACTGATGTAAAACACATCAAGCTGGTGGTTTACGATGAAGATCGCTCCGCAGAATCGAGGCGGCTGGTGGCCGGTCTGGAACACAGCGGTTACTTCGACCTGCTGAGCTTCCCGGGGACTCGTAAGGAAGTGGAAAACTGGATATTTGAAGGCCGGGCCGATCTGGGGGTGATCATTCCCCGTCATTTTGCAGCCGATCTTCAAACCGGACGATCTCCAGTCGTACAGGTGCTCCTCGATGGTCAAAATTCGAACACCTCGTCCATCGCACTCGGCTACGTTGCCGGTATCCTGCAAGAATATTCTGCGAACGTTTTATCTGAAAAACTGCTGATCGGAGCTCGGAGGACAGCATCTGTCCACTTGCTCGAGGCTCGCAGCAGCGTCTTTTACAATCCGGACCTTAAGAGCGTTTATTATATGATTCCCGGCATTGTTACGATCCTGCTGACCATCGTGACCATGATGCTGACGGCGATGGGATTGGTGCGCGAAAAGGAGATCGGCACCCTGGAACAGCTTCTGGTAACGCCGATTCGTCCCTATCAACTCCTCATCGGCAAAATGATCCCCTTTGTCATTCTGGGATTTCTGGAACTCTGCATTATACTCTTATTTGGAATGCTCTGGTTTAGGGTGCCCATTGAGGGGAATGCTGCTGTCGTCGTTCTGGCGACGATGCTTTTCCTGCTGTCAACTTTGGGGATGGGGCTTTTCGTCTCCACCGTTGCCTCCACTCAGCAGCAGGCTATGTTCATCGCCTGGTTTTTCATGGTGTTCGGTTTGCTGATGTCCGGTTTTTTCTACGCCATCGAAAACATGCCCGACTGGGCGCAGATAGTTACCCTTGTCAATCCCCTGCGGTATTACCTGGCCATCCTGCGAGAGGTCTTCCTGAAGGGCAGTGGAATACAAGACCTGGTCAATGAGTTTGTCGTCTTGACCGTAATGGGAATCAGCATACTGACAGCAACGATAGCGCGGTTTCGAGCGAGATTGTAATTAGTTTCGAGTTGCGAGTTGCGAGTGACGAGT
>CAZHMN010000143.1:0-3397 GCA_964533705.1 uncultured bacterium
TGCGCAGTTCCAGGGCGATCATGAAGTGCATTGAGGGCAGCGATCTGCTGTCGGGTAAGATGAAGACCAAGGTGCAGGACGCCTATTCGATGCGCTCTTCGCCGCAGGTGATCGGGGCGGCGCACGACGCCGTGGCCTGGGCGAAAGCACAGGTCGAAACTGAATTAAACGGCGTGGGCGACAATCCCGTATTCATCCCTGAAGACAAGCTCACTCTGACCGGCGCCAATTTCCAGGGATCTCCGGTATCTTTACCGATGGACACGGTGGGAGCGGCGGTGACCATGGTCTCGGTCATGTCGGAGCGGCGTTTGAACCGGCTGAACAACCCGGCGCTGTCTGTCGGTTTGCCCGCTTTTTTGACCAAAGGCGCGGGGATGTTCTCCGGGTTGATGCTCTCCCAGTACACGGCCGATTCGCTGATCGTCGAGCAGCGGATTCTGTCCATGCCGGCTTCGATTCAATCCATCCCCGCTGCAGCCGACCAGGAGGATTTCGTTTCCATGGGGATGAATACCGCTATCAAGAACGGGCAGATTCTGGATAACGCTTACGGAGTGCTGGGCATTGAATTTATGGCCGCCGCGCAGGCTCTGGATTTCAGGGATTTCAAGCCCGGCAAGGGCGTGCAAACGGCTCACAAGATTATCCGCAAATACGTCGAATTTCTCGACGTTGACCGGCCGCTCTATCCCGATCACACGCGCATAAAGGAATTGGTGAAATCGGGTGAGATCCTTGAAGAGGTTGAGGATGTAGTCGGGCCGCTGGGATAATCCTTGGTCCTTCGTGAAGAATGGGGAATCGAGCGACCCGGATCGAAATCCTTGAGTCCTGAGAATAATACCTATAATTTATAATTCAAGATAGGTTTCTAATTTAGTATCAGCAGCACGGTGGAATGTCCGGTTGATTGCTGGACTCTACCCGCCTGATTCTATCGCACCTGCCAAGCTGCAATGGAAATTCAATTACTAAAGGACATCGTTGCCATCTTAGCTCTGGCGATGCTTGTCATCCTGGTGTTTCACCAGATGCGAGTGCCGGTTACTGTGGGTTTTCTATTTACGGGCGCGATCGCCGGGCCTCACGGATTGGGTTTGATTTCAGCGGTTCATGATGTCGAGATTCTGGCGGAAATCGGCGTGGTGCTGCTACTGTTTACCATCGGCCTCGAGTTTTCACTGAAGAAGTTATTGAAGATCAAGAAAGCCGTGCTGCTGGGCGGCTCCTCGCAGGTGATCCTGACGATCCTGGCGGCTGCTGGAATCATCAGTTTCTTTGGATTTTCTGCGAATAAAGCTGTTTTCTTCGGTTTTCTCGTTTCCTTAAGCAGCACTGCCATTGTGTTGAAAGTGCTGCAGCAAAGAGCCGAGATTGATAGTCCCCACGGTCAGACCTCGCTGGCGATTCTCATTTTTCAGGATATCATCATTGTGCCGATGATTTTACTGACGCCGATTCTGGCGGGGGTTTCCCTGAATCTGGGCTCATCTCTGGTGTCATTGGTCGTAAAAGTCGCTGGAGTGGTTCTGTTGACGATCATTCTGGCGAAATGGGTGATTCACAGAGTGTTGTATCAGGTCGCCAGAACCCGCAGTCGGGAGCTATTTTTATTGAGTATTTTAGTCCTCTGCATGGCCATTGCATGGTTGACTTCCAGCATCGGGTTATCGCTGGCCATGGGGGCTTTTCTGGCCGGACTGATCATTTCTGAGTCAGAGTATAGCTATCATGCTCTGAGCAACGTGCTGCCGTTCCGGGATCTTTTCACCAGTTTCTTCTTCGTATCCATCGGAATGCTGCTGAATGTGAGCGATCTGCTTGCGCATCCGCTGCCCATCTTTGCTGCGGTTATCGGATTGCTGCTGCTGAAAGCAGTTATATCCGGTTTCGTCGGCTCGCTGCTGGGATTATCCTTTCGAGCGGCCTTGCTTGTCGGCTTCTCGCTGGCACAGATAGGGGAATTTTCTTTTATCCTCTCGAAGTTCGGTTTGGATGAGGGCCTGATCACTTCCGAAATATATCAGTTCTTTTTAGCGGTTACCGTGCTCAGTATGGCGGCGACGCCGTTCATCATCGCGGCTGCGCCCCGGTTGTCCGATTTAATTTTGAAGCTTCCATTGCCGGAACGAGTTCGCGTCGGTTTCTATCCTGTCGCCGAAATGGAGAAGAGCAGGGAACGGGATCACCTGGTTATTATAGGATTCGGAGTTAACGGCAAGAACGTAGCCTGTGCTGCCAGGACCGCAGACATATCTTATGTCATCATCGAGTTGAATCCTGATACGGTGCGGCGGGAACAGATGAGGGGAGAGCCCATCTTTTACGGCGATGCCTCACAGGAAGATGTTCTACGACATGCTCACATCGAAGCAGCGAAGGTGGTCGTGGTGGCAATCCCTGATGCTGCGGCTACAGGGCGCATAACAGAATTAACAAGGCGCATCAACCCGACTGCGCATCTAATCATCCGGACTCGATTTCTCCAGGAGGTCGAACGTCTCTTTGAATTGGGTGCCACCGAAGTTATTCCTGAAGAGTTCGAGACATCCATCGAAATATTTACGCGTGTACTGAATCACTTTTCTGTGCCCGAAGAGCAGATTGAAAAGGCTAAAGCCGAAATCAGGGCGGAATCCTACCGGATTTTCCGTATAAGGTCCGCTACTGAAGATCTTCAGGCGAGGCTGGATGAATAACGTATCCTATTCCCCGGCTTATAATACCGGAAGCTGTAAACGACCGGGGATGAGGACGGATTACCGGCTTCTTAACCTCATAGGAATGGCAAAACACTGGAAAAGGGAAAAATGAAATACAGATTAGCGCGAAGTTTTACGATTCTATCAGCAATGATTTTAATCCTTCTGCTGACGGGAACCGCAATTGCTTCTGAAGGACAAGGAACGGAGACAGCTCACACCGGCAGCGCGCTCGGGGAAGTTTTGCCCATCTGGTCTGGGCTTCCGTTTTTAGGGATTCTACTATCCATCGCCTTGTTTCCCCTCTTCAAACCGGTCTGGTGGCACCACAATATGGGGAAAGTTTCTTTCGCCTGGGCCATGGTCTTTGCCGTGCCCTTTTTAATCGCCTACAAGGGTGCAGCATTTTATGAGATTGCCCATATTTATCTGGTGGATTACATCCCATTCATTATCCTCTTGTGGGGCTTATATACCGCCTCCGGGGGCATCTTGATAAGAGGGACCCTGACGGGGACTCCGGTGATGAACCTGATCCTCCTGATCATCGGAACTATACTCGCCAGTTGGATCGGCACGACCGGTGCCTCAATGCTTTTAATCCGTCCGGTTATCCGCGCCAATAAGTTGCGAAAAAACAAGATGCACATCATTATCTTTTTTATTTTCCTGGTCTCCAATGTCGGCGGTTC
>CAZHMN010000143.1:3497-4612 GCA_964533705.1 uncultured bacterium
ATGACGATCGTGCCAGCATTAGCGATGCTACGAGCGGGAGAACACGGGCCTCTGGCCGGGTTGGTCAGAGCTGTGCAGGATCCCGCGCATTTTTTCTGGATTACGGGATCGCTGTCCAGCTTCCTGGATAACGCACCGACTTATCTCACTTTCTTTAATTTGTCTCTGGGGAGGCTGGGATTGACTGAGGTTCAGGCTTCACAGGTTTTGAGAGGTTTAGTAGAGAACGGAGCCGGACAACAATTCGTCGCTACGCTGAAGGCGATCTCAGCGGGAGCGGTGTTCTTCGGAGCGAATACTTACATCGGCAATGCCCCCAATTTCATGGTGCGATCCATCGCCGAGGAGAACAAAATTAAAATGCCCAGTTTCTTCGGTTACATGATCTGGTCGGTGGGCATACTGGTTCCCCTCTTCCTCGTGGTGACCTGGGCATTCTTCTAATATGAATTCGAAACAAGGAGGCTGGAATAATGTTCGACAAAATCCTCTTCGCAGATGATCTTAGTAAACGGGCACTGAAGGCCATGAAAGTGGCCCTTGATTTAGCCCGAAAGTATGACGCAGAATTGATCATTCTGAACGTTCGCGAAGATTTTCTAAATAAAGATGAAATGGTGATGCTGCGCGTGGGTGTCAGCGATTTCCAAAAAGAAATGAAGGAGAAGGCCATCGCCGTGCGGCGCAAGATAGAGGATGACATTAAATCGCTTAAGGCTCAGGATATTAAATATCAGATCCTTCTTCAGGAAGGCAAGCCGGCAGATGAGATCATAAATACCGCCCGGGAGCAGGACATTGATCTGATTGTGGTAGGGACGCACGGTACATCTATATTGAAAGGCAAATTATACGGGTCTATCGCAAAAGCAGTGGTTAGCGATGCCGGACGCAACGTCTTGGCCGTATGGACGGAAGAATAAGACGGTGGCGGGATTATGGCGATTGCAATAGTAAATGAGAAAGACTTAATCTGGAAAAAGGGCTTGACAAGGGGATAATGATTTATTATATTTTCTATTTCCAAAGCCATTAGCTCAGCTGGGAGAGCGGGCTTGAGCCAGGTCAGTCGCAAGACCCTTTGGGCGGTTCGATCCGATGGCTGGGCAATAGAA
>CAZHMN010000144.1:0-4380 GCA_964533705.1 uncultured bacterium
CGAGTGGATGACTACTTGAGGAAGAGCATCTTCTTGATATTATCGTACCCGTTTTCACCTAAAAGGCGGACAAAGTAAATGCCGGTCGGGAAGGCTGAGGCGTCAAATTCGCACAGGTATTCACCCATGGCTTTGTCCTCATCAACCAGGAGCGCCACCTCTTCTCCATTAAGGTTGTACACGGACAGTCGAACCATGCCCCCGTCACGGACGTAGTATCGTATCGTTGTCGTGCTGTTGAAGGGATTGGGGTAATTCTGCGATAGTCTATAGCCCGCCAAATTGGTATCGTCGCCGGGCAAGAGGGGTTCCAGCAGGGGCGTCGCCGATGCGATAACGGAATGGGTTCTCTCCCGCCCGTTGACGTCCACGTCCGAAATCTTGTAGTAGTAGGTGAGCCCGTTGACCACGTCGCGCGTATCCGTGTACTCATAGGTTTGAGTTGCCACCGTATATCCCTGGCTGGGGATCAGGTCGGAATTGATGCGAGTGTAGCCGGTGGATTCATTTAACGAACGATAGAGGTTGAAGCCCAGGTTATTGATTTCAGTTTCCGTCGTCCAGTTAATCTTCACCAGCGCGTTCTCGCCCATGGCCGACATGGATACCAGGGTTACTGGAAGGGGTAGATCGTTTCCGGGGCCCAACCCATCCCAGGCGCGACGATAAGCATTACCCTGCAGATATCCAGTATTGGTCGGATTACCGAAGAGATTGGAATGATCTATGACATCGCCGGATGATTCGTCGAAATGGTAGAGAACTTCCGTATCCACCGTGGGTGATAAGGGCAGATCCATCACGCTGCTGGGGAACGAAGACAGAGCGCCGTCCGTAATCCTGAGTTCGTCAATATAACCGTAGTAGTACTGGTTGATGAAACGGCCCACCCACATCTCAGCGGTACTGTTGTACGGAGAACTGGGCGGATCAACGGAGGAATTGGAATGCGCGTACTCGACGTTATCCACGTAGAATTCAATCTTGTCCACTCCCCCGGGATTGCAGACGAAAGCGACGTGATGCCAGGTGTCAGCGTAAACGACCTGCGTGTTCGTTTGCCACATCGTGGTGTTGTCCGCGGTCCCGTCAGAGCTGATATAGGCTCGCAGTTGACCCGTGCTGGTGACCAAGAAAGCCCATGACCTTTGATCCCCGGTCTCAACGTACTTACTGACGATCGGTTGATTGATGCTCAGCTGCTGCAGATAAATCCACGCCTGAATGGTAAAGGATCCGTCCGTGAAATTCGTCAGGTTGTCGTTGTCATAGGCACTTACATAGTCGCCGTTACCATCCAGATCCAATACGTAAGAGTTCAGCGCCCCCATCGCGGCAGGTGCTCCCATAAGCCCAGCGCAGAGGGCTAAACAGATTACTTTCGCACAGATTCGAACACCCATTTCATACCTCCTGATTCATGCAGTCAAAGTTCCGCGCCGGTCAGTGTGGCGCTCTCCCCCTACACACTCTTTCACGCTATCTTACTGAGTGCTATTCTTTACGACAACTATCGTAACATCCATAGAAAAGATATAATGCGGACGTGGGATAGTCAAGAAAATGTGCAAATCTTTTGGGGGTAAGGGCAAGGAAAGCATTCAGGTGGGTATTTCCTCAGGGGATTATGGCCTAAATGAATCGCTAAAAAGAGCAAAATCCACCTTCCACTCTAAAAATGGAAGATGGATTTTTCGCGGGAGCGTCTGGGAATCGAACCCAGCCTGGGCGTTTCCACCCAACTAACGGCTTTGAAGGCCGCGGCGCCCACCAGGAACGCTTCCACTCCCTGTACACTCGACGCGGCTGCTCGATTAGCTCAGGTCATTCGAGGCGCCGAGCAGCTATAATTCTTTCTCTTCTTCTGGGGTGGTTGTTTCAGTATCCGATGAACCGTTCTTTGCGGACTTCTCTTGCGGTTGTGGCGAGGATTCTTCCGCCTGTTCCTGATCGGGCTCCTCCGCACTCTCTTTCACTTTTTCTTTTTCTTCATGAGCGCTGGATTCGGCAGATTCGTCCGCTTCAGCAGGGGGCGGCGCTTGTTCATCTGGAAATTCAGCCTTCTCGGGCGTTTCTCTTTCAGCCTCCAGATCGATTTCTGGACCCGGTTGGGGAATCGCTTCTGACGCTGCTGTAGGACGTTTTTCCTCAGTTGGTGGCACTTCGGTTACAGCAGGTTCTTCCGGTGCAGGTTTTTCCTCTTCCTTTTTGCTGCCGTACCTTTGGGCGATGAAACAGTCCTTGCACAAGACGGGCTTGCCGGTAATCGGTTTAAAGGGAACGGTCGTCTCCCGCTGACATTGTGCACACACGACCTTGAACGATTCCTTGCCGGGTTGGTATTCCTGTCCCGACGCTTCCGCGAAGATGCGCTCGCGATCCTGCTTGCGTCGCTGCCTGCATTCCCTGCAATGTCGAGGCTCTTTGAATCCCTTACTGAAAAAGAACTCTTGCTCCCTGGCAGTAAATATAAATTCGCGTCCGCAGGTTACGCACTTAATGTTGACATCCTTGAATTCCATTTCATAATCCCTATATATTCCATCCCGCACTTCAGATCCAGATGTATGGGCATCCGTCATTGTGCGGGTAAACGAAGCTTCAACTCAGGATTGGGAAAGCGTAATGCCTGAAATATCCGCGTCTTCAATATCTTTATTTCCCGAAAGCCGCTCGATCAGGCGCTTCACCAATCCCGAAAATGCACCGTTACTCATGGTCAGAATAACCGCTTCAGGCGGCAGTTTTTCAGTCAACCAGCGGGCAATCGAATCAGCGTCATATTCCTCGCATACCTCTTTTCCGGCGGCGGATAAGCGGCCCATGATATCGGCTGCGTCGAGGCGATCCTCCTTCGGAATCATCTCTATTCGGTGGATCTCTCCAATCGCTATTCCGTCCGCCAGGAGAAGCGCTTCGGTGAGTTCCGCCTGGAATCTTCTCCGCACCATGGTATTCGAGCGGGGTTCGAAAGCGGCGAAGATCGGCAGGTTGGGATGACGCTTTCGCAAGGCTAAAATCGCCGCCTTCACGGCCGTGGGATGATGAGCGAAATCATCGTACACCCAGCGCCGGCCGTCTTCGAATTTGAGTTCCAAACGCCGCCGAATACCGTGAAAGGAAGCGATGCCCGCCGCAATATCTTCCGAAGTTGCCCCGGCGAATTCCGCTGCTGCGGCAGCACCCGTCAGGTTGGAAAGCTGGTGATCACCCCAAAGGGGAGTTTCGCATTCAATCTCCCGACCGGAGGCTAATCGCAGCCGGAATTTCGTTCCCGTAGGAGTCAACTCAATAAACTCACTCTTCACCTTTGCCGTTGTTCCCCTTCCGAAAGGAACCACCGGACAGGGCGCTTCTTCCATCAGTGGTCGCAGGGCAGGATCATCCGCGCTGGCCACCAGACACCCATTGCGTGGGATCAACTTGATCAGGCGGCGAAACTGAATGAATATGTCATCCAGGGACGTGTAGATATCGGCGTGGTCGAACTCAATCGCGTTCAGAAGCACCAACTGGGGTCGATAATGGAGGAACTTGGGGCGTTTATCGAAGAAGGCGCTATCATACTCATCCCCTTCGATGGCAAACCAGGATCCGGACTCGATCGCAAAGCCTTGATCCCAATCAATGGGCAGCCCTCCCATCATATAGCCACCGCAAAGACCAGCGCGCTTGAAGATGCTGGCTAAGGCGGCGGTCGTCGTGGTCTTACCGTGCGTACCGGCCACCACGGCCGGCAGTTTGCCCGCGATGATCTCATCGTGAATCAGTTCAGGCAGTGACACAAAAGGAATGCGCTTTTCCAGGGCCGCTTCGACTTCGGGATTGCCCCGGGAAAGCGCATTTCCGATCACGACAGTATCCGCAGACGTCAGGTTGGCAGCATCGTAAGGGGTGCGTACTTCAACTCCCTGCGATTGCAGAAAATCGCTCATGGGAGGATAAATCCCCTGATCTGAACCGCTGACCTCCCTGCCGTTGTTTTTCATCCAGGCAGCGACCTGCGCCATGGCAACGCCGCCAATGCCTATGAAGTAGTAAGAACGAATAGGATTTCCCAGGGAATTTAAAGTGATGCTTTAATTTAATATAACATCCTTTATCCGCTTTGTCAAGTCTTTTTCAGAATCGAGCGGTGATTTTTTGAGATTCATAGCGGCATCGAGGTTTCGCGGCGAGGCTGCCACTTTGTGGTGCTCGACGCCGTGAAACAACCGCCGACTGCGGGGAGTCGGCGGCACACTCAATGTTACCCAAAAGGGCGACCCACCGGATCGCCCCTACAATTTCAGATTATCTCCGTCTATTTCACCAGAACCATCTTGCGGACGGCGGTGTAATCTCCCGCCTGCAGTCGAGCGAAATAGATGCCGGAGGGTA
>CAZHMN010000145.1:0-4138 GCA_964533705.1 uncultured bacterium
TGAATCCGATCTGGAATACGGATACGAGCCCGGGCGGATTTATCGGCTGTTGGAGTCCGCCGGTTTAACCCCCAACGACATACTCAAACAGGTTGAGATAAGGGATTTCCTCGGCGGGTCGTGGAACAATCAGATGCAGTTATTGATTGACATGGTGCATCGCGGTGCCGGTGGGCAGGATACCGTTGCCGGTCGAGTAGATGCTCGTAATCAAACCGCAACCGGCATTATGCAGCTTACCGCCAATGCTATGAAGCGGTTCAGCAGAAAGGTCGGTAATATCGTTGAGGGCGGTCTTAAGCCGATTTTAGAGGCGATGTGCGATATGAACGCCCGATATATTGACCCGGATACAATAGCCTATGCGGTTGGTAACGATGAGCCGGTATTCGTCAACCCAGAGGACATCGTTCGAGGCGCCAGTATAGTCATTCACCTTTCACCGTTTTATGCAAAGGAAATTGTTCAGGAACGCTTGCTTAAAACCGCGCCTATTTTAGCGCAGTTAAACCCGTTTATTGATCTCACACAGCTAACCAGAATGATTCTCGAATACGATCCGCATATTGACAACGTTGATAAGATATTGCCGGAGAATACGCCGCCTGTTACGCCCTTTATGATGAAGACCATGTTTGGGTTATTGCAGGCGCAGCTTCAAATCAGCGGTGGTCAATCACCGGGTATAAATATAAAACAACCTCAGAATAAGAACTATACGCCGGAATCTGATGCTGAACAGAATGTTAACATACTTCAAGGGCTTATGGCGGGCAATCAAGGGGTATAACGACCAACAAGAGTTAAAAATACCCTATCCCAGCTCGTTTAACCCGCGATTAAAAACCGATTCTTATTACGAACAGCTCAGGAGATTGAAAGAGATCCCCGCATATCGGGAAGAGATCAATTTACAGGCGCATTTGATCGTTGAATTGATAAAAAATATCCGACCGTCCAGCCCGAATTATATGGAATTGATTCACAGGAACATTGGACAGTTAATAGGGCTGGAATGGTGCTTAAATAAACTACCAAATCTAAAGGGTAAAGTTAACAGAGGGGAACACAATGCCTGATGACGAAAAAAATGCAGACCAGACGGTAGAGACCGTGCCGGATAAGGGTCTAAATGACCCCGCCCTCGACCCGTTGTGGGAAACGCCGGACAAGGATACCGTCCCTGCCGATGATTCTGATGCTGAATCCCCGCCTGAAACCGAAGAGGAAGAGGGTGGATCAGAAGAGGCTGAGGATCAGGGAGAGGAATCGTCAGAAGAAGAAGAGAAAACCGAGGAAGATGCCGAAGAGGACACCGAAGAGTCCGAATCTGAAGATGAGGAAGAGGAAGATAAGGAGGAAATCAATCTCGACGTTATCGAAGATGAGGATTTAAGGGAGAAAATTCGGCAGGAACTCGAAAAGGGGCGACAGGCTCTCGAAGAGGTCAGCAAACTCAGCGAGCGCGTTGATCAGTTAGGCCGCAAGGTCGGTGAACAGGGCGCTGAGATGGGTGCGCTGCGAAAGCAGCACGAGCAGGCCATGAATGATCGCGATGCGAAACTTGCAGAACTCAACAAGCAACGCGTGGAGATCATTCGGAATATAGAGGCTCAGATCGAGCAGGCCAAAGAAAACGAGGACGATTTCACCCGCATCGAGTTGCAGGATCAGTTGGAATCCTATAAACAGCAATTCAATACACAGCGGTGGCAGATCGTCAAGAGCTTCGCAGACGAGACCGAAGAGAGTTTTCTATCAGCCAAGGGCAATGAGCACTATCGTGAGGTCAAGAACACCTTTGAGGACTTTATCAAGGATCTCGGCTTGGAGGTTATCACTATCAAATCCGATCCGAAGTTTTTGGCTAAGTTCTACGATACTCATTACCGGGCGGTTAGAGGTCATCCCGACAACATTGAAAAAATAATGAAAGAAGCGAAGAAGGCGAAGTTGAAATCGGCGGCAAGGATAAAAAACGCCGGTCAACCAGGCGCTGGAAGTAGAAAAAGTGAACCGCAACCGAAAAAGCAGGATACTTCCGGTGTAGATTGGGATACAACGCCGACTTCTGGAGGAATATTGTAATCGCCTCATAGGCGTTACCCCAAACTCGATAATCCGCGCCCGTATACAGCAGATCTTGCGCGGAGTCTGCTGTTGCGGGCGTTTTGTTTGGGATAGGGCGTCTTGGGGCACAAAAAAGAAAGGAACACAAGATGCCAAATCCTGGAAGCGGTCAGATGCAAGATCTGACCACATTACAACGAGAATATAGTATCATCGACCGCGCTATAATGCAGGCCAGAAATGTCGCCCCGCTTACGGCGATAATGAAGGCCAAAGCAAAAACGCGGAAGGTGACCGATGTGAAAGTTGCCGACTTTGAGGATAAAGAACCCGTTATGAGCTTTACCGCTTACGGTAATGATTCCGGTGCGGGGACTAAAACCGACATGGCGGAAACCGATCAGTACATCTATATCGCCAATGCGTCCACTCGCTTAAAGCCGTATGATTTGCTGAAATTCAACGGTTATGATCCGAACAACTACAACGATAGCAAGCAGGCGCATGGTGAAACCATGATGGTGCTTTCAACGCCATCTACCCATACAGTGCATGTTAAGCGTAATATCGAAGCCCCGGCCACCAGTGCCTACAACATGAAGACTCAATCTGGGTCTTACGGTTTGACCTGCCAGAAAATCGGAAATGCGCTGAAGGAAGATTCGACTTCAAGAGTGCCGAAGATTCCCGCCCTTATGGAAAAATACAACTACATCCAGATATTTGAAGAGCCTGTCTCTGTGAGCGATCTGGTCAGCATGAGCAAGTACAAGGGTGGAGATGAGCTAAAGCGGCGTGCCAAAAATGCCTTTATCGACCTGCTCAGGGGAGTCGAGGGAGCTTTGCTGTATAACCATCGTTCCTTGCTGGACGTTGACGGTGAGCAGACCTTCGTTATGGGCGGAGTCGAATGGCACATGAACTACGCCGACAGCGATAACGGCACGAATGCCTGGGCTTCGGCCTACGATCTGGTTACCGGCGACGGCACCAGCCGTATCTGGCGCCCCGGCGCAGATTTCAATAGTGAAAACTGGGAGAAATATGTGGTCAAGGCGTTTGAGTACGGCAATGATACCAAGCTGGGTCTGTGCGGCAAGGACTTCCTGCGCATTCTGAAGTCGGAGTATCGCGGTCAGGTTATCTATGAACGCGACGTTACCGATTTCGGATTGACCGTGCTTCATTATACTGAGCAGGGCAAGGAAATCCAGTTCGTGCACGATCCCGAAATGGACATTCTCGGGCCGCGTGATTTAATGTTGCTGGATATGGAGTATGTCGAATTGGGCATTATGAAAGATATACATCGCCGGACTGAAATCCAAGCCAATGATGCCACCGGACGGAAGGACGACTGGATGGCCTACTTGACGCTGTTAATGCACTTCCAAAAAGCTCACTCTTACGTGCAAGGCATGGACGATATAACCTAAGAAAGGAGTGAGAACATGATACCCAAACTAATACTGCACGATTACAAATGGATGGAATACGCCGACGTAATGAGATTGGCGTCGTTGGATTTGCTTAAATACGCGCGGAGGGATTCGCATGTGTTTTACGTAAATCCCGATACCGATGTCGGCAGGGACGGTCAACACAGCGGCATGAAATACCGTTCGCCCCTGAACACCATCGAGGAAGCCTTAAGCAAGGTGGAATCGGGGCGGGGTGATTTCGTAATTATACAAGCATCCGATACCGACATAACCGAAGGCGATATTGAGATCGCCAAAACGGATATTGTAATTGCGGGAATGACCCCAGCCAATATGGGGAGAGTTACATTGAAACCCAGCGATGACCCAAGCACCGCCATCTTCGCCTGCACAAATGCCTCAAACCGCATCGTGTTCAAAAATCTACGAATCAACGGTCATGGGGATGGTGGAGATGACGTTGTCGCCATTAACGTGGTAGGCAAGGCGAATTATACTGACGGTTTCTTAGTTGAAGACTGCATCTTTGAGTTATGTGGAAACGGTATAGTAACCTCAAATGCCGGGAGCGCTTCTGATTGGGTGATCAGGAATAATCTACTCATTAACTGCGATAACGGCATCCA
>CAZHMN010000146.1:0-2165 GCA_964533705.1 uncultured bacterium
TACGCATCTTTTACAACAGCAAATCTAAGTTAATCCCTCTCACCCTCGCTCCCACCTTCACCTTTCTCCCCCCACCCCCCATCAAATTCACCACAAAATAGCGCAGCGCGTCCATGGTGTGGTCGTGGACGTTGTCCTTTTCGGGATCAATCCCCTGCGGAATGAGTTTATATAAAATGGTGGGCAATCAACGATAATACGGAATTCTATATCTAATACCTGCCTTGGTGAGAGGATGATTTGCCAATTCGCAGTATCACAAAATCAATGATGTGCTACGAAAGGGGGAAACTGAAAATGAAAAGCAAAATCGCCTGTGCGATGACCATCTTGATTATTGTCGTATTCGTTAAATATAGTGTAGCCGAGAGCGGTGGTGACTTAATACAATATCCTTCCTGGCCGATTCCCGAGACGTTGCGAGTCGTGGAATTAGATCCCAATGATCAATACAAACTGATAACTCTGGCAGCCTTGCAGGGATTAGTGAACCGGAAGGCTCCTGAGGGCAATATGGTGTATTTTGAAATGGAGGGATTTCCTGATCGGTTTTGGCGGCATTATTATGTGTCAGAACTTGCTTTAGAGGTTGTTCAGAATACGGTCGAGGAGCTATTAACCTGGGCACGAAACGCTGCGAATATTGAGTTTTATATCATTATTGATCCAACAAGCTCGATGAGCGACATCGAAGCAGTACATTTCTGCACGATTAATTTTGCAACGACCATGGCGGGCATTTTCGGCAATGCCCTACCGGTTCATCCCGACGATGTTCCTCTTCTTGAGAAGTACGGCTATACATTGCTCCCGGATTCATACCGTGACAGACTGGGGCGAGAAGGAGCGAAACTCCGCGTACCCAATGCTTTCGATCTGCGCAATCAATGGCGAAGTCAAAATCCTGATGCCCCCTGGAGAACTCGGGAGGATGCTTATCGGTGGGCACTTGATGCACTGCTGCCTTTGACAGATCACCATGGGGTCACGATGAACCGAGATCTACCGAACAGGAAGGGTGATTTGGGTGGGTACGCTCCCTGGATCAATGATTATTCTGTTGGAACTAAACTTTTTCATTTCTACTTCGATCCCAATCCTGAACCCGGCAGAGCGTTTTTCAAAACGGATTATGACTTGGCCTTCTATCGGGAGCTGCTGGAGCGTTCTGGGCCGTTTACAATGGTGAGGGGGTGGGCAGGTGATGAAGCAGCCAATTTAAGACTGATTTCTCAAATGCACTGTTATCATGCAGGATCAAAACAAATGGCCAATGCTTCAGTTCATGCCGCCGTAAGTCAGTTGTTTGAAGAACCCTTTATTCAGCGAACGGTTGCCCCTGAGGCGGTCGAACTTGATCCCGAAAAAATTTATCTGACCTTTAGTTTTACTGATGGCGATCAATTTGGCGTGGTGTACCGGTTCTATCAACACCCTTCCGATCCCTTATGGAAATCGCGCATAAGAGGGCAAATTCCCATCAACTGGACGATGAACGGATTGATGTATCACTTTGGCCGGGGGATTATGCGTTGGTTCTTCGACAATGCTTCACCAAAGGATTACTTCACCGCTGACCTGCCCGTAGGGTATGCTTGGTTTATGTATAGATATTTTGGGGAAGATCTCGATGATTACGATGTCTTTGCCAATTCATATATGGTAAAATCGGGAATGCCGGTCGCTGATTACCTGCCTGGTTACGGTTCTTTTCCGGCGATTTCCAGCAGGACCATTGAGTCTCACGTGAAAAATCTTTCTGACGTAATTGCAATCAGAGAGGGGTACGCTGCGGGTAATTTCTACCAGGGGATATTTTGGCCGGAAGATCGGCCTCTGATGCCATATATCCGCAACACATATGCTGCAGGTTTGATCGAGAGTACAGGCGAACAAGAACCTCCAGAAAAAGTCGCATCTGCGATAGCGCGTATTGCAGAACGAATTCCCTGGCGCCCTCTCTTTATGCATCTTACCTGGGTTAACTGGTTTACAACACCTGAAGAAATGCACCAATGCATCAATCTATTGAACCAAGATTATTCCAATAGGTATCAACTTGTGGGAATGCCGGAGTTTATCGCCCTTGCCCAGAAGGCTAAATTAACCGGTCAGTATCCAATGGAATTCTATCCTCATCACAGAGGTGATAGAGGATTGGAGGC
>CAZHMN010000146.1:2265-4131 GCA_964533705.1 uncultured bacterium
TGGCATGTTAAAGTAGATTATGAGTAGTGTTGAATTAGGTATTCTATGTTACCATTTTGTGTAATTACCCGTGACTCTTGCCTGTATTGAAACCTTTCTCCCCCTACCCCCCATCAAATTCACCACAAAATAGCGCAGTGCGTCCATGGTGTGGTCGTGGACGTTGTCCTTTTCAGGGCCCAGGCCGTCTTCGCGTAAGCGGTAGCCGTGGAAATCATCGATGGTTTTGGGCGCCAGAGGTGAAACCAGAAGTCCCGGCACGCCTTCTCGCTCCCGCAGCATTTCTCGCACCAGATCCACACCCTCCTCAATCTTCGAAGCTCTCGCCCTGACCTTGATCCCCGCTCTTTTTAACCGTTCGATGGGTGATACTCCCGATTCCCCCGGGCTGTGCCCCGCAGGATCGCAGGAAGTCCACTCTACCTCCCGCTCGCTGAAACCGTGAGCGGAATCCTTGCGCTTTATCGCATCAATTAGATCCTGCAACGTTGCCCGGTTTCCGATCCATTCGTCGAAAATGACGATGCGGTCGTCGGTCATCTTCTGGAAATAAAGCACGACGGGATGGTAGAAACCGAAGTCCACCGAACGATAGATCGGTAAATCGGTCTGGACTTTCCAGGGTTCGATCAGCACGTGCGTCCTCTGCTGAAATTCCGGGTAAACCCGATCCTCCGCTGCTTCGAAGCTGATTTCGTATTCCCTCGCCCAGCGTTCCACCGAAAGCCCTTTGCGAGCTTCTTCCACCCAGGCTTGATCCCTCAACGGATGTTCTGAATAATGCAGCCAGATTGAGCAAAGCCCTTGCGACGAGGAATCTTTCGCCAGCCTGGCAAAAGTATTTCCTGGGCCTCCTGAACTGGAAATTCCCCAGAAGAATCCGCCCGAATCCAGAGCCGGCTTCAATGCCGTCCAGATCTCTTCCGAACGGGGCGTGAAGGCCATCTCATCCCAGATGACGCCGGCGGGGGAGTGCATGCGCGGCGCGTCCGGCGAAGCGGGCAGGGATAAAATGCGCACGCGCTTGCGGTCGAACTCTAATTCCTCGGCGCTGTTCGTTCCCACGTGCAGGTGAAAATGTTCCGGCAGTCCGGCGATCAGAAAGCGCAGGCGATCTAACAGCTCCCGCGCCGATCGCTCGTTTTTCGACAACAGTAAGTACATTCCCGGCTTATCGAAAATGGCCCGGTGCAGCAGCAGCCCCAGTGAGGTCCAGGTCACCATCATCTGCCGGGATTTTACCACCAGCACCCGTTTCGAACCCAGCAGCGAGTGGGTCAGCTTGCGCAGGTGCGGCCAGTCGGGAAAGGGGGCCACGCCCAGCACGGGATCGAGGGTTTTCAAGTATCCCGTCAGGAAACCATAGGGATTGCCGCGGGCTTCATACAATTGTCTGAATTCGGTTGCAGTCATGGAAACTGGAGATTGACGTGATTAACCGTGATCTTTTTCTTCCGCCACCGAGGGTCTTGCGACTGACCATTTTTCCAGCAGTTGAACCGCGCCTTCGACCGTCAAAACGTCGCCTTCGTCCGCCGGCTGGTTCTGATATTCCGACAGCAGCAGTTTGGCCGCCGGGACGTTGCCTTCCAGAGCCACCTGCCGCATGGCGGTAATGATCTCCTCACGGCTTCCTTGCTTTACTGGAGGACAGACATTCTTGTCTGTCGAGTTTCCCCTATTTGCATCGCCTGCTGTGCCGAAGGGCCCCCGCCCCGGATCATAGGCTTTCTTCCAACGCCACAATGTGCCCCGGTGGATTCCCAGAGCTTCAGCGGCTTTCTGAACGTCCGTGAATCCGGCCTCCAGCAGGCGGTAGAAATCCAGGCGAGTGTAGAAAGTATCGGACATGTTAGTTGGCGGTTG
>CAZHMN010000147.1:0-2771 GCA_964533705.1 uncultured bacterium
GGCAGACAAATTTCTGAAGAGGGGGCGGCTCACACTTGGCATTTGAAAAAATTTTAATCGGTAGCCGTTTTTTGTTCGATACTTCAAATATAGCAAGTTACAAAGGGAAATTCCGCTCATTTTATCACTCTACGGCAGTACGCGGCGACCGTTATGCTGATCATCTCTCCGATACCCATATCGTACATCTGAAATTCCGCCTCATCCCTCAATAAATTCCTCTCGATATCATCAGAAGACAAAACCTGCATTTTGACCAGAGCCTTTGCAGCGAAAGCGCGAATGGCCGGATCCTGCGACGCCAGGGATACTCGCAAGACTGCAATCATATCGGAGAAGACATTGGATTTTATTTCAGACAGTCGTGCGATGGCCCAGTGAACTCCGCGCGGGAAGGGTTCCAGATCAATGAATGACGCCACAATGCGACCGTATTTGTCGGTTAATTCGGGGACGTTGACTAAAATCTCGGCAATGGCTTCGGGCGCGTTCCAGATGATGCTGCCGGATTCGTCGTTCATGCCCCAGAGCAGGCGGCGTACGATGGCCCTGACGGAATTGGCTCCGTTCATTCGGGCTTTTTGCCCGGCCAACTTCCCCAGCGCTTCCGTTGCCCGCCAGCTCATCAGAGCATCATCGCTGAGGAGCGAGGCGCTGACAACCCGGATGGCGCTCCGCTCCGTCTTCGCCCAGTCTGATAATCCCTCCCAATCCCGCATCTCGAGGAATCTGCGAACGGTTTCTTTCCGATTAAAATTCATATCGTTTCTGCTACTAAGATGAAATGGCGCCGAGAGCACCCCTCGGCGCCATGGTTTCAGCAGTATTTCATTTGTTTATTCATCAGCCAGCGCAGAGAGTTATTTGATCAGAATCACTTTGCGCATGCCGTTGAAATCCCCCGCCTGCAGGCGCAGGAAGTAGATGCCGGAAACCAAACTCGAACCATCGAAGGTCACCTGGTGCAGCCCTGCCTCCCGCCAGCCGTTTACCAATTCTGTCACCTTGCGCCCGGAGAGGTCGTAAGCCGACAGGTTTACGAAGCTATATGCGGGTAGCTGATAATTTATGGCTGTCGAAGGATTGAAGGGATTGGGGTAAGGTTCGTTCAAAGCAAACTGTACAGGCCTTGAGGCTACAGGTGGCGTTTCAACGTCCAGAATTATGTCTCCCCAGCGGAAGCGCGCCTGTCCTGCGTTGGTACACAGGTCACCCAGGTTATCTCCGCCCAGCATGGCAAAGCCAACAATTTCGGTGGCTCCGGGAGCGATTTCGAAAGGCCCGGCGGAGAGTTGCATTGACCAATCATCAGATGTGGAGGATTGCGTCACCACAAAGCCTTCGGTCATAAACTGGTATTTCAACGGGTCAATGAAAGCGTTGTTATAGACGTAGACGGAATTCTGCACCGCTCGATAGGAAGCGGGATCGTGGGAGAGCAGGCAGAGGCCGTAGTAGGGCGAAGTCGCATCCTTCATCCAGCCGACGGCGGAATCTGCATCCCAGCCCGCCTGGTTATTGGAATAATCCCCGATGTCCCAATCGAGATAGACCGAGACGTAGAGATTAGTTAATGCAGACGCCGTAGTGTTCGTTATGTCATAGCGCAGCATGACGAAATCGTCATCGGGCGGATCGGCCCAGGCATAGCTGTGCTGCGTAATTTCAACGCCGATGGGGGCCGCTGAGCGGCCGTCGTCATAGATTGTCAACCCTTCCTGATCAGCCAGCGTTCCGGGGGTGATGAACAATTCCCCTCCGGGAACGTTTCTGAAATCGTAATTATCGTAGGTACTGTTCCCGTAGCAATTATCACTGACCATAGAGCTGGAAACACCCACCATGACCGAACCGTGATAAAGGGCGCTGGAAGTCCCCGCCGGATATTGAAAGCCGGAACCGAAATTACCGCCGCTGATGGCGTAATCGCTGAACCCGATAGCACCGAAGTTGGTTACGGTCAGGACGACGTTGCCCACATCGTGATCGCCGTAGATGGGCAGGACGGTAAAACGGATATATTCTGTGCTCGAGTAGCCGCCATCCCCGGTGAGTTCCAGATCGAACGTCATCTGGTGTGATCCAGGGGCGTCGGGTGCAACCTCGAAAGCGAAGGGCCCTGATTGATTGGATGCAGAGGCTCCCGTTCCCAGATCCCCGAAGGAGGCCTGGTTCTGGGTCACCGTGGCGTAGGGATCGGAGGTTGAAACTAAACCCTGAACGTTATCCAACGGTTCGAGCAGGTTGGTGATTTCCACCCAGAACTCCACCCATTCGCCCGGTTCGATGACGCCGTCTCCATCCTCGTCTTCGAATCCGTCATCGCTGATAACCAGATACGGATTTGATTCGGTCACGGCGCGGTAGGCGTTGATGCGGCCGGCGCCCAGTAGACCTGTGAAGCTGGGATTTAAAGCATCTATATTGTCGCAGGTTGAAAGAATCTGCGCTTCGACGCGATCAGGAGTCCATTCGGGGTGCATGGCGACGACCAGACCGGCCAGGCCGGCCACATGGGGACATGACATGGAAGTCCCCGACATGTAACCGTAGCTACCGATTGTGGTGGAATAGATGAAATCACCGGGAGCGCAACAATCCACCCATTCACCGAAATTGGAGAAGGACGAGCGGACGTCGCCGGGATTGGTGGAGGCTACCGCGGTGACGTTGTCATAACAGGAAGGGTAATGCGGAGCCGAACTGGATTCATTGCCGGCCGCGGCGACCACCAGAGCCCCTCTGGAGGTGGCGTCGTTGATGACGTCCTG
>CAZHMN010000147.1:2871-4122 GCA_964533705.1 uncultured bacterium
GTGTAATCCCAGGCCTGGGCGGCTTGAATTCGGGGCAGTGCCCACTGCTGACTGTAGGAAGGATCGTTGGGTACTTCATCCACCCCGTCCACACGACGATAGGTTTCCGGCACGTAATTTCGATCCAGGTAGCGGACGTATCTCAGTTCGGCGTATTCCACGGAAGGATCGCTGGACAGCGCATCAATTAGCGGGAGAAGATCCGTCGAGGCGTCGAGTTTCAGTGACCAGACGCGATCCAGACCGTAGGCGTTGCCCGATTCAACGGCGGGCAAAGCCCGGCTTAAGCCGGTTAACGGCGCGGCTTCCAGGATAGCGTCAACGGAAGGTACGCCGGTGGCAATTAGATCGTCCCTGATCTGGGGCGTAATCTGCTGGTGAAATTTCAACAGAATTTCTCCTGGGAAATACTCGGGTTCGACGGGTTCGGAAGATGCCGATAACGAGATGCCCAGCAGCAACACGATAGCCGTTAGTGGGAGGAGAGTTCGGGGATTCATGGTCTGCCCTTTCGCATAAAATCAGTTATGTAAGGTCTTATCTTATTTCGGAGGTTCGAAGCAGGCTCGGCAACGGGCTTCGTAATGGTCTAGAGCTCCCACCACTACCCGCTCCGACTCCGGCGTGATTCTCTGGGTACGATTGGCCGGCGCGCCGCATTTGACGCAGATGGCCAGTGTCTTGGTGATGTATTCAGCTTCGGCCAAGAGCTGGGGCACAGGTTCAAAGGGATCGCCCCGATAGTCCTGATCCAATCCCGCCACAATGACTCTACGGCCTCGATCGGCCAGGCGTTTGCATATACCCACCAGCTCAGAACCGAAAAACTGCGCTTCATCAATGCCCAGCACCTGCGCGTTGCCAACCTGCTCCAGGATTTCACCAGCACTTCCCACCGAAGTGGACGGTAGGATCATGTCGCTGTGCGAAACTAGGTGGTCGGGGCTGTAGCGGTCGTCAATTTTGGGCTTGAAGATGGCAACCTTCTGGCGGGCGATCTGAGCACGCCGCAACCTGCGGATGAGCTCTTCGGTCTTGCCCGAGAACATGGGCCCGCAAATTACCTCGATCCAGCCGGTTGGGTTGCGGGAATGGGAGGCATCGCCTATAGGTTCAGTCATATTGATCATGATTTAGCAGTCAGCACTCAGCCGTTAGCAGTTAGTGGTTAGCGGTTGGTTTTGAATGAAGGAAGTCAGCATCTGCATTCAATAGCATTATATCAAGTCCCGCTCTTGCAACAATTGCCTG
>CAZHMN010000148.1:0-4044 GCA_964533705.1 uncultured bacterium
ATTGGGATTGTCCGTCTCTTTGGGTATTATCCAACGTCATGGCGGCGATATCCGCGTGGAAAGTGCCCCGGGATTAGGCAGCGTTTTCCAGGTACTTCTGCCCATTACTGAAGTGCCGGCCGCGATTAAGAATGATTGACTCTTCGGCTTTTAAACAAGTTGATTGGAATCAAGAAGATATCTACCGTTTGAGGCAGCCATGAAGTTTCTCGACAAACTAATGGGAAAGAAGCCGGCCGCAGAGCGAACTCAAAGGGCTGAAGGAATCACTGCAGAATCATCTACCGGTAAACCGAAAATCAATACCGATGAATCGGTAGATACCCCTACAATAAATGGCATCGAGATCGGAGCGCATATTTCTTCCCTGTTGAAGCAAGCTGATGCTGAAGGCTGGCATCCCGTGGCCAGTATCACGGTAATCTGCAACCAATGTAACCGATTCATTAGTCTGGATTTTGAAAACCCCGCGACCGGAGAAGGTATCGGATTTAAGAAAGGGGACGCGTTCGGAAGTATGGAAAATCCGCTGGTCTGTGAAACCTGTGGTTCAACCGACTTCCGGATTGTAAACCGGCGAGCCACCTTTAAGGATTGGTTGAAGCTCTCTCTCGACGCCATTCCAGAATGCGGCGATGATCCCAGTGTGGGATTTCGTGATTCTGAGACCGGAGAACTCATCCGAGATCACCTCTTTGAAAAAGCTGAAACATTCGAACAGCTATGGTCAGAGATCTCACCGCATGTGGCTGAACGAGGTGCTTTGAAAAGTGATTTTACATTCAATTATATGGATATTCCCGGAGTCGGTTCAACGCGCATTAACCGCACTATCGGTGTGGCGCACCAAAACAGCCTGACGCACGAACTGATCGTCATAATTAAGGACACCAGGAAGAACTTCTGGTACCGGATTGAACGTGAATAATCTTCTCTCCCCTTTTCTCGGCGGTTAAATAATACTCAAAAAAACATGCTCAGAATAAGATAAGGGGCTGATCGTGCCGATAATCACCATATCTCGGGGATCGAAAATCGGGGGTCAAGCACTGGCGGAAATGGTTGCGGAAAGGCTCAATTGTCCGAATTTAATCAGCCGTGAAGTCTTGGTAAAAGTATCCGAAGAACATGGCGTCTCGGAAAAAGCACTGGCCACCGCCATGAACGAACCGCCTCATTTTTGGTCGAGAAGCACGAGAACGACGCGGCGACTTTATCTTACTTTCATTCGCGCCGCGTTGCTGGAATACGCCGCGGAAGGCTGCATGGTTTATCATGGGAATGCAGGTCATTTCCTGCTGAGCGAGGTTGACTGGGTGTTGAAGGTCCGGCTGATCGCCCCAGTAGAATACCGGATATCCGCTCTGCAGCAAACCATGAAAATTGACCGATACGAAGCCGAACGCTACATTAAGAAGGCCGATGATGAACGCAGGCGCTGGACGAAATTTCTCTATAATGAAGATTGGGACGATCCCTCTCATTTTGACGTCGTAATCAACCTCAAGAACACATCGCTGGACACAGCCAGCAATACGATTTGCCGATTGGCGAACTCTCCGGAATACGAGAGGACGGAAAAGCGGGCATTGGACGTCGCCAACCGAGCCCTGGCGGCCCGAGTGCAGGTCGCCTTCGAAACCAATCCCAAGACCAGAGAGGCGGACGTTGACGTGCGTGCTGAAGACGGCATTGTTTATCTTTACGGTCAAATTGCGCACGACAATTTGCGCTCAGAATTGGTCGAGGCGGCGGCAAAGGTTCGCGGCGTATCAGAGCTGGTAGATAAGATGACCATCTTGTGAAAGAATGATCACCATCGCGCTTGCACCGCATTCCCTCCGCTTTACCTCTACAATTTTTAATTTTTGAGTTTGACCTCTGGTCGTTTATTGTTTATATTTTAGCTCAATATAATGGAGCGAGCAATTCCAATTCGACCGGGAATTTCAAGGTAACCTTGCCGATACATTGCATGAGGCCAGGTTCAGGCGATTTTATCACACATAGTGAGCCGTTTTCTACGCCGATGACACGGGTTAGATTCCCGCGGGCGCAAAGATAAACAACGGGGATAGCAAGTAGCATTTAAGCGGTTTGTCTCTGCGGTAAGCTTCAATTGCAGGGTTTTTTAATTTGGGGGCTTCGTGCCTGCTTACATAAGCCAGGAGTGCACATGAGAAATCTAATCTTCTTGATTGCCGGGATGATAGCGTACGCTGCAGTATTCGCCCAGGATGTCGTCATCACCGAGATCAATTATAATTCCGCGCCGGCCTATGACACGGAAGACTGGCTGGAGTTCTATAACAACGCGGATTTCGTTGCCGATATGTCCGGCTGGCTCTTCAAAGACGCCAATGACAGCAATATCTTCGTCTTTCCCGAGCATACTTATCTGGATATCGGCGAGTTTCTGGTTCTATGCCGGGATACTGCGGCTTTCAAGGGTTTTAACCCTGAGGTTGATAATATCATCGGGAACATTGATTTTAATCTGAGCAACGGCGGCGAGTTAATCAGATTATACGATGACCAGGAAAACATCGTAGATTCACTGACCTATGACGACCAACCGCCCTGGCCCATCGAACCCGACGGTTCCGGTCTGACGCTCGAGTTGATTAATCCCGATCTTCCCAATGAAGACCCGGAGAGTTGGGTTCCTTCCGATTCGGTTCTCGGTACTCCCGGCCGGGATAACGGCTGGGTTGGGGTTAAAGATATAACCCCCGAGACGGGGCCGCCGACCGAGTTCCGCCTTCTGCCCAATTATCCCAATCCCTTCAATCCGCAGACCACTTTGACTTATCACCTGCCGAAGGCGGGACGGGCCTCACTTCTGGTCTACGACCTGGAGGGTCGGGAAGTGGTGAGGCTTGCGGATGGTTGGCATGTCCCCGGGGTTTACAAAGTTGTCTTCTCGAGTGCTCAAATGCCCAGCGGTCTTTATTTCGCCCGATTAACCGCGAGAGATTTTCAGCAAACTCAAAAACTGCTGCTGATGAAATAACATCGAGCGAAGCAGTGACATAAGATTCTACCGGCTCGGATGGTTGTATTCAAAAAAGAATTGATGCGCAAATTCCTCTACCTTCCAACGGTGCTGCTGTTTATTGCAGGTGCATCGGCGCAAAGTGTTGTGATTACCGAAATCAACTACAACTGCTCCCTCTATTTTGTCCCCGACGACTGGGCGGAGTTGTACAACAACACCAATGACGCCATTGATCTATCTGCCTGGATGTTCACGGACGAAGTGGATACGCATGGTTTCGTGTTGCCCCAGAATACCTTCCTGGATTCAGGGGGATTTATCCTGGTATGCGCGGATACGGTTGCCTTTAAATCGTACTTTCCGGGAGTGCAGAATTACTTCGGTAATTTCGAGTTCGGATTGAGCGGAGGCGGCGAACTTCTAAGGCTTTACAATGCGCAGGGAAACCTCATTGACTATGTTATCTACGATGATCAACCTCCCTGGCCCACAGAACCCGACGGTCATGGCCCGACACTCGAACTGATTGATCCCTCGCTACCCAACACTGAGCCGGAGAACTGGCGCTCCTCGCTGTTGCCCTACGGATCTCCGGGGCAGGAGAACGGTTGGGTCGGCGTCGCTCCAGATCAACCGGTAGTGAATCTGCCCGGCGATTATCAACTGCTGCCTGTTTTTCCCAATCCCTTCAATCCGGAAACCAGCCTGATCTTCCAACTGCCGAAAGCTGAGAATGTGTCTCTGGCGATATTCGACGTCAAAGGGAGGGAAGTTTCGAAATTGATGAGCGAAAGATGCAGTCCCGGTGTGTATCAAATCACCTTCGATGCGGCACATTTCCCCAGCGGAATGTATTTCGCCCGGTTAATCGCCGGAGATTTTCGACAAACCCAGAAATTATTACTGGTCAAGTAAACCATCCTCGATGACGATTTCAAAGGCGGATCCGCTGATCCGCCTTTTTCTCATCCGAAATTCTTTACTGTAGAAATTATACCGATTTTCAAAAGAAACTTCCGATGCTTATGCTTGTCACTCCGGCTTGT
>CAZHMN010000149.1:0-4018 GCA_964533705.1 uncultured bacterium
AATGACAATTAACCGAATCCCGTATCCCGTATCCCGTATCCCAATCATGCCTAACATCCTATCCATCATATTGGGCGGAGGCCAGGGAGGGCGCCTCTTCCCCTTGACCAAGCACCGTTCCAAGCCGGCCGTCCCCATCGCCGGCAAATACCGGCTCATTGACATACCCGTGTCCAATTGTATTCATTCGGGCATCGAGCGCATCTTCGTCCTGACCCAGTTCAATTCCGCCTCCCTGAACCGCCACATCAACCTGACTTACAAGTTCGACAGCTTCCACGAGGGCTTCGTCAACATCCTGGCCGCCGAGCAGACCATGAATAACATGGACTGGTTCCAGGGCACAGCGGACGCGGTTCGTAAGACGCTGCGTCATTTCCAGCGTTTCAGCGTTCAAGACTATCTCATCCTGGCAGGGGATCACATCTACCAGATGGATTACCGCCAGATGCACCAGACTCATCTCGAATCGGGTGCGGATATCACCGTGGCGGTTTCCCCGGTGACGCATGAAGAAGCCGGCCAATTGGGGATCTTGCGCGTCGATACGCAGGGTTTGATCACCGACTTCGTGGAAAAACCCAAATCCCGGCAGCAACTGGGCGATTTCGAGATCGAAGATGAAATCAGGAAGAAATTCGGGATCAAAGACCCTGAGAAAATCTTTCTGGGCAGCATGGGGGTTTACATCTTCACCGACAAAGCTCTGAAAACCTGCCTGAAGAACTATGACCATACGGATTTCGGCAAACATATTATCCCCGACGCTATTGAGAGCATGAAAGTCTGCGCGCACGCCTTCCCCGGCTACTGGAGGGACGTGGGAACGATCAGTTCTTTCTACCGTTCCAACCTGGATTTAGTGTCGCCGAGTCCGAAGTTTCACTTCTTTGACGATCCCTTTAAGGTATTCACGCACGCCCGCTTTCTGCCGGGGAGCAAATTGCTGGGCTTGGAAGCTGAAACCTCATTGATTTGCGAAGGTTGCGTGATCGAAAAAGCCGTTTTGCGCAACGCCCTGATCGGAGTGCGCACCATGATCAAACCCGGCGCCAGAATCGAAAATACCTATGTCATGGGCGCCGACTATTACGAGGGCGATCCCGAATCGCAAGAACACGCTTCTAAAGCAACGCCTCCCGTGGGTATCGGTGAAGAGGCCTTCATCAGCGGTGCCATCATAGACAAGAACGCCCGCATCGGCCGCGGCGTGAAGATAACGCCGAAGCAAGCCCATGAAAATTATGCCGGCCACGGCTACATGGTCAAGGACGGCATCACCGTTATCGAAAAGGGCGCCGTCATCCCCGACGGCGCTGTGATATAAACTGCAATATTTTATAAAGGGTCAGACATGCTTCAGAAAATATCATTTATCCTTGTAGGCTGCCTGTTGTCCGTGCTGGCGTACGCTCAATTTCAGCCCACAGTTACCACCCTCGACAACGGCATGGAGGTCATCTTAATCGAGAACCACGCCAGCCCGATGATCACCTCTGTCGTGGTGGTGCGCGCCGGTTCCCGGCATGAATCGGTCGAGATGAACGGAGCCACCCACTTCCTGGAACACCTGCTCTTCAACGGCACCGAAACCCGCACTCAGAAGCAGCTCTACGACGAGATGGATTTTTTGGGCGGTTATAACAACGCCAACACTACCCACGACCATACCAACTTCATGATTCTACTGGAAAAGTCCAACTTCGATAAAGGCCTGGAGATACAGGCTGATATGCTCTTTCACTCGACTCTCCCACCGGATAAATTCGAGAAAGAGAAGGGCATCGTCATCGAAGAGATCGGCAAGGATGAGGACAGTGAATCGTACCGCATTGAACGTTTTTTCGACCAGGTCGTCTATAAGGGGACGCCCTATCAGCGCCCCATCCTCGGTTCACGCCAGAGCATCCGCGATCTAACCCGGGAACAGGTCTGGGATTATTATAAAGCCTATTACGTTCCCAATAACATGACCGCGTTGGTGATGGGGGATTTCGATACGCAGGAAATGATCGAGCTTTTCCAGCGCGTTTTTGGAAAAGTACCGCCGAAGGCTCTGCCCAAACGCAAACCCCTGCGTTCACCGTTCGCTTCGATACCTACTACAGCCAGAGGTGAACAACCCATCATCAGCAGAGGGCCGGCTTCCGGCCACAAAATCCGCTATGCGCTGCCGGCACCGACTCGGAGGGATCCGGAATATTTCACCTTTCTGGTTATGACCCGGATTCTTCAGGATCGCCTTCAGAACGATTTGACCGCACGCCCAGAACTGAGCGTCACCGACGTTTCGCTGGATCACTTTGTTGATCGAAACTTTGGAATACTGAACGTTACGCTTTCATTGAACGTATCTTCCGACTATCAGCCCGCGCTCGACGCTCTTCGGGAATCTTTAAAAAGCTTCAGCGACGAGATCCCGCAGCCCGAAAAAGTCGGTGCTGTTATTACGTCCATACGCTCCGATGAGCTTTTCAACTCCGAACGTCCCCATTTCTACGGCATGTTAAAGAGCGGTGATCTGGCGCAGGGGGGAGCGGGTTTCTTCATTAATTATCTGCAAAACCTCTCGCGCGTCAAAGCGATTGACGTGCACAACGTTGCCGAAAAATACCTGGACGGTAAATCGGCACTGGTTGCCGTTTATCTGGCCGGCGCGGCATCTGAAGGCGAAGAGAGCATAAGCGCGGATTCGAGAATCCTGCAAAAAGAATTGCCAAACGGTCTGCGGGTCGTTATTCAGGAAAACCAGGATAATCCCATCTTCGCCGCCCATTTCCTCTTCAAGCATCGTTCAGCTTACGAGACGGCTCTGGGAGGAAAGCCGGGTATGGTTGACTTTATCCACCACATTCTGGACTATGGCCCCAAAGGGTTGGATAAGGATGACTTCCAGGCTGAACTGCAGAAATACGGCGCCCGGGTTAAGTTTTACGATATGTCGTTTATCCCTTACGATGACTACTATACCACCCCGGAATTCTCCTACGTCCGCCTCGAAGCATTGGATGACAGCTACATCCCGGTACTCGAACTTCTGGGGCGCACGATGATAGATCCCGACCTGACTCCTGGAGCCGTGGAACTGGTTCGCGGTCAGATGATGGGTCAGGCCAAACGCGATCAGGGTTCGGTGAGCAAGTCCGGAAAGGCTCTCTTTAAATCCCTTCTCTACGGAGATTCACCCCTGGCAAAAAAGGTCATCGGCGATCCTGAAGATATCGCCTCCTATACCGTTGAGGAACTGCGGAATTTCCATCAGAAGTATTTCCACCCCGGGAATCTGATCCTCACCGTGCTCAGCAGCAACAATGCCGACTCCGTCATGGAGCAGATTGAGAGGTTCTTCGGCGACTGGTCTTGCGATACAGCCCTTCCCGCCGTCTCAATGTCCAGACCTGAAGTCGCCGCCCAACGGCAAGAGGAGACCGGCCGTAAGGCTCTTACGAGCGGCAAAGAACAGTCTTTTCTGGCGATGGGCTACACCTTTGATCTGAATGATCCGGCCGACCGCGCCCCCCTGGCGATCCTGAATTACATTATTTCCGACCGGATGCAGTTCCAACTCCGCGAACGGGAGGGCTTGGCCTATACTCTGGGCAGTTCGGTCGGTTTCCATGATGGCTGGGGAGTCTGGTATGCCACCATGGGAACGGCCCCCCAGAACTTAGAGCGCGCCGAACAGGGCATTATTGCTGAGGTTCGAAAAGCGGCTAAGGGAAACTTCACAGATGAAGACGTGGCCAAAGCCCGCAACGCTTATCTGGGGCGTCTGGCTATGCGGGGTCTCACTCGTATAAACCGGGCTTATTTGATGGGCCTGGGGGAATTACGAGGGGAAGGAATAGATCGCCATGACGTCTGGATCAGCGAGCTTCGAAGCGTGAAATCCTCCGACGTCAGGCGCGTCGCCCGTCAATATCTGAAAACCGATGATATGACGGTGGCAATTGTGCGTTAAAGCTCAAAGCCGATAATCAAAAAATAATTTGCAAAATTGCTGATATTTTCGTAAATT
>CAZHMN010000150.1:0-3953 GCA_964533705.1 uncultured bacterium
CTATCCCAATCCCTTCAACGCAACCACCACCATCCGTTTCGATTTGCCGGTGGCGGGGTGGGTGAAGCTGGAAGTGTTCGATATTGGCGGGCGCGAGGTCGGGTCGGCGCAAGGCCGACCCCTACGCGAAGGGTGGATGGAGGCCGGATCGCATGAGGTGACGTTCGATGGATCGGGATTGGCGTCGGGGGTGTATATTTACAGGCTGACGGTAAAGGGATTGTCGGGGTCGGGGGCGACCCCGACTACGATCAATAAGAAGATGGTGTTGTTGAAGTAATCCAAGAAAGTCCACAATTGACGTGCCGCCGACTCTCCGCAGTCGGCGGTTTCTTTTCAGCGTCGAGTACGGAGACTCGACGCCACGATTAGCGGACGATCTCTTGGTGTTCGATATTGCCGGGCGGCGCGTGGACATCTTGGAGCCGGGCCCCGAAGGGGTTATTCGCCCGCGAACACGGGCTATAGGTTCTACTCCTCAAACGCCTGCCGAAAATTCCGCTTGACTTTCTCTCCTAATTTGATTAAGTTTACACCTTATAATTGACCAGGGCGCAGCTCGCTGCGCTTCAACGAATTGTCATCTCCACAAAGCGAGTGAACGTGGCATAACCTTTACTCAAATAATGATCACTGAGTACCCTTTCGCTGAAATAGAACCCAAATGGCGCCGCGTCTGGGAACAGACCGGAGCGCACAAGACCGACCTTTCCAAAACCGAGAAGAAGTTCTACGGCCTGGTGATGTTCAGCTACCCGTCGGCGCAGAAGCTGCACATCGGGCACTGGTATAACTTCGGCCCGGCGGATACCTATTTCCGCTGGAAGCGCATGCAGGGCTACAACGTTTTCGAGCCGATGGGCTATGACGCTTTTGGGTTGCCGGCGGAGAACTATGCCGTTTCGCAAGGGGTACACCCGGCCGTAACCACCGCTGAGAGCATCAGAGCCATCAGGCAACAGCTGGAACAGGTCGGAGCGATGTACGACTGGAGCCGCGAAGTCAACACCTCTTCACCGCGCTATTATAAGTGGACGCAATGGCTATTTCTAACGCTCTACAAGATGGGTCTGGCTTACCGCACGCAAGCTCCGGTCAACTGGTGTCCTTCCTGCCAGACCGTGCTGGCCAACGAGCAGGCTGAGGGGGGTGTATGCGAACGCTGTGAAAGCCCTGTAATCAAAAAAGATCTAACTCAGTGGTTTTTCCGCATCACTAAATATGCCGACCGCCTGTTAGATGGCCTGAATCGCATTGACTGGCCGCGTAAGACCAGGATCATGCAGGAGAACTGGATCGGCCGCAGCGAAGGTACGACCATATCCTTCGGCATCGAGGGGCGGTCGGATCGTTTTGAGGTTTTCACCACCCGGCCGGACACTCTGTACGGCGTGACCTACATGGTCTTCGCTCCGGAACATCCGTTGATTGATGAGATCACTACTCCTGCGCAACGAGCTCGAGTAAAAGAGTACGTAGATGAAGTCAATCGAACGACTGAATATGAACGCACTTCTCTCGAACGGGAGAAGACGGGCGTTTTCACGGGAGCGTACGCCATCCACCCTCTGACCGGGGAACGTCTGCAGATCTGGATCGCAGATTACGTTCTGCTCGGATATGGCACAGGCGCAGTCATGGCCGTGCCCGCTCACGACCAGAGGGATTTCGAATTCGCCCGCAAGTATGACCTGCCCATCCGTATCGTGATCCAGCCTGAAGGCGAGAAACTGGAACTCAACTTGATGGAAGAAGCCTACGAAGAATCCGGAATAATGGTAAACTCCGGGGAATTCGGAGGGCTTCCTTCTGAACAGGGGAAAAAAGCCGTCACCCAGAGGTTGGAAGAAAAGGGACAGGGGCATTTTTCGGTGAATTATCGGCTGCGCGACTGGCTGATTTCCAGGCAACGATACTGGGGCGCGCCCATTCCCATCATTCATTGTCCCAAGTGCGGCGAAGTGCCCGTTCCGGGGGATCAGTTACCGGTATTATTGCCGGAAAAAATCGAAGAGTTCGCCCCCAAGGGGAAGTCACCTCTGGCGGCAGTGTCGGAATTCATCAATGTCAAGTGTCCATCCTGTGGTGCAGCGGCGCAGCGCGATCCCGATACGATGGACACCTTCGTCTGCTCCTCGTGGTATTTCCTGCGCTACCTCTCGCCCGAAAGGGAGGATATCCCCTTCGACCCAGATTTAGTCAAAGCCTGGCTACCGGTTGATCAGTACATCGGCGGGGCAGAACACGCTGTCATGCACCTCCTCTACGCCCGGTTCGTAACGAAAGCTCTCTTTGACGCCGGACTGATCCATTTCGACGAACCCTTTACCAGACTACGCCATCAGGGCATCATCACCCATAAAGGTGACAAGATGTCCAAATCGAAGGGCAATGTGGTCAATCCCGATGAATTCGTGGGGAAATACGGTTCGGACGTCTTCCGCATGTACATGATGTTCATGGGCGATTACGAGCAGGGCGGCGACTGGTCGGATGAGGGGATCGTGGGCATTCATCGCTTCGTGAACCGGTTGTGGCGATTCTTCCGGGAAAATGCCGGGCAAAACGAGTCAGGTGAAGCGGGCAGATTACCACCCGAAGTGCATTATTCGCTTCACTACACCATCCAGCAGGTCACTCAGGATCTGGAAGAACTGCATTTCAACACGGCGATCAGCCGCATGATGGAACTGCTCAATGTGCTTCAGGAAGCCGCTGCAAAGGGAACGATTCCCGGATTACACACCGTTCTGGAAAGGTTCGCACGTATCATAGCACCCTTCGCTCCCCACTTAGGTGAAGAGCTCTGGCATTTGACTCAAACGGAAAAAGGGGAAGCAGCCTCCGTTTTCGATCAATCCTGGCCGGAATACGATCCCGCGGCGCTGGTGCGGGATACGATAACGCTCGTGGTGCAGATTAACGGTAAGCTGCGAGATCGCCTGGAACTGCCCGCCGACGTGACCCAGGATGAAGCGGTAGCGGCTGCGAAAGAAAGCGAAAAACTGATCCCCTATTTGAATGGAAAGAAGCTCCGCAAGGTTATCTTTGTTCCGGGGAAGTTGCTGAATTTAGTTGTATAGTTGGGGGGTATTCGATCTGACATATGGAGAAGAATGCCCGAAAAACACGATGAACGGATAAAGCTTTGGCGTCAGCGTTGGGAAAGCGATCCCTCCCGTGTGACCGACATCATCGCCTGTCTGCGTGAAAAATCCTTCCCGGAAACCAGCCGCAGAATCGCCCGCCTTTCCTGGTATACTCAGAGTAATGGCTTCATGCCTTTGACTTTTTCTTCGGACCGTTCCAGGCTCATCCTGGACCTGCGCGGCATACCTCTGCGCAATGCTGACTTGAAAGACGTCATCCTCCCTTTTACGCTGCTGGATGGAGCGGATTTTTATAAGGCCAACCTTCAGAATGCCGACCTCTCCTTCGTGCGCGCACATGGAGCATCCTTCCACCAGGCCGACATGAAAAACGTGAAGCTGGTGGCCGCGCGCCTGGAAGGAGCTGACCTCTCCATGGCGGTTTTAGCGAGCGCAGAGCTCTCCCGCGCTCATCTGGACGGCGCAGACTTAGGCTGGAGTGATCTGACCGATGCAACGTTAGTCTCCGCCTCTCTCGAAGGTGCGACAATGGAGAAGATGAAAGCAGACCGGGGCGATTTTTCGGATGCCAAATTGAGCCGCGTGAATCTTTCAATGTCGCTATGCAAAGAGGCCGTCTTTACGAATGCCCGACTTCAGGGAGCCAGACTCGTGGCAGCCCACCTCGAAAGGGCTAATTTTGTCGGAGCGAACCTGGAGGACGCCGACCTGTCCCTGGCGTACATGGAAAGATCTTACCTTAATTTCAGTGCGCTCAAGAGAGCGGATTTGACCCGCGCCCATCTGGAAGGAGCGGATTTAGGCGAGGCGAATTTAAGCGGGGCCAATCTCTTCGCCGTGCAC
>CAZHMN010000151.1:0-3951 GCA_964533705.1 uncultured bacterium
CTAGAACCGGCCCGTACGGTGTCCCCGAAGGCAGCGTCACCATGATCCAGGCGTCAAAGCTCTGCGAGGTGGCTTCGTTGTTGGTCAGAGCTACGTTGAAGTCGAAACTTCCGCCGGAGGCGGGAATGACGATGGGTCCAACTACCGGTAGACTAACCTCAACGTCTGCCTCTGTCTGATCGAAGTAGAGCGCGCCTATGTCGGCCGTCGTTCCATCCGGATCTGGGGGGCTGGCCGGATTGCCCGCATCAATGCAGGGAGACATTGTGGAATCGGGGGTGGGGAAATTTGCCCAGGTGATATAGTAGTCGAACGGCTGACCGAAAAACAGCGGATCTTCGGCAATTTCTCCAGTTCCCGGATTGGGGACGAAGGGCTCTGGCGGTCCGGAATAGCCCTGATAATAAGCGCCTTCTACATTTTCCCAGACGTCATTATAGGAAATGTAAACCGGCGTGTTGAGGTGTTTATAGATGCCATAGCGACCGTTATGAGCGATGATGTTGTTTTGGATCTGAATATATCCACCACCAGACCAGTCGTTATAGCCATCCCGGCCGTTGTCCACTATGGTGTTATTTGTTAAATATACTGTGCCCAGATATGGGGAAAATCCGTCGTAGATGTTGTCGTAGATGATATTGTTCTCGATGTAAGCGACCCCGCCGAAGTCGTTCCAGATCTCGATGCCGTGTCCATTATTTCGCACTCGACAGTTCCGGACGATCTTTGTGCCTGATGAAGACTGCGGATTCAGATGAATGCCGATGCACCCAGGGGCACTGCCGCTCTGTTCTGCATTCTGCACCGTGAATCCTTCAATGGTCACGTTGCTCACCTGATAGGCGGTAATGACGTTTGCCAGTCCACCGCCATCAATCGTGGTGTTCTGCCAGCCGGAACCTAATAGCGTAATCCCTTCGGCCATTTGTATGTTCTCGTAGTATGTTCCCGGCGCCACCAGCACCGTATCACCTGAGCTGGCAGCATTGATTCCCGCCTGAATGGTGGGATAATCTCCGGGCACATTGATAACTGTTGCCGGTAATGCACCTGCTATCGCCAAAACCGACAGTATTGTGATGATACAACGCATTTTTGCCTCCATGCAGTAAAAAAGATAAAGGGGCGACCCATCGGCCGCCCCCTGATTTTGCTATTTCATCAGCACCATCTTCTCGCTGGCACCTAAACCTCCAGCCTCCAACCGCACAATATACACCCCCGACGCCAGCCCCGACCCGTCGAAGACGACTTCATGAAATCCCACTTCTCTCCAACCATTAACCAATTCCGCAACCTTGCGTCCCGCAATATCGTAAACCGATAGGTTTACCAAGCTGACTGCTGAAAGCTGATAGCTGATGGCCGTAGAGGGATTAAAGGGATTGGGATAAACTTGACTCAAACCGTACGTCGTGGGGGCGATTCGCGAATTGCCCTCTTCGCCGAACGACTCACCGGTATTAAGCCATCCCGTTAGCCCATCTGATCCGTCTGAACCCAACTTCTCGAACCCAAAGCTGTCCTCAACCCAGATGACGCCGGGGTAGAGACCGATATAGCCGGTATAATCGTAAGTTCCCGTCGGAGCCCCGGCAGGGACGTTCTGCGTGCGGTCGCGGTCAATAGATCCACCACCCGGCAACGTCAGGTTCACCGGCCCTAGAACCGGCCCGTACGGTGTCCCCGAAGGCAGCGTCACCATGATCCAGGCGTCGAAGTTCTGCGAGGCGGCTTCGTTGTTGGTCAGAGCTACGTTGAAGTCGAAACTGCCGCCCGAAGCCGGGATCTGGATGGGCGCGCCATAGGGCGTCAGGGTGATGCTGACGTCCGGCGGCGGCACAGCTTCGGTGAAGCCCAGCAGTTGGAGGTCATCGGCGAAAAAACCGTCTCCCGTCACCCCACCGTCCGATCTCAGTTCGAAGCGGAATTTGAAATAGGATTGACCGGCGTAGTTGGACAGATCAACGTATTCATGAACCCAGCTCCCCTGCGTGCCTTCATATCCGGGTTCACCACTCGGTTGCACGCCGATACCGCTGCCGGCGACGGTGTATAGACCTTCAACCGGTATCCAGGTGGAACCGTTAGTAGAAACTTCAATCTGACAGAAATCCCAGTTCGATTCGATGTTCCAGCGCGCCCAGAAGTCCAGCCAGACCGTCGTTGCACTGCTCAAATTCACTGGATTTGCCAAAGTCATAATGGCTGTTGTGTTGTTGTAGTATTCGCGGCCGGGCGAATCCGAGAAACTGTAAGTTCCACCGTGGGGATTATCATTATCCAGGCCCCAGTAACTGGATACCGACCAGTTTCCCATCCCGGATTCAGCATCGTCCTCGAAGAAGATGATGGGCGTCCCGACGATCAGGGTAACCTCAGCCGTTCTGATGAAGCCGCCTTGGTTAATGGTCGCCGTGAACACCGCCTCGTGCCCGACGGGGCAATCCGGATCAACGCTGGCCACGAAGGGATCGGCGCTGTTATTCCAGCCTGAATAAGGGGGAAGTGCACCGGTTGATCCCGTGGCGGTTGACAGGTTGATGTAGGGATCAGAGGTGGCTAATTCCAGGCTGGCGCTTTCGGATTCTCCCCAGCCGCGATTGAAAATCGTAATGATCAGGTCTTCCGTCTCGCCGGGCGTCAGGAAACCGTCACCAACCTCCAAAGAGGAGAAGACCACCTGGCCTCCGGCGCACCAGAACTGGTTTAAAAAACAGTTCAGGTTCTCTCGCGCCTCGGGCATAATGTACTGGATATCGGGCCAGAAACCGTGGTGGCCTATTTCCGGCTCGATATTAATGATGTCGTGCGTATGCAGTTGCCAGTCCTGCGTCCGCCCATTGGATGCGTACATAATGTCATAACAATACCCATAACTGTATCCGTTTTCCGCCGCGGCGTATGCCAGGTAATCGAAGTGGGTGTCGTAATGTTCAGGCGGTACGTCATCATAACCGTAGGCGCAGAGGTATTTCCCCCCGTAGGTGTGAATCGTCATCCCCGTGGTGAAGTTATGCTGGTTGATGAAATTCATCATCGCTTGCGTTTCCGGCTCAGAACCCGCTTCCGGCCCCCGATATGTGGACGAACTCGGAGTGGGACTGGAGCCGTAATTATCATAGCCCCATTGATAGGGATAGTTCCGGTTTAAATCAACTCCGTAAGAACCGCCGTTATTGCGTCGGTTCTTGCGCCAGGATCCCCCGCCGCTGGGAGCGATTTGCTGGTTGTAGAGCAAACCGTCCGGATTGACCACGGGCACAAAGTAAAGTTCGCGGTTGTCCACCAGGTAGGTGGCTTCCGGATCCGTCCCGTAATTTTCCAAGAGGTACCACATGGCGTAGATCATCGCCGTGTAGCCGCCCGGTTCTCTGGCGTGGTGGAGCGCGTCGAAGATGCCTTCGGGTTCGTCCTCTGGAATCGAGGCGTTGTCCGAAATCTTTACCATGTAAATGGGATTGTTCTCCCATCCATAACCCAAGATGGTCTTTTCCGTGCAGAGATCGGGATAGAGCAGATGCATGGAATCCAGATCGGCGACGATCTCCTGAAAGGTGTAGAAGCCGCCCATGGATCCGTATTTCATGTGCACCGGATCATCATCTGTCAGGGGGGGAATGTTCTCGAGATTTTTCAGGCATATTTCTTCGTAATAGCTCTCCAAATCCTCTTGCGTGATGGTGAAAGCAATGCCGCGGCTCCGGATCATTTCGAGCTCGGTCTCCGTTACGGGAATCTCCAGACCGACACCCTTAATGTGGCGACCGCCGCATTCCAGATCAACGCCGATTTCGAGCAGAGCGGTTATCGTTTGATTTGATGGGGTGGGAATTAAGATTTGATGGTATTTCTCTTCCGCGTCTGCCGAAGTCAGAAGTGTTGTAAGTAGAGCGACGAGAATAAAAACTGTGAAAGTATTCATGCGGTTCATGGTAGCTCCTCTGC
>CAZHMN010000152.1:0-3904 GCA_964533705.1 uncultured bacterium
TTAAGCGGCTTTTTGTGTAGAGTTTAAGTTGTATTGATTCTCGAATTCGACCGGGTTCAGATAGTTCAGCATGGAATGAGGATACAAGGTATTGTAATCCTCGATACACTTGGCTATATCCTGCTGGACCTGATCCAGGCTGTACCATTCAGCGATCCAGCCGTAAGGCTCTCACGAGATGCATTCTTACTTCAAAGTTCTTATAATTCTCTGTGTTGGCGTTGCCTTTCGGGTTATTGTACGATGTAAAGACTTGTTTTATCCGTAAAGTACGGCACGCTTTCATGAAAGCGACGCTGGTCGGCTGACAGCCAGTCGCCGGTCTTGACCCGACAGCCCCCGCTTGGCGCCTTCGAAGAACTGGTCGCGCCATTTATAGTACTGGGTCTGGCTGATGCCGTGTTTGCGGCACAGTTCGGCGACCGTAATGGAGGTCTTAATCCCTTCCAGCACGATAGCCATCTTCTGCGATGAACTCCATTTGCGATAACTCATAGGCGGTTCCTTTCATTCGTTAAAGATAACCCAGTAACGCCAGGATCGCAAGTGGAATTCGACAATTGCGAAATCGCCTTCCCCCATGGGGGAAGAGAGCATTACACCAGAAACTCTACACTTTTAAACTGTCCTACTTTTACGGGGGTCAATATAATCTGCCCAACCCAATCCTCAGCCAAAATCCTCATTTGAAGCCTCTCCTTGTAAATCCAAAAGTTGCCTGCAGTGTTCCTTTGTGCCTATTTGTTTTGACAAGGAGAAAATATCTCGTTTTTTTTCAAAATAGCCCTTGACTATTTGAAATTTTATATGTATATTTAAAGCCCGTTTCTTCAGAAAATGTCAATACCGGGAATCCTGATGTTCTATTATTGAGATCACAGTTTTCAAGAGTTTTCTTCACTGAATATATTGTAATTCCCGAGAAACCCCTGATTGCCTTATCGTGTAAGACTAGGGCTTACAAGATGAAGGCACCATCGAGCTCGGCTTGCCTGGGGCGAGTAGGATGGTGCCTTTTTTGTCAAAATTCGGTTTCGTGTTACCGCTAATTCAGGCTTTGAATAGAAAATCCTCATATAGACATAAAGCCGATGGCAACCCTGATTCAATCCACTGCTGAGGCATCTATGGAAAATCCTGACACATTCTCAAAATATGTGGACTACACAAAGGCAATTTCTTCATCAGGAAATCCGTGGATCGCAACTTTTGTTGGGAAACTCAGTATCTTTTTCCTGATACTGCTTCTCTTTCTATCTCATCCCGCATCAAGCTTCGCCCAATCATCCAACGCCACTTTTGAGACCAGAAATACCATTCAATTGGCCCAGTCCCTTCTGAAGGATCATCGTTACCTTGAAGTAGTGAGTTTGCTGCGGAATAGACTTGAAACCTTACCACAGCATGAGTCGAGATTGCCTCTCCTTCTCCTTCTCGCAGACGGTCTCATGGGTTTGGGTGATCTTAGTGAGGCCGAAACTGCACTGGATGAAGTCAATGATCTGATCGTTCATCCGGCTGAAGAAAAGGCCTTGATGGCGCGGCGGGAGAAACTGGCTCAATTGACTTTAAATGTGCCTTCTACCTCACTTAGCGATAAATCCGACACTTTGTATATACCCCTTGAAGTCATCCCCGAGGAACGGGTCTGGCCGACTATTACGAACTCTTTCTTCGAAACGGATATTCGCCAGGTCCTGATTGACCTTTCCATGGAGGCCGGCGTTCCCATCCTCTGGGATGCCACCGTCCAGGGATTGGTGACCTACGAAGCGGTCGAACAACCCTTGGAAGAGGTGTTGAAAGCCATCCTGTTTCCAGCCGGTTATACCTATACATATGAGGATGGTGCCTACTACGTCGGCTCCGTCAGTCCTGATGACCCGGCTTTCGGTCTGCTCTCCTCCACAGACGTTATTTCCCTGTCTAACCTGGACGCTACTGAAGCCATTGGCCTGTTGTCCGACTATTTCAAGCCTTACGTCAAAGCCTCCAAGACCGCAAACCTGGTCTGTATCACCGCACCGCCCACCTGGATTGAGCGCATTCGAGAGGATCTGGTAGCTTTGGATGCCCCCCCCGATCAAATCTTAATCGAAGTCATCATCACCGAGATTGCCAGGGATGCGCTGCGCGAGATGGGCTTGGACTGGTCTATGACGGGGTTGAAGGAGAATCCGGTGTGGAATTTAGACATTGATAACACCGACATTGAGAATCCGGGAGTGCTGTGGGATTACAGTGAGATGGGGGTGGATATAGGCGATTACACGATTGATTTGATCGCTTCGCTGGAGGCCCTGGTGCAATCCGGCGATGCCAAGATTCGCGCCAATCCCCGCATCACCACCCTGAACGGCCGCACCGCCGAAATCAGCCTGACCAAGGATCAATACTTCATCATCCAGACCGGTACGACGCAATATTACCAGTATAACACCCTGCAGGCGGTCAGCACCGGCATCAAGCTGCAAATCACCCCTTACACGGCCGAATCGGGTGAAATCACGGTCTACGTGAAGCCGGAAGTGGGGGATGTCGTGGGCAAGGGAGCCAACGATCTGCCCGAGATCAGCACCCGGTCGGCGAACACCTCGGTGCGGGTTATGGACGGCGAAACCTTCACGATTGGCGGCTTGAGCCTCCAGCAGGAGAAAAACATCCAGAAGAAGATCCCCTTCTTAGGCGACATTCCCGTCTTAGGGTATATCTTCCGTTACGATAAAAAGGAATCTAAGGACACCGAGATCGTCATTTTCGTGACCCCGCACATTCTGGAGGGGTGAAGGGGTGGCAAGAATAAAATGGAACATCATAAATAATTGAAATATAATAATTTATCTGCCTCTTTATCCGATTTCTCACAGGATTTGAGAAAATCTCTTGATTTTCGGCTAAATCGTTATTATATTGATGGTCAGCACTCACTTTTTCGAACTGCTGACCTTGCTGAAAAGGCCTTTGGGGGGCAAATAGACGATCGTCTGTCTGCCTTTGTCGTCTGGAGGCTTTGAAGCGCAGACCCTAGAGCTAAAATAGCACGGTAAAAATAATAAAGCCGCCCGGGGGCGTGGCTGGACACCGAACCCCACAGGCGGCCCCTGAGAACCGACTCCGGCATAAGCGCGGAGTGGCCTCTTTATTAAATCTAATACGTTGTACGCCAAATTGCAAGGAAAAATTTGCCCGTTTTAAAGTTCGTTGGCGGTTTTACGTCAGGTCACGCCCTGACGGGCAGGACCCGACGCAACAAGAAAATGTTATATGGCAAACCGTAGGGGCTTGATTCATCAAGCCCAGGATTTGATCCCGATAGGGGTAGCATGCGCCATAGATTAAAACCGTACAGACGAGAATTGGCAGGGATGTCAGGGTTTGATCAATCAAACCCCTACAAACCAGAATTCCAGCAACCCTGCGCGTTTCGCCAGGGGGGGGAGGATAGGCGTTCTCGCCTGTCTGTCAGACAAAAATGTCTAACCTCCCCACTAATTGCTCTTTGAATTCCAGCAATCCTGCGCGTTTCCGACGCCCCGCGGTTTCGGAACCGGGCACGCGCCGGGATCTACATAAAACAAAAGCCGCCCCGGGAGCGAGGGCGTAAGCCCCCTTTAGTGGCTGGAAGGTATACCCCCGGAAGCGGCGGGTGAGAACCGAACCCTGAGTCGCGATCAGGGAACAGCCTCACCCTGTTATACTAAACCATAACAGGAGGTGTTTCAAATGAAACATGTAATAATTGCAGTAATGATGATTGCCATGCTGGCGCTCGTGGCCAATGCCACACCGCCGCCGGCACATGGCAGCTATCAAGCCGGTTGGGGTATGAACCCCACCAACTGGCAAACCGCAACCGGCAGCTTCAGCGCCTGGGGTCTCTATGATGGCACGCCAAGTGGCGGTA
>CAZHMN010000153.1:0-3873 GCA_964533705.1 uncultured bacterium
CGAATATAGGATTTACCAGAAAATGCTTGAAGGTAAAACCACAGAAGACTTTGAGCGTGAAGTCAAAAGGAAGTTCATCAAAACGCCCGGGCAGATGCAGCTCCTGATTGTGGTGGATAAACTCCTCACCGGTTTTGACGCGCCCCCGGCAACGTATTTATACGTTGATAAGAACATGCAGGACCACGGCCTATTCCAAGCAATCTGCCGGGTAAACCGGCTTGATGGCGAAGATAAGGAATACGGCTTTATCGTGGACTACCGGGATCTCTTTAAGAAGCTGGAGAAAGCCGTCACCGATTACACAGCCGGGGCATTTGAAGGCTTTGACAAGGACGATGTGCTGGGAATCTTGAAAGATCGGCTCGAAGAAGGCAGGAAAGATTTAGATGAGGCCCTCGAGATTGTGCGAGCAATATGCGAGCCAGTAGCTCCACCAAAGGACTCCGCTGCATATATTCGCTATTTCTGCGGCGATGTAGAAAACCCTTATGCGCTTAAAGAAAACGAGATAAAGCGAGTCAAGCTCTATAGATCAGTAGGTCATTTGCTCCGTGTATATGCCGACCTTGCCAACGAACTAGACAAGGCCGGATATAGTAAGGAGCAAACGCAGAGAATTGAGCGCGAGGTGAGGCATTACGAGCATGTGCGGATCGAAGTGAAACTTGCCAGCGGAGATTACATTGACCTCAAAAAGTATGAACCGGCAATGCGAACGCTTATCGATAGATACATTGCAGCGAAGGAAAGCGAAAAACTTTCTGCTTTTGATGATATGTCATTGGTGGATCTGATCTTGAAAAAAGGCGAAAAGGCGATTGATGATTTGCCAGAGGCAGTAAAGCGAAGCCAGGACGCAACAGCCGAGACGATTGAGAATAATGTCCGCCGCCTTATCATTGACGAAATGCCGACCAACCCGAAATACTACCTGCGGATGTCCGAACTCTTGGAGGAATTAGTGAAACGGCGCAAGCGTGAGGATGTAGAATATCGGCAGTACCTGACTGAGATCATCGCTCTGTCCAAGAAGGTGAAAAACCCTGGCGAGGGTCGACCTGCCAGAATCGACACGCCGGCTAAGTGGGCACTCTATGATAACCTCGGACAGGATGAAGAAAAGGCCCTGGCTGTGCATGAAGCGGTTGTAGGTGCATTGGAGGATAACTGGCGGGGGCATCTCCAAAAAAGTAGACGCGTCCGAAATGCGCTTAGGTCGGCGCTGCCAGATTTATCAGATGAGGAGTTGAAGAATCTCTTTGAGCTAATTAAGAATCAACATGAATACTAATTTTTATGTCTTAAAAGTCGGAGCCATCGAGGCCTTGGTCGTGCGAAAGCCGGTCAAAAACCTCCATCTTTCGGTTTTGCCACCGCTCGGAAAAGTCCGCGTGACTGCCCCTGTGGCTATGAAAGAGGATGCCATTCGGACGCTCCTTGCCACGCGTACCAGGTGGATCAAGAAGCAACAAGCGAAATTCCAGGGCCAGGAGCGACAAACCAAGCGAGAATATGTCTCCGGCGAAAGCCATTACTTTCTTGGCAAGCGATATCAACTGCGGGTTGATTTCGTGGATGCCCGACCGACTATTCAGCTTAAGGGTAACCGGTGGATTATACTTCGAGTCAGACCTGGAAGCACTATGGCGAAGAGGGAAAGCGTCATGACCGAATGGTATCGGACCGAATTGCGGAACATTACCGTACACTTACTTAATAAATGGCAAAAGAAAATTGGCATTAAGCCAAATTCCTGGCGCATCAAACGCATGAAAACCCGCTGGGGCACTTGCAACCAGAGTGCCGGTAGGATTACTATTAACCTAGAATTGGCAAAAAAGCCGATCTCATGTGTTGAGTATGTGGTAGTGCATGAACTTTTGCACCTAATTGAGAAAAAGCACAATGAAAATTTTGTACAAATGATGACCAAATATCTCCCCAAATGGCGAAGTGAAAAAGAGGAGCTTAATCGTTTTATACTTTCACATGAGAAGTGGAGTTATTGATTATTTGAAGAGAAGAACTTGTTTCCAATACGAGCGAAGCACAAAAACCCGCCGAAAGCCGGAGGAGATAGCGGTAGTGTAAGGGAGAAAATAAATAACCTAAGTTCATATGGACGAATTAGAACCAATCACAGGGCCTGAAGAACCGACAGGCCCCCGGCTGACCGACAGGCAGCGGGCGATAATGGAATACCTCGAAAAAAAGATACCCGACTCAGGCGCAATTTATTATGGCGTCATATGTGCTATCTCTCAAGAAGGTAACCCAGAATATCTTGTTCAAGCTGCCCAGTCGGCTCGCGAATTGTTGAAAAGGGTGGCTACAGCCTTCCCCGGGGTTCCTGCCGATGGATCGCAAGGTGAAGCGTATCAACAACTGGAGAAATTAGTTGAATTCTATAACGCCAATCCCACCGACAAAGATCTAAGGCAAAAAGTAAAAGACATCGCTGAGTATCTAAGATTGTCAGAAATTACCAGACGTAGCCGATATGAGGCCTTTTTGGAAAAGGCTGATCAGGGCAGCCAGCCTGACAAAACAGCCAAGTCAAAAGCCGCCTCAGATTTTCTCGCTATCGAAAAATGGTTTTCTGCTGTTGCGCACCATGGCAAGCCTGCTGCTACATTAGATGAGTTTCGTAAGCATCTTGAAGGATTTGAAGACGTTCTTGATGTCTTGGCAGCGGAGTTTTTTGGGGTTGAGAAGCGACTCGACCAGCTGATAAGAAAAGCGGAACCCGACGATAATGATCTTTTGGAAATACCGAATCTCACTCTTAAGTCCGCTCACTTAGAGTATTTCTTTCGAAATCTGAGCAACGCAAAATGGTTCCCACTGCTTAAGAAGGCTGGTTATTTCAAGAGTCCGATTTCCGAAATCCATCATGCCGAAGGGACAGTTTCTCGTCCGTCTTGGCCACAATCAGCCTATTTGCTGAAATGCTCTAAAGCTTATCCGAAAGAAGTAGCGGATATAATAATTCAAGCCGCTCCCACCGAAAATGCGCAGGCGCACCAAGAACTTGTTGAGGTAGCCATTAGCCTCCCCGGCACAGAAGCCGCTCGCGTTGTGCCTGTCGTTAAAAACTGGATTAAGGACAGATATAAGACCATTACGGCCCTTTCTGCCCGCTTAGGAGAGCTTGTTGCTAGGTTGGCCAGGGAAAACGAGATGAAAGCAGCATTTGATCTGGCCTACGCGATAACGGATGTACACGTTGATGAAGAAAAATGTGCTCAAAAAAGCAAAGATAGCCCCATCGGATATCCACGCACGGCAGAAGGGTACATTCAATATTGGGATTATGCGCATATGATGGATCAGTTCATTGATGCGCTCTTCAAGCAGGCCCCGGTCAAGTCAATCGAATTCCTTTACAGGCGGTTGAATAAGGTGTTGATTTTAGAGAATCGGTCCGAAAAGCCTGATGAATATTATGATTACTCGTATATCTGGCGGCCTGCCATAGGCGAGAGCAAGGATAATTATGGCGTTGATGACTTGAGGGATATTCTCATTGACCGGCTTCGGAATTACGCCTTACAATACATAGATAACGATAAGGCAAAGTTGGCCGAGGTATTAGACCTTCTGCAGAGATCGAAATTTCCATTGATGAAAAGAATTCAATTGTATCTTCTTTCGCAGAAACCGCTATTGGATGGCGAGCTCGTGGAAAAAACAATAGGGGATTTTTCACTAATTGAAGATCACAATACACACAACGAGTATTATATTTTGCTGAAGGATAACTTTGCCTCGATGCCTAAGGCTATACAAACCGCATATTTAGAATGGGTGAAGCGGGGTCCTGATAAAGAGAAACTCAGACAATCCCGAACTACAGATGATGGTCAAGCT
>CAZHMN010000154.1:0-3862 GCA_964533705.1 uncultured bacterium
TCAGCCGGCGAGGAAACGGAAGAGTTGATCTCCCAGGTAAAGGAAGTCGAAGGAGTCCGCCTGGTCACTGCTCTCTACGATGATCGCAGCATGGACGACCTGAAAATGCTGGGCGACGCCCTGCGCGAAAAGAGGACAAATCTGGTCGCGGTTCTGGGATCTTCGTTTGAGGGGCGCGCTTCCATCGTTGTGGTCGTCACAGATGACTTGATTCAGTCGAAGAAGTTATCAGCCGGAAAGCTCGTCAAAGAAATCGGCGCCATCGCCGGCGGAGGAGGGGGTGGTCGCCAGCATTTAGGCACCGCCGGCGCGAAGACGGCGGAGAAGTTAGGGGAGGCGGTGGATAAAGTAGGTGAAATTCTACAGAGTCACCTATGATTGCATGCCATAACCCACTACCTTTCCCCAGAAAGCAGCAAAGGCGCCGATTAGGCGCCCTTTCATAAAAAAATGAGAATGGTCTGGTACTCCACAGTTACTTTTTCATATATGTTATCTCGCCATCTCCTCAATAAATCCCCTGACGCTTTCTCCCAGTGCTTTCAAATTATACCCCCCCTCCAGGGTCATTACCCAGCGGCCGTCGCAGTATTCATCGGCGATTCTCTTAAGAATTGAGGCCATCTTGCTATATCCTCCGGTGGTCACGCGCAGAGCCGAAAGCGGGTCATTGACATGAGCGTCGAAACCGGCGGAAATCAGCAAGATTTCCGGCTGGCGCTCGGCTGCCCATGGAACCAGTTTTTCGTTGAATGCCGCCAATATCTGTTCGTCACCGCCGCCGGGTTGAATAGGTGCGTTTAAGGTGGCTCCTTCTCCGTCTCCTTCACCCCTTTCACTCTCAATTCCGGTTCCGGGATAGTGGGGCCATTGATGAACGCTGAAGTAGGAAACCCTGGGATTGGCGTAGAAAGCATCTTGGGTGCCATTGCCGTGGTGTACGTCGAAATCGACAATGAGGATGGAACCGGCACCCCTCTCGTCCAGCAACCACTGAGCACCGATGGCCACGTTGTTGAACACGCAAAATCCCATAGCCGAGGATCTCATGGCGTGATGTCCCGGCGGCCGAACCAGAGCGGCAGCTCCACCCCACTCTCCATCCCAAACCTGCTCGCAAGCTTGAATAACCGCGCCGGCGGCTTTTAAGGCTGCAGGATAAGTTTCAGGAACCAGATTACCTTCCAGGGCCGGGTATATTCCTCCACCCGCCTCACAGTTTTGCCGAATCCAATCTACGTATTCGGGTGAATGCACACGTGCGATAGCCTCGGGAGCTGCGTCAATTATACTCGGCCAGATAAAACGTGGGTCATCATGTAAATCCTCCAACGATTTCATAATTGCCTGCAGGCGTTCGGGTGATTCGGTATGCCCGGGCCCCAGGTCGTGCTTTAAAAAGATGGGATCGAAGAGTAAAGCGATTGGTTTCACGGTGCGATATTCTCCGCTTCAACGATCTTCAGGGTATGACCATCACTTTCCAGAATCACCGTCCCGTCCCGATCCGTGCGCAAAACCCGGGAACAATACTTCTGGAGCCGTTTCATCGTTTTTTTTGAAGGATAGCCCCAGTCGTTGGGGCCGACGGAGACGACGATGACATCCGGCTGCACAACTTTCAGGAAATCTTTGCAATTGCCGGCCCTGGACCCGTGGTGGGACGCTTTCAGGGCGTTACATTTCAGGCGAGAGCCATATTGTCCTATCAGCCATTTTTCGCGTTCTTGATAGATATCCGCCGGCAGCAGAACCCTCACCGATCCGTGCTTAACCAGCAGCACCATTGAGTTGGGATTGGGGTCGGCCGCTTTGCCCTCGGTCTCCTCTCGCAGTGGGCTGAGCACTTCGATTTCCAAATCGCCATCTTTCAAAGGAACGTCGCCCGCACCGAGGATCTCTTCGGGCCATTTTCCCGTGTCCAAATACTGCCTGAAGGCCTGCGCCTCTTCCCAATCGTGCACCATACCGGTGTGATAGACTATTCCGACATCGAGCGAGTCGAGAATTATCGGCACGCCGCCGACATGGTCTTTGTGGTTATGGGTGACGAAGAGGCGATTGATGCTCTCGATGCCCAGGCTTCGGATGTAATCCAGTATGAGCGGCCCGGCTTCCGGTTTCCCGGCGTCAATCAATGCGACGCCTATTCCTTCCCGCTCGATTAGAATCGCATCACCGTGCCCGACATTGATGAAGTGAAAACGGACGATGGCCGCACAGACCGAATTACAACTCCAGAAGAAGGCGGCGGCAATCAGGATGAGTAAAACGGCTTTTCTCATAAACCAGACTCCTTATACTTAAAAGATAGGGATAACATTGCTTAGATGCAATTTAAAAAAGGCCGGGCCAGCGTTGACCCGGACATCCCCTTAGAGTATGATCTATCGCAGATCGTATTCATCTATTGCACGTAGCCCAATGCTTTCAGGTTTGCAACGGCATCCTCCGAAAGTTCGATTTTAGTTTTTGTTTCAACCCTAATCCTCGATATCCACTCGCTCAAATCCGCCGCCATCTGATCGCATAATTCCGGCTGAACGACGTGGAGGTCTTGCAGTTCAGCCGGATCACTTTCAAGATTTAACAATAGCGTGTCGTAGGGAAATTTTTCCAGGAAATCCTTGTTTGTATTTATTATCAGTTTGTAGGAATCAGCCAATAAGCTGTAGCATCCCGTCTCACCTTTGATCCTTTCGCACAACAGCTTACGATCAGACATAGTTTGATGATCATCTAATATGTCAATGCCCTGAACGTCCTCAGGAATCAACGCGGAATAGCCCATTAAGTTAAGTGCTGTGGGGAAAACATCCACATTGGAGGTGTATCCTTCCAGAACTGAAGAGGGTATTCGCTGTGGATAGCGGAAGGTGAGAGGGATTCGCAGCACCGGATTAAACAGAATATCGGGATGGCCGCGAGTAAAATGTTCTCCGAGAAACTCGCCGTGATCGGCGGTGATGATGAGGAGCGTCGAATCCAGCAGTCCGGCTTTCCGCAGGCCATCGCTGTAAACGCCGAAATGATGATCCAGATAGGCGAGCTCACTGTCGTAGGCAGCGCGCAGGTACCGGTAGCTGGCGGCGTTATAACGGGCGAACTTTGTGCTATCGTAAAAGACCTTTTCTACATAATCGCACAAGCCCTGAACTTCAGCCAGGTTGGGAATGTCAGAATACTCCAGGTCCCGGGTGAATTCCGTAAAGTAGGGTTCGTGAATCACGTACCCGGCGTGAGGCTCCACCAGGTTCAAATAGAGAAATAAGTGACCGCCCTTTCGATTCACCCACCTGGAGGCTTCCAGGGCAATGGGAAACGTTGCCTTGGAGCCGGAATCTTTGTAAATCAGCTTGTCTCGCAGCCTGGTCCAGGCCGGGTAAACCCATGAATGGCGGTAGATCCCGACATCAAGGTCAAAACCCTGGGTGAGATTGATGTTTCTCCCGGCCAGTGGATTGTTGTAGAGAGCCACGCTGAAATACCCTTCCCCATTTAGAATCTCCGTCAGGGAGAGCAGCTCGGCGGGCATATAAGGCTTGCCATCGTTGCCGTGCTGGGAAGGGTATTTTCCCGTAAAGATGGAGATATGGCCGGGGGGCGTCCAGTTGGAGGCGCTGAAAGCCCTTTTACATAGCAATCCTTCCGCTGCTATTTCATCAATGTTAGGAGTCGTCGGGTAAGGATATCCGTAGCAGGAAAAGTGATCGCCGCGAGCGGTGTCCAATACTATAAGACTGAGATTGGGGACATTGCCCCGGTAGGAAGCATTGCGTTTATGCATAATAGAGGCATAGTATAGATCAGAAATGAGATAGACTCCATTGCCCAGCAAGGCTAAAACCAGAATGACGACCAC
>CAZHMN010000155.1:0-2089 GCA_964533705.1 uncultured bacterium
TGGGATTGCATGTCTTTTAGGCGTCTTTTATCCTCAGCCAACTTTCTTTCCAACGCTTCAACCCGCCGTTTTTCACTCTGGACTTTAGCGTCAAATAGCTGGCCCATCAGTTCTTCGGCTCGCGTGACGATGCGCTCTTTTTCTACCCGTTCTTTGGCTTTGCGATATTTTTTTACCAGATCTCGCAGCTCAGCGTATGCCGCGGAAAGGTTAATCCCTCCTCCGCCACCTTCCTGGGAGACGTCAGCAAAAAGTAGGTCCAACTCGCCGGATTCCACCGTGCTGATGACGGCGGGCGTTTCGTCCGGATTATCTTCGGCTGCAGCATGAAGCGGCATAAAGGCCATTGTGGCCAAAAGAAAACAGCCGATAGATATCATTATGATGTTTGATTTCATAGAGCCTCCTTTGGCTTTTAGGGTGCTTTGGGCTATTATACTAATCGGCGGCCAAAAAGTTGCCCTCCCCTTAAAGGTGCTGAGAAAGTGCTTGACTTTTAATTCGATTTTGGCTATACTGGATTAAGGGTTTCACGGCCGAACTTGAGTCATTCCTTAAGGAGCATTAGTACGAAAGTGGATCAGAAATCCCATCCGCCAGCGAACGACCTTAAGCTGCAAAAGCAGATTTTTGCCGTGGCCAGTGGTAAAGGAGGGACGGGGAAATCCACTTTCGCTATTAATTTCTCCTTGGCTCTGGCGGCTCTCGGGCGGGAAGTTATATTGATCGACGCTGATCTCGGAGGTGCAGATATTTCCAATCTGGTCGGGATTAGCGCACCACGGTACACGATGAAGGATTTCATCTCCGGCGAGGTAACTTACCTCTCGGAAATCCTCGAACCGACCCCCTCTTCGAAACTTCGCCTGATCTGCGGCGGATCTGACATTATCTCCATATCCAATCCCTATTATCAGCAGAAAATGAAGTTAATCCGCAATATCTCCATGCTGGAAGCAGATTATATCGTCGTGGATTTAGGCCCGGACATCACCTTCAACAATCTCGATTTCTTCAACTCTGCCCCCGTGGGATTTTTGGTCACCCAGAACGTTGATCCCATCATTTTGGGCTTTTACCGCTTCTTGAAAGCGGCTTTCGTACGACGTTTGAAGCAGGAATTTCGCGATGAGCAGTTCGTTTTGAACATTATTAACGATTTCCAGAACAAAGGGTGGAGCCACACGCGAAGAAATTTAATTGGATCTATCCGTGCCGCCAGCCAGGAAGTTCACGCCCGCTTAGACAAGATACTGGAAACTTTTCAGCCCAAACTGGTTTTTAATATGGTGTCATCGCAAGCCGCACGCAAGACCGCAGACCAGATGTTCAGCTTCATTTTGGAAAACTTCGGTTTCAGGTTGCAAACAGTGGGATTCATTCCCAGAGATCGCGATGTCGAACGCGCTTATGAGCATAGCGAACCTTTTATTCTACGTTATCCCCGCTGTGATGGCAGCAAAGCTATATTCGAAGTGCTCACCGTGTGTGGATTAAACCGCACTGCAGCAGGAGAACAGGTGAGAGGATTTGCCGATTTTTTCCGATATATTAAGGCGGAAGCGTCAAACTGGCAGTTTATCAAGATTTAATCATCATGAGCGAAGAAAAAGATCAGAAATCCTTCCAACGCGGCCCGGATCGCCGTCGAAATGACCGGCGTAAAACCTATGTTGATCCGGCCGATCTTCCCTTTCCTGATCGGCGTAAGGGAGATCGTCGGCAGAAAGATCGTCGCGTTTACTCTGATGAAGAGAGAGAGGAAATCCTCAAGCGAATTAGAGGGGGAGAGGACGAAAGTTGATCTTGTGCTGCACCTTCCTTGAGCGTCCTATAAAAGCGGTGTTTCTTGCGCCGCTTTCTCTCTTTTTCACCTGCCCGGAGGAATGTTTTGGATCAGCCGCAGAATTTATTCTGCGAAAACTCTATCCCCGCCAGAGAAACGGTGTTGCTTATCCACCAAACTAAAGTTTGGTGCTGAGACTCGTAAGAGCCTTACGGCTCGCTTTAAATCCCGCCCCGGCGGGATACAAGGTCGCGCCAGCGACATTAATCCAGGCCTCAGCCGCAGAATTTATTCTGCGGCAAC
>CAZHMN010000155.1:2189-3828 GCA_964533705.1 uncultured bacterium
GGCGCAGGAATGATATGTAGGTGAACTGGAAATCACCTTTGAGCGTTAGTATAAATATAAATCACCGTAAAAGAGATAGGAGCTATCACTCATGCAGGAAGAGAAACACGGTTTGGGGAGTGGAGGAAATTGCATATGCGTAAAGTGCGACTACAAAATTCCACACCGTCCCGGCATCCCCTGCCGTGAAGAGAAATGTCCCAAATGTGGTGGAAAAATGGTCCGGGAAGGAGGATACCATCACGAGCTTTTGGAGAAAAAGAGAAAGAAGACTTCGTAGGTGGCTTTTGGACCTTAATCAACTGTTGGTTCGCAGTTGGATAATCTTCGATTTGTCCTGATTTGACCAATCATCCGCCTGGATTTCTCTTTTTTGCCGACTTTCCTTTCGAGTGTTTTCCTCCAAAATGTGCTTCCGCAGCCTGGCAAAAACTCTCCATGTGGATTCGCCCGCCTTGGTGCAAAATCGTGTCTCCACCTAATTCCGAATCGCTTTTCATGCTCGCCGTACAGGGAAATGAATGCCAGTAGCGGCTGACCTCGAATCGCAAATCCTCGTTTATGGCGTGTCCTTGCAGGTTGTGGGCCACATAATGGCTGTTGCCGCAGGGCGCGCTGATCAGCGCCGTAGCCTTAGCGACTCTCCCATCCAGGATCTCGATTTCTACCACTGGTCGCCCGACGCGGAAATATTCAATGAATGCGTCAATCGTCGCTCCTGATCCCGGTGATAGACTGCAGAAAGGCTTTGGGATCGCCGCCTCCAAGCCCAAATCTCCTGCGGTTTTGATGAGTCTGTTCTTCGCCCAGCGGGATACCCATTCCGGGGATTCCACAGGAGCGATCAGAGCTTTACCACCCACTTCCGCGCACCGCGTCGGGAGTTCCAGCAATATCTCTTCGTGGATTTGAATGGCGATCAGAACGTCGTGCCGTGGGAGTGTTTCGGGTAGGTATTCGGAGGGATCGTCCAGAAGTTCGGGCAGGATTGATGGGACGCGGATAATCCCGGCGATCGCTTCGCTTAAGTGCGGGACTCGCCAATCCCGACAGTGAACGCAGCGGTCTCCGCAGCCGGTGCACAATTCCCTTTCGCCCCGCAGATGCTGCAGAAAACGATCCGCCCAGGAGCTATCAAAGCCCCTTTCGAAGAGGCCTGGTTGCCGCCGGGGATCGCGCAATTCCGAACAGATGACGAGCAGCTTCAATCGCTCTAAATCTTCATTTCCAACCAAACCTCCTTGACAAAAGCCGGAAGGTCAGATGCCTCCTGCGGCCCGACGATCACTTCCCAGCCGGGCAAGCTGTCCTCCACGTCACCTTTGATCACGGCAACGTACCCGGGGATGATAACCCTGCGGTGCGCAATTTTATCGGCGATGCCGCATTCCTTTATGAATTTTCCCACCTGTTCGCCGCCGAACTTACCCGCCGACCAGGCCGTTAATACCGACATGCCTTCTGCGTCAACGATCACGATATAACCCGGTTCTCCAGAGGCGTCAATTTCGCTGGACAGCATGAAATACGTCAGTGAGAAGTTGGTGGTAACGTAAACGGGGCTATTTTGGTCCGGTTCCCCGACGGTGTAGTTGCCGGCCTCCACCTGAAGCGGTTTCTGCGGGTCGGTGTAGATATT
>CAZHMN010000156.1:0-3618 GCA_964533705.1 uncultured bacterium
GATCATGATTTCGTGGTGGCCGGTGATCTGGTAGCCCTTGCCTCCTCCCAGCGTGGGGCGCTGCACGACGTTAACCCGAGGTCTGTAATGCTGGATCATGTCAAAATTGGCGGTGGTGAATCCCTTGCAGGGATAACCCAGATTACGAGCTACTGTCAGAGCTTTCAAGAAGACTTCCGGCAGGACGACCGCAGAGCCGACGTTCAGGACGACGCCCCCATCCCCGAGATCGGCCACCTGCCTCGAGAAGATGCGGAAATCGCGCAGCGTCAGTTCGCCGATGGCGGCGCCGTCCGCCGAGGGCTGCTGGTGGATGATATCCGTACCGATGGCTACGTGAACCGTAACGGGAATATCGAGTTGGTAAGCCTGCCCCAACAGGCTGATTTGTAGGTTCTGCGCTTTCCGATCCAGCAGTTCCTTGCCGACAGCCTCTCCCAGCCCTAATTTGCTCTTCACCCCTTTCTTTACCGTCTGGTTGATGAATTCGCCGGTTTCCTTGGCCATGCCGAAGGTTCCGTCGGCGATGTTTGTGGCCACGTCTTCTGAAGTCATCCCGAAGAGGGATAGTTCCACGTCGTGAATGATGCCCGCTCCGTTCATGGCCAGGCAGGTGATGATCCCTTCCTTCATCAGATCAATTAGAACGGGCGATAACCCCACCTTGATGACGTGCGCACCGATCATGAGGATGACCGGTTTCTTACTGTGCCGGGCCATCATGATGGCTGCGGCCACTGATTTCAGGTCCTCAGCGACCAGAATCTTCGGCAGCGAATCCCACCAGGTTTCAAAAGAAGCGTCGGGTTTGACCGGCTTTCCCAGGAATTCAAGCTGAACCTTGCTCTGCCGCTCCGCAATGGGGTACAGCTTGACCCTGCTAATGTCAATTTCGGGATATTTGGACATGGGGATTTGGGTGTTAGGGAATGGTGTTATATGCAGCACTCTTCTCTTGTTACCATCGAATCTATAACCGCAAAGGTATTACAATTGGCAAAGACGAATGCCCGTCCTCTTCTGAATTCTGGCTCCTGACTCCTGGCTCCTCGCTTACGTCTTCTGCTCCTTTTTCCTCGCCGCCGGGAAGAGCACGTTATTTAAAATCAAGCGATAACCAGGGGAATTGGGGTAGAGCTCGAGTTGCGTTGGCGGATCGCCCACCTGGTGACGGTAATCTTCCGGATCGTGGCCTCCGTAGAAGGTGAAGGTGCCCTTTTCATAATCTCCATGAAGGTACTTCACTTCGTCCGCTCCCTCCACTTCGCCCATGATGATAACGCTCTTCTTGACCAGTGATTTCTTGAAGGCGGTGGTCTGCCCCATAAATCCTTTCACGACCGAGGTGTGACACTGCGTCAGCATGGTGGGAACGGGGTCGTATTTGGCCGAAAACTCGAACAGGGTGAAATAATCCAGCATGTCCCCGCGCGGCGAACGGCCGGTGCGAGGGGTTGTATCAATATCCGAGAATTCGTAAATCAGGGGGTCGGTGATCAGGGTGAAGTTCTCGAAAGCTAAGCACTTGCTGTAATCCAGCTTTTGCTGGCAATCCGGATCAATCGGAGTGCCGTCGAAGACGGCGGCGGCGATGTCCACTCCTTCTGAGGCCAGAGCGATGTCGTAGCTATCCGTCGCCGAACACATGGCGAACATAAAGCCCCCCTTGGCAATGTAATCCTTGATTGCACGCGCCACCGCCTTTTTTTCCTCCTGGACGGTCGCATAGCCCAGCTTGTGAGCGATCTCTTCATAGAGTGCCTGCTGTTCTATATACCACTTGGCGCCGCGGTAGAGAGCGTAGAACTTGCCGTATTGCCCGGTGAAATCCTCGTGGTGCAGGTGCAGCCAGTCGTACTTGTAGAGTTTCCCTCCCAGCACTTCTTCATCGAAAACGCGGTCATAGGGAATTTCGGCGTATTCTAAGGCCAGCGTGACGGCGTCATCCCAGGGTTGAAAGTTGGGGGGGACATAGACTGCTATTTCCGGAGCTTTTTCCAGCAGGATGCGCTCCATGTTGTTGCGTTCGATATCACCGTATATAGAAGCGACTTCGCTGGCGCTCTTAAGTTCGTAAGTGACGCCGCGCAGACGGCAGAGGCGTTCGAGCGCACCGGTAGCGGGTGCTAAAAAGCTGCCGCTGCGGTAATTCAAGAGCCATTCCACGTTAACGCCCTGCTCCAGAGTCCAGTAAGCCACGCCGTAGGCTTTCAGGTGATCTGCTTGCGACAGATCCATGGGGATTAGTATACTCTGAGCGTTACAGGTCGTTATAAAGAATACAAAAATGCTCAGTTTGACCGATCGCTTTATTGTTTTGGATATTAAGGGAATCATACTTTGAAACGCAAGATGGCCCCAATGTGTCCGTGTTCAGACAGTCCCGCTTCAGAATGGACGTGTTCGATGATGCTCCCCGTCTTAATGGCGGTTTCAATCACCTCATCCACCATGTCGGCGACCTGAGTGGTCTCCCCACCACAACTGGGGCATTTCTTAAAGTCAATACCGAAGTGACCGCAGTTGCGGCAGATGACGCCGGGCGCATGCCAGTTGTCTTCAACCAAGAGCATGTGGACTGCCCCTAACTGCAGGGCGGTCAGCACCTCCTCCAATCCTAAGACCGCCATACCCCGGCCATGAGCGGAATCAATGAGCTGTTTGACCAGTTTTTTTTCGGTTCTCGTCTCCACGGCCCTTTCGATGGCTGATACTTCTTCCAGGATTTTGGCTGGTCTGGTCTTGCCCGGCTCGGCCGGGAAATGCCCCACTAAGTTCTTCTTGAGAGTGGGATGGAGGAAGTTCTCGAACTGCACCAGAATTTGCTGCTGGCCCCCGAGCACCAGATACTCGTAATGGCGGCGGTTGAAAACGTGAAATAAGACGTCGGCCACGCTGCGGAAATGTTTTTGCATCTCTTCCTCATGTCGCCGTGATTTTCCTCGATCCGCCGATCCCGGGCCTTCCACCGGCCCGAGAGAGATCGGTGCCGTTGAAGGCGGAGCGAAGGTTCTCTCCAGTTTCAGTATTTCTCCGATGTATACTTCGTAGAGCTCCGCCCGGCTGGAATCCAGAAGAAGTACGCCGAAACGGTGATATTCATCCAGGATTAAAGTCAGGGGTCGGACGTTGGGAGTCGGTTCCAGCAACAATAGGGAAGGCACCGGCCGCGGCAACCCGAAGACGCGCCAGAGGTTTGCTGCACTGCACGAAAAAATGGCCAGGCCTCGATGCGGAAAACTGGGGTCGAGTTCGTCGTTAAGGTATTTCTCAAGCTTTTCGAAATCGCCGCCTACGCGAGCTTTCTCTTCCGGACTCCAGCGGCCGTTTTCGAGAATCTTTCGACCTTCCCGTAGCAGGTTGCGAAAGCTCACGCGCTGCTGATCGAAAGTGAAACGAGAGCGATCCGTGTTTAGATAAAAGCTGATGATGGGCTGTGTATCGGAGTGAAAGTCGAGGAGATCTTCGACGTCGAGGTAGGTAATCATGTTTTGCTCCTGTTGATGGAAGGGGTGCGTTAAGTTATACGACAGTAATTGCAGTGCAGTTTCAGGAAATTGACCTTTTCCAATAAAAGAATTGGCGACTGAATGAGTCGCCAATTCCAGACACCCAGCA
>CAZHMN010000157.1:0-3164 GCA_964533705.1 uncultured bacterium
CGATTGAAGGAAGGGTAACCTACGCCGGGCCGGATGCCGTGGTGATTGAAAGATAATCGAAATAAATAACCATAGCTTCTCGCTAATAGTCGAATATTGACATCCCCATCAACTAACTCCCCCCAACACGTACCCCATTAAGGTCCCACCGACATTAAAAAGCGGAGCCAGGGCAAGAGCGACGATGATTCGCAGTAATGCTTTAAAGAACATGGTCATGCCTCCTGTGGAATAGCTTCAACGACAATTACACTAATAATTGAAAGCAATTTCCAGTTTACCAGCATGTCATTCCTGCGCCACGAAGTGGTCCCTACGGGAAAAGCAGGATCCTATTTTGCTGTTATTATTAAACCTGGATTCCCGCTTGCGCGGGAATGACAACTCAAAGGGCATATAATATTGGAAATTACTTTTACAAAACAGTATATATAATAATTACCCTTTTTTCCGTCAAGGGTTCCGAGAGAAAAAGGGAATGGAACAAGCCATTCCCCGGTGCAAATCGCGCTATATCAGCAGATTATTCTTTTTCCCATTCGTGCTTGGCCCCTGGTTCCTCAAGCTGATAAAATTCTTTCTCCGGAACGTACTTAAAACCCAGGTGTTCCAGCAGAGCACGGGTGGGGGCATTCTTCTTCTCAACGTTGGCCCAGATCCGGTGCACTCCCAGTTTGCGCAGCTCATCCAAACCTTGCTTGAGTAGTTTGCGGCCCACCCCTTTATGTCGCATGGAGGAATCAACGAAGAGGTCGAAGATGATACCGAGGCGGAAGTCGAAGATGCGCAGAGCTACCGCCCAGAGGTAACCGTGTACTTCGCCTTCATCTTCGGCGACGAAAACGATGTCTCGGGCGCGGCTGGATAGCGCCGAGAGTTTCCAACCACGAAAAACTTCTCCCGCGTGTTTGTAACTTTCGATATCCTCAGAAATATGCAATGACGTGAGCACCGCTCGATCCTTATCCTCCGCCGGTCGAATGATCATACACGCCTCCTTTCCTGCTATCATTTATTCTATTTGTCATACTTTACCAATAAAATTGCTGTTTTTCAAGGCAAATATTGAGAATTTTCCGTTGGATGGCAGCGTTATCAGAATCTCACTTACGGACGATCTATAACGCAAACGAGGGAATAGATGGAATCCATTCCCTCATAGTATGCAATGCGATTGTAATTTTTCGCGTTTCAGCAGGTTGCGGTTATTTCCTCGCCAAGCGAATGCGATTGACCGCGCGCATCAGCGCAGCTCGAGCTCGGTCATAATCCGTATCAGCGTGTTTTGCCGCAAGACGCTCTTCAGCTCTCTTCTTAGCTGCTTCAGCCCGTTCCAGATCAATATCCTCGGCGAATTCCGCTGTTTGCGCCAAAATCACAGTTTTGTCGGGATTTACTTCTATAAATCCGCCCGAGGTGGCCAGCGCACGTACTTTGCCGCTTTGCGTGATATCTACCTCACCCACAGCCAGCGAAGTCATAAACGGCGTGTGCCCGACCAGAACTCCGAAAGACCCCCTTATTCCGGGGGCGCGCAGATGTTCCACCGGTTCGGAGAAAACCAGACCCTCGGGTGTAACGATATCCAGTTGAAAGGTGTTCGCCATAAGTCTCTACCGGGACAGTTCCTGCCCGATCTCCGTTATAAGCGTGAAAATGCAGCTCAGTCCGAGCTGGTTTTAGCTGATCTACTGGGCATTCGGTTAGGCAGCCTGTTTTTCGGCAGCCTCCAGAACCTCTTCTATTCCTCCGACCATGTAGAAAGCTTGTTCGGGGATATGATCGTATTCGCCCTCTACAATGCCCTTGAAACCGCGAATGGTATCTTTGATGGGCACGTACTTGCCGGATCTGCCGGTAAAGGCCTCGGCGACGAAGAAAGGCTGCGACAGAAACTTCTGGATTTTCCTGGCGCGATTGACGGTGACCTTATCCTCGTCAGAGAGCTCGTCCATGCCCAGAATGGCGATGATGTCCTGGAGATCCTTATAACGCTGCAGGACCTCCTGGACGCGCTTGGCGGTATTGTAATGATCCTCGCCCAGAATGGCGGGATCCATGATTCGTGAGGTGGAATCCAGCGGATCAACGGCCGGGTAAATTCCCAGCTCGACGATCTGCCGCGATAGCACCGTGGTGGCATCAAGGTGCGCGAAGGTCGTAGCCGGGGCCGGATCGGTCAGGTCGTCGGCGGGCACGTAGATGGCCTGCACCGAGGTAATAGATCCCTGCAGAGTCGAGGTGATGCGTTCCTGCAAGGCACCCATCTCCGTTGCCAGAGTGGGCTGGTAACCAACCGCTGAAGGCATGCGGCCCAGCAAAGCGGAGACCTCGCTGCCCGCCTGCGTAAAACGGAAGATGTTGTCAATGAAGAGCAGAACGTCCTTGCCTTCATCGCGGAAGTACTCTGCCAGAGTAAGACCGGTCAACCCCACGCGCAGACGGCAGCCGGGCGGCTCGTTCATCTGCCCGAAAGCCATAGCCACCTTGGAAGTCTTGACCGCTTCATGATCTACGTCGCTCAGGTCGAACTTGCTGAAGTCGAACTTCTCACCCCAGTTCATAACCTTCGATTCAATCATTTCACGCAGCAGGTCGTTGCCTTCACGGGTGCGTTCACCCACGCCGGAAAAGACCGAAATCCCACCGTGAGCCTTGGCGATGTTGTTAATCAGCTCCATGACGATGACCGTCTTGCCGACACCAGCGCCGCCGAAGAGTCCGATCTTACCGCCTTTGGAAAAGGGCTGGATCAGGTCAATGACTTTAATCCCCGTCTCCAGTATCTCAGCTTTTGTTTCCAGATTGTTGAGCTCGGGTGCAGGACGGTGAATGGGATAGCGGATGTCGGTTTTGAGCTCTCCCAGACCATCAATGGGTGTTCCGATCACGTTGATCAGACGGCCCAGGGTCGCCGGGCCCACGGGAATAGTGATGGGGCTGCCGGTGTCAATGACTTCATCGCCGCGTTTCAAGCCGTCGGTGTTATCCATGGCCACAGTGCGCACCACGCTGTCGCCCAAATGCTGTTGCACTTCGAAAATCAAATCGTCCTGTCCCTCACGGGGGATTTTCAAAGCTTGGTAGACGGGCGGCAGGTTACCTTCCGGGAAGGCGATGTCCACCACCACGCCGATAATCTGACGGATGTAGCCTTTGTTCAT